>JAATFQ010000184.1 GCA_015655115.1 Sphingobacteriales bacterium
AATAAACCGGAACCTTTGAAAGTGGAATAAAAGCAAGGCCTGAGGTAACATTCATTATTACATCGGGAGAAGTAAGCTTCAGGAAGAGTTCTGCCAGATGCAAGGGTGCATTAATATTGATCGCAATCTCCTCGCTGGCTTTTGTATAAAATCCATCTGCGGAAACATCGATCCAGTTCTGGATGCCAGCATTATTGACCAGTACGTTCAGGTCTGGGTGGTTTTCGGCAATCCAACTGAAAAGCTCGGTGCGATGGGTTTCACTAGAAATATCGCATGCCTTAGTGATGACACCCGGGAACTTTTCGGTCGCTTCTTTCAATGCCTCTTCCCGTCTTCCACAAATAATCACGGTATTGCCATCTTTGATGAACCTTTCGGAAAGCCCCAGGCCAATGCCCGAAGCCCCGCCAGTAATAAGTATTTTATTGTTTGATTGTTTCATGACATTTTTGATTTCAGTTGGTCTTAGTCCAACAGTTTTTTATTAATAAAAAAATAAAGACAGGTCTATGGAACCAGCCGATATCTTTCAGGCTTGGTTTTGGTCCTATCTATCATTCCTCTTGCCTCCAGGTCAAGCTTTACCGTCTCGCCGTACCACTGCACACCGCCATCAAAAGTATCTTTCACGTTTTGGTATAGTGTTTCCATCAATTCCGTATGCGTAGGTTGCCCTTCTGACAAAATAGCTAAGATCTCTTTTTTAATGAGTTCGTATTTCTCTAATGAGATTTTCTTGTTGATTTTATTCGGATCAGGATGAAGCGTCTGAATGGTTTCTCCTTTCATTGTATTTGCTTTGATCAAACTTACAAAATAATTTTGTGATGAAACCATCATGATCTTACAGATCACAAACAGAAATGAAAAGATCATAATAGCTTCATAACCTTAAAAAAACAATTATTTACTGATGAAAATGCGGACTACATAAAAATCAAGTTAATTTATGAGTTGTCGATTTCGATTTTGACCTTCGTCAATGTTTTTTAGAAGTTTTTGCTGCAACTTTGATTCTTAGTTACGTAATAGAGATAATGACAACGGTGCTTGCAGATTTAATACAAAAAATAACCGCCCTGAATGCAGAGCAATTAGTAGCTGTTGTTTCCTGCTTTAAACCTTTAATGGTAGACAAGCATGAGAATTTATTGGAACAAGGCGTCGTAGCCGACAAGCTGTTTTTTATTAATAAGGGTTGCCTCAGGTTATACTACAGCAGTGAGGATCATAGTACAGCCACGCGGTTCATGGCATTTGAGCATACCTTTTTAACGTCGATAGTAAGTTTCATTTCCAGGGAGCCTTCTCCTGAATACATTCAGGCAGTGGAAAAATCGGAACTACTGGTTATTTCTCATCATGACTTCTTTAATTTAAGGGCGACGATTCCTGCATGGGACAAAATATATATTTATATTCTGGAATACGGACTGACGGTGATCAATTCCAGGCTCAGCAGTCTCCTCACTCAAAATGCCACAGAACGTTATAGGGACCTGCTCAAAAACAATCCCGAACTTATTCAACGGTTATCAAACACCAATTTAGCAGCCTACCTGAATATATCGCCGGAAACGCTGAGCAGGCTAAAGTCGCAGATATAGTGATTGCAACAGATTCAGAGAGATAAAATAAACACCTAACATGAGAAGTGACGAAGTAAAAAAAGGACATCAAAGAACACCACATAGATCATTATTCAGAGCTACAGGATTAAAAGATGAAGATTTTGGAAAACCTTTTATTGGTGTAGCAAATTCATTTATAGAAATTATCCCGGGCCACTTTTTTTTGAATAAAGTAGCTGACATAATCAAAGAGGAGATACGGGCAAATGGATGTGTTCCATTTGAATTTAATACCATTGGTGTTGATGATGGCATTGCCATGGGACACGATGGAATGCTGTATTCATTGCCAAGCAGAGAGCTTATTGCAAATTCAATAGAAACCGTAATGAATGCGCACAAACTCGATGCGATGATCGCAATACCGAACTGTGATAAGATAGTCCCGGGTATGATCATGGGTGCGCTGAGGGTTAATGTACCCACAATTTTTGTTAGCGGCGGACCAATGGCAAAGGGTTATAAAAAAGATGGGACACCAATCGACCTGGCAACTGCATTTGAAGCTGTAGGGAAACATGAAGCTGGAAAGATGAGCGATGAAGAGCTACTGGATATTGAATGCAATGCCTGCCCAAGCGGAGGAAGCTGTTCGGGCATGTTTACAGCAAACTCTATGAATACCTTAATGGAAGCAATGGGAATTGCACTGCCAGGAAACGGAACTATACTGGCTCAAACGCCCGACCGTGAAGCGCTTTACCGAAAAGCTGCTAAACGAATTTGTGAAATAGCAAAAAATGAGGCTACAGGTGAGAAATTTAAGCTGAAAAACATACTCAATGAAAATGCCGTAAAAAATGCATTTGCCGTTGATATGGCGATGGGCGGAAGCACCAATACGGTTTTACATATGCTGGCGATTGCAAATGAAGCGGATGTAAATTTTCAATTGAAAGACATCAATGAGATCTCTAAAAATGTCTCCCATATTGCTAAAATCTCTCCAAGCCTGTCAACGGTTCATATGGAGGATATTAATAGTGCTGGTGGAGTAAATGCTGTGATGAAGGAGATGACAAAAAGAGGGAATAATGTCCTGATAGATAATCTGACGATCAGCGGAGAAACCTTGTTGGAGAAAATTGCAGATGCGCAAATCAAGGATGAAAATATTATCCGTACGGTAGATAATCCATATAGCCAGGTTGGCGGATTGGCTATCCTTTACGGGAACCTTGCTGAGGAAGGTGCTGTCATCAAAACAGCGGGCCTTACGGGTGCAAGGGTATTTACTGGGAAAGCTGTATGTTATGATGGCCAGGATGAAGCTGTTGCAGGCATCCTGATGAAGGAAGTAAAAGCGGGTGATGTTGTAGTGATCAGATATGAAGGCCCAAAAGGCGGTCCGGGTATGCAGGAGATGTTAACACCTACAAGTTTGATCATGGGCATGGGGCTGGGAAGTTCTGTTGCACTGATTACAGATGGAAGATTTAGCGGAGCAACAAGAGGTGCCTCAATCGGTCATGTCTCTCCTGAGGCAGGGGAAGGCGGTATGATCGGTTTACTCAAAGACGGTGATGAGATCCATATCGATGTTGATAATTACATCCTGTCAGTCAATTTAAGCGATGAAGAAATTACAAAACGGAAAGCAGAATTCATTCCAGTCAAGAAAATTTTGAACTCAAGGTGGTTAAGTCAATATAGGGCATTGGTGACAAATGCAAGCCAGGGAGCAGTTTTAAGAACAGATTTTTAATTACAAAATATCAGAATAAAATAAGGGACAAGCACATCACTTGATAGCTTATCCCTTACCTATTTACATTCTTTTTCTTGGATGAAATCTATCAGCGTTATTTTATAAGAAACTCGCCAATAATAATGGTCCACTGATGATCTTCACCGTTCCGTCAATATATAGGATTTTGAGCGAAGTTATCTTTATTGAATTTATATTTTTTGAGAGGAAAAGATTATCATAACTTTTTGAAGTTGTTTTATTAAAATTAATTGGACCAATTGCTTTTACTGTTTTGGTGGCAACAGGATTCTTTACTGCATTTACTGCACTAATTGTGATATAAATGTATTTAATTTTTTTCCATGACATATTCATAAAAGTCGCACGGAAACCAGTAACATAATCTTTATCATTAACGTTGATTTTGAAACCCCATATTCCAATACCGCTCTTTTTAGCTGCAAAAAGCTTATATCGTACTATCTCATCTACTGTAATTTGGGATGGATCGTCCCCATAGGTTGCGCATTGAACCGAAAACTCTGGATAAGCTAGTATAGTATAAACGTCCAGACGCTGCGATTCACTTTTAGGCTCGCCTAAAAGTTGTATAATATCACTCCGGGTAAAATTAAGACGTACCATATCATTAAAATCAGAAGAAATTTTATAAGAATATAAATAGCTTTTCTTATCAATATATTTTAATGAATTCAATACACTAAGTGAATCTTTACCAAGCATTATAACCGGTTTATAGGATAATGGCTGATATAACATAATTGTTTCATCCTTGTCATTAAGTATGTCTGATCCTAAAAACTTATATCCTGTAGCATCCTTGTATTGTTGTAAGGTTTTTACCCGGGAAGTATCAACAGGAAATGGACTGCCATCGAGATTAAAAGCATTAAATCTGTCCTGGGCATTTGTAATGGATACAATTGCGATAAATACCAAGATAAGGAGATATTTGAGTATGTTCATAGTGATTACTAATTTCCTCGAAGGTAACATTTTTTGTAGTTACGCCACTGGATTAATAATTATCGCACAGGCTTTCAGCAATATATTGCATCGTACCTGAAGATCATCCCAGAATCACTAAGCAGAATACGTAAGAATATAGCCATGAATGTGTATTTTATTGAATCCCCTGTTGAGTCTCACGGAGGAGCAGATTTAATTCATCTACTTATTACAATTAATAATTCGGTCCCGGTGTTGTAAGCCCCATTCTGCAATACTCTCCGTTAAATCTTTTAAAGACGTACCGTATTCGGAAAGTTCATAAGTTACAGAAAGAGGCTTGCTTTGGGAAACTTTTCTGTTAATCAACCCATTTATTTCCAGGTCTTTTAATTCCCTGCTAAGCACTTTACCCGAAATACCATTTACGTCTTTTAACAATTCTGAATACCGCATAGGCCTGTAACAGAGACGCGCAAGGATTGATACTTTCCATTTACCACTTAAGATATCCATCGTATCATCAATGGCACGAATCTTTTTAGCACAATCGCTAAATGGCGGATAATCTGAAATCTCTTTTTCCATATACAAAGGTTACTTTAATGTCACATAGGTTACTCGGATGTCACCGTTACTTATTGTCACAAAGTTACTTATTAACCGCAGGTAATCTACATTTGTAAAAAAATAAAGAACATGAGTTTACTTGAAGATTTACAGTGGCGCTACGCCACAAAAAAAATGAATGGAGCAAAAATCCCTCAGGAAAAATTGGATTATATTTTAGAAGCTGCACGTATGGCGCCGTCTTCGTCCGGCTTACAGCAGTATAAAGTCATTGTCATCTCGGATAAGGCGTTGCTGGAAAGAATACAAGGTATTGCGTATAACCAAAGCCAAATTACAGATTGTTCACATTTGCTGGTATTTGCAGCATGGGATGGTTATAGTGATGAACGAATCTCCAAAGTATTTAATTATGTGATGGATGAACGTGGCTTGCCGCACAGCACAATGGACGGTTACAAAGGGATTATCATGGACCTTTATGAGAAATCAGGTCAGGAATGGCAGGCACATCATGCGGCAAAACAGAGTTATATCTCGCTGGCTATGGCAATTGCTGCTGCGGCAGAACAAAAAGTGGATGCCACACCGATAGAAGGCTTTCTACCGGAAAAGCTAGATGAACTCTTAAAGTTAAAGGACAATGGCTACAGAAGTACGGTGATTTTACCTTTAGGCTACCGGGAAACTGAGCAGGACTGGCTGGTGAATATGAAAAAAGTACGTACGCCCAGAGAAGCCTTTGTTACCGAAATGACTATCGCCGATGCTGCAGAGATGGTTGAGCTTCCAATGGAACAAAATCTTGATGTTTTCATTCAGAAATAAATCGTTGTAGCTGCGAAAAGCTTAACAGGTTGCCTCAGATCTGCCAATACAGTTGAAAACTTTGGCGCCTGTTTTGCAGTTAGACAGTCTCAAAATAAATTTACGGACAGATATTAGAAGTCAGTTTAAAAATATAAATTTAGCGACTATGGTGATATGATAGTGGTTTTATGCTTAAGTTTATATGAGGCTGCAGATTTCAATATCACACGCTAAATGAAAAGAATTTTGATAACCGATATGTTGGTACGCAATCTATATTCATGGCCACATAAAGCACAGATAATTGATATTCATTTATATGGCTGCACCGAACAAACGTTCAAAGAAAAAACCATTAGTTAAAGATCAAATGAGAACACTTGTAATATCGGGCGGTGGAAGCAAAGGCGCGTTTGCAGGTGGTGTATCTGAATATCTGTTGCGCAATGCTGGAAAAGACTATGATCTTTTTGTAGGAAGCTCAACTGGTAGCCTGCTTGTACCCTTCCTCGCCATCGGCGATATCGAAAGGATCAAAAGGCTGTATACCAGCATCAGTCAGTCGGATATTTTTACCGTCTGCCCCTTTATCGTCAAGCGCAAAAATGGTGAGGTAAAACTGCGCATGAACCATCTTGGGATTATTATGCAATTTATCAAAAAACAGAAGACGCTTGGCGATAGTAGTGCTCTGAGAACACTGATTAGTAAAAACTTTAAGCTAGCGGATTTTGAACGGATAAAAGCGCTAAAAAAAGAGGTAGTTGTCACGGTAGCCAACTTAACGACTCAGATGATCGAGTATAAATCATCAAATGAATGCAGCTATGAAGAGTTCTGTGACTGGATGTGGGCGTCTTGTAATCTATCTCCCTTGATGAGCCTTTTCCAAAAGGACGGTAACGACTACGCCGACGGTGGCTTTGGCAATCTGATCCCTGTGCAGGAGGCCATTTTAAAGGGTGCCACGGAGATAGATACGATCGTCCTCCGTCAGGAAAAAGTGGTCTATAATAGTCCGCCTTTGCAGAATGCAATCGAGGTATTTGCAAGAACCAGCGACTTTATGCTTAACCAAATCGCAAACGACGACTTGATTATCTCCAAGCTGGAAGCAGCAAACAGGAACGTGAAAATTAGCTTTTATTATATCAACAGGGAACTTACGTCACATTCTTTTGTCTTCGACAATGAGGAAATGAGCAAATGGTGGCAGGAAGGACTGGAGCTCTTCAGCCAGCGGGAATGCAAAACTCATCTGCTGGAGGGGAAGACACTGCTTGCAAAATGATAATATAGTTATCTGATCCAGTACTTTGAATGCCAGCCTTAATTTGGCCCGTTAAACAAAGAAAAATAGGTCCGCTAAACAAAATACAGAGTTGTATAGCCATCTACATTTGTTGAACAAAAAAAACATTTAAAAATGGAACAAAATAATTATCAGGGTAAATTGCAGCGGCCCCTTGGCTCAGGGTTCGACAAAACATCCACCGCTGAACAAGTCATAAATGGTATTGATCTGACAGGAAAGATAGCAATCGTTACTGGCGGTCATTCAGGATTAGGCTTAGAAACAACAAAAACGCTGGTGGCTGCCGGGGCGACTGTAATCGTAGCAGCGCGTGATACCGAAAAAGCAAAGAAAAATCTAGCAGATGTTGCTGGTGTAGAGATAGAACCGCTGGAAATTACAGACCCAAATTCAATAGATGACTTTGCCGGAAAATTTCTGGCTTCTGGCAGAGTGCTGCATTTACTTTTCAATAATGCAGGCATTATGTGGACGCCCTTACAGCGTGATCAACGAGGTTATGAAGCTCAGTTTTCGACCAATCACCTCGGCCATTTTCATCTGACAGCGAGGCTTTGGCCAGCTCTGGAGCTCGCTGAAGGAGCTAGAGTGATCAATACTTCTTCCTGGGGACATCATGCTTCTTCTGTAATATTTGAGGATCCTAATTTCGAACATAGAGCTTATGACCCGATGCAGGCTTATGGGCAATCCAAAACGGCTAATATTTTATTTGCGCTAGAATTAGACAACCGTGGTAAACAATACGGTGTTCGTGCTTATTCATTACATCCTGGTTTGATATTAAGCACTGATCTTGGTCGTTCTATAGGCTTGGATACGATGAAAATCCTGGGCATGGCTGATGAGGAAGGTAACTACATTCAAAAGGAATTTACTGGAGTAAAAAGTGCTCAGCAAGGAATTTCTACGCAAATATGGTGTGCAACCAGCCCTCAGTTAAATGACATCGGTGGCGTGTATTGTGAAAATACCGACATAGCTTTATTAGATACAGATTTCGATCCTACTGAGAACTGGGGAGATGACGTTGAAAAGATCAGTGGCGTGATGCCATTTGCCCTGGATGCGAAAGCTGCTAAGCAGTTATGGACCTTAAGCGAAGAACTTACAGGTGTAAAATTTGACATTTTATAATTCTATTAAACGAAAAGAAATCTGGTCAAATTAAATTTGGCCGGATTTCTTTATTTATCTTGTGTTATGGCAGTGAAACAGATAAACCGGTATGCAGAAATTGTCCTGGCATGCACAGAGGACCGGCACTATAGAAAAGAGATGATTTTAGACGATCATTCTTTGGTGCGCGTGATTTCGGGTGAATTAAAGGTTATTCAGGCAAACAGCAATTATACCTTTGAAGCTGGCGATACGCTCCTGTTTCCTAGAAATCAGTTAGCTACTCTAATTAAATATCCAAAAGACGGAAGGGATTATAAGGCGGTAGTGATGAGGTTAACTGCATGCCGGCTCAGGGACTATTACACTAAAAATAAATTCGTAGCGCATCAGCCTTATGCTCATAAAGTAATACCACTCGAGAAAAACATCTTATTGGAGAGTTTCTTCGCATCCTTATTGCCCTATTTTGAGTTGGAAGATAAATTACCTGAAGAACTTGGCTTCTTAAAAATGGAAGAAGCCATTACTATTCTCCGCACCCTGGATAAAGATATCAATAATATTTTGTCAGATTTTTCTGAGCCGGGCAAGATCAACCTGACAGAGTTCATGGAAAAAAATTATATGTTTAATGTTAACCTGGAGAAGTTTGGTAGTTTAACAGGCCGCAGCCTGACCACTTTTAAACGGGATTTCAAAGCTGCATTCCATACAAGCCCCCAAAAATGGCTGACACAAAAAAGGCTGGAATTGGCACATTATCAGCTGTCAATAGGGAAAAGAAAGCCAGTGGATGTATATTACGAAACAGGTTTTGAAAATCTGTCTCATTTTTCTTACGCTTTTAAAAAGCATTTTGGTTATTCGCCATCGATGATCAGCGAACAATTTTGATACATAACAAAGGATGCAAACCTCTGCAGAACTATAACACTTTATGCTGATTTCTTTGTTAGGCTTAAATGAATATTGCTTTTATGATGAGATTTATTGCGTTTATCCCCCTTTTGTTTGTCTGCAGTACTTGTTTTTCACAGTTTAATGATAGTACCAATTATGTCATTAACTATAACACCGGGGGATCGGTAAATAAAACAAATGACAGTAAAAACTACTTGCTGAACAACGCAGTACGTTTCGGGATAAAGAAAAAAACGATAAGCCTCAATTTTAATAATAATTGGGTATATGGCAAACAGAACCGGCAGCTAACTAATAATGATTTCTCTTCTTCGCTTGATTTTAACTTATATAAAACCTTTCCTCATTTCTTTTATTGGGGTTTGCTGAACTACAATACGAGTAAATCATTAAAAATAAATAACCAGTTACTGTCCGGAGCAGGAATCGCCTACAGTATATATGACCGGGAGGATGCTTATCTGAATATAAGTGACGGGATCTTATTTGATAGCAGTGATCTCATACTTGAATCTGGTATAAATGATGTTTACCACACTTATAGAAATTCATTGCGCCTTACCTTCAATTTTGTGATCAGGAAGATGATCGTGCTGAATAGCTCTTCTTTTTTACAGAGTTCGCTAAATAATGGGGACGACTATATCGTCAAATCCAATTCTTCAATCTCTTTCAAGGTAAACAGATGGCTAAGCCTGACCACAAATTTTAATTATAACAGTATATCCAGAACAGACAGGGAGAACTCTCTACTCAGTTATGGATTAACTTTTGAAAGGTATTTCTGATAATTTTAATTTGGCGAGTCCAGGCCTATTGACCTATGGTCACGAATATTTGATTGCTATAATGCTTGCATATGGCATTATAATTAGTTTACAGTTGTTTTCCCCTGAGTTCTTTAAGTTCTTGTTCCAGTTTATCAATATACTTCTTTTGCGGTTCAAGCAGTTCTCTAACTTCTTCCAGACTGTATTTTGGAATGATGTGCTGTGGACAGTTCCAATCGTAGGCCTTGATCCTGAAAATCATTATCCGCTCTGGCTTAAACTTATAGTCCTTCGGACGGAGGAATTCATAAAGGCTACTGTCTTCCTGCAATTCTATCAGCTCTGCCTCTGCATAAATTTTTAACCTTGTTCTTAGCGGATAGGATAATAAAATAAGAGAGACCTTTGGGTTAACTGAAATATTACCGGCGGAGATGTATTGCCGGTTTCCTATAAAATCCACGATCCCCAGAGTCGATTTGTCAATCACCCGGATAAAACCTTTGGGACCACCGCGGTGCTGGATGTAAGGATAATCATTTTCACCGAAAGATGCAAGGTAAAAGCTGTCAATCTGGCTAATAAAATCCGTTTCATAATCAGTGAGCCCATCAACGTAGCTCATTTTTTCCATCCGTTCATAACTGAGCCTGCTCCCCAGCCTTTCCTGTAATGTTTTGACTGCTTCTGTGAATGCAAGTTCCGAATAATTCATCTCCGTTATTTTAGTTTTTCAATGACCCCTGAGGACCTTAAAGGGACTGGATCTGTCTGATCATCTGGTTGGTAAAACCCCATTCGTTGTCGTACCAGGCCCTTCACCAGGTCTCCATCTACTACCCTGGTCATAGCCAGGTCCACAATAGCCGCAAACGGGCTTTTGACAATGTCAGTGGAGACCAAAGGTTCGTCGGTGATGCTGATCACATATCTATACCGTTCTGATGCGGCTTCATCTTCCAGGATGGAATTGATCTCTTCTGCAGTGGTCGGCCGCTCAGCGATGAATGTAACATCAGATATGGAACCTACAGGAACGGGGACTCTAACGGCCACTCCGTCAAACTTTCCCAGGTATTGCGGGAGGGCTTTAGTAGTTGCAATTGCAGCACCTGTTGCAGCAGGTGCAAGATTGATTCCTGCTGTCCTGCCCATTCGCGGTTCTTTTTTTGAAGGTGCATCCATCAATGTCTGCGATGCTGTATAGGCATGCGTCGTATTTAATATTGCTTTTTTAATGCCAATCCTCCTTCCAAGAATTTCAATGATGGGGCTGATATTATTTGTAGTACAACTGGCACAGGAAAAGATACTTACCTTGCCGTCTTCTGTATTTACACCGTGGACCACAGTAGGCGTATCTTTTGTCGGACCTGAAATTACGACGAATTTTGCGCCTGAAGCCAGATGCTTTTCACCGTCTGCTTTACTGGTAAATAAACCTGTACTTTCAATGACCACGTCTGCGTTGAGTTGCTTCCAGGGGAGATCAGCAATATCTTTTAGTGAGGTATACCGGAAAGATTTATCATCGATATAAATCCGGTCGTCCTTATGGGAGATGGCTTTTTCATATTTGCCGTAAATACTGTCGTATTTCAACAGGTAAACGGCATTTTCTATGCTCATCAGGTCGTTTACGCCTACTAGTTCCAAACCTTCTGTTGCGAGGATGACTTTCAGAGAAGCACGGCCAATCCTACCCAGTCCGTTGATTGCTATTCTTTTCATATTATTATTTCTTAAGTATGATTTAATTACGGATACTTCCTGATGAAGGAAGTGATAAACCGCATTTCAAAGTTAAAGAACCCCGATTTATCACCAATGGCTTTTGCTATCATACAATTTATAAGTGTTATTATATCTATGATCTCAAGTCTCCTCTTTTGGCTGAGTAGATCCATTCTTCAATTATAATTTTAGTGATAACTCATATGATTCAGGTGATATAAAAAATCCTTTTGCTGTCTATACTTTTGGATATCGGGTATCGGATTCCGATAGGATTTAAACCGGGTACCAGCGAGCTCATGTTAGCATCATAAGCTTTAAACTGCCGAAGGCGGCCAGAAGAAAATAACCACCAGAGGCAGTTTGCAGACAATAAAAACGTAAGAAACTACTAAAAAAACAATATGAACTAATAACAAAACAATAAGTGCTACTTAAAACAAATATATCGACATGAAAAATCAAACCACTCATCAATTTATTGACATCAATGGCGTCAATATTTTTTACCGTGAAGCGGGACCAAAGAATGCACCAACACTCGTTTTGTTGCATGGTTATCCGGCTTCGTCTCACATGTTTAGAAACCTGATCACACAGCTGTCAGACAAGTATCATCTGATCGCACCGGACTATCCGGGTTATGGACGAAGCGAACAGCCTCCAATAGCTGACTTTGCTTACACCTTTGATAATTTCGCCTCTATTGTTGAAACTCTGCTGGGTAAACTGGGTATTTCCAGATACAGCTTATACCTGATGGACTATGGTGCACCTGTCGGCTGGAGAATTGCATCTAAACACCCGGAAAAGATCGATACTTTAATTGTTCAGAATGGCTGTGCTTATGAAGAAGGGCTCGAAACGTTCTGGGATCCGTTTAAAGCTTACTGGAAAGACAGAAATGATAAAGAAGCGGAAACAACACTGGCTACATTCCACAACCCTGACGGACTAAAATGGCAATATACTCATGGTGTAGCCACCCCTGCTGTCATCAGCCCCGACAACTGGGAAATTGATCTGCGTCACCTGGAGCGGCCAGAGAATGGTCAGATCCAATTGGATCTCTTCTATGATTATGGGACCAATCCGCCACAATATCCGAAATGGCAGCAATATTTCAGAGACTACAATCCTGAAATGCTGATTGTGTATGGTAAGAATGATTACATTTTTCCGGTAGGCGGTGCAGAAGCATATAAAAAAGATGTAAAAAACCTGGAATACCACTTATTTGACGCCGGGCATTTTGCCCTGGAAAGCCACGGTGAGGAAATCGGTGAGACGATCAAGGATTTTCTGGACCGCAAGGTGAAGCAATAAGTTGTTTTTATGACAGTAAATTTTGTTGTCTGCTGTACAGGAAGCTAATACGGACAGGTATGCTCAAATACTAACTGTTCCCGAAAGGGCTGAATCTTTGCTCCGCCCTTTCGGTTTCAAAACCAACTCTCAGGATAAATAAATGGTAACACATTTAACTATACCGCCTGCATTATCCTTTCTATAAACATTTTGCGATATACCTATTGAATTATTTCGTGGAACTATTAGCCGGCGATTCCTTATATTCGCTATAGCTCTATTGAATATCAATATGAATCATAAATGCCCGCAGATATTTCTTGCTCAATTTTTATCGGTATTGATAAGTATCTCTCTCATGCTGATATCAATTACGAGCGTAAAGGGACAAGTCAATACATCCGGATATAGCGACGTAGCGAGACAACGATTGCTGATCCGTATCATCGGGCAATATCTCCACACTATAAGTCAGGGCCAAATTGATATGGACAGTGCCATCCTCGTTCCGTGTAAACTCTACGGATTTAGTCCGCTTCTTATCCACAATGAGGGCTATAGCAACGGGAAACCAACAAATGGGACTCATCTGCTGGATGCAGGAAAAGTAAAGGCAGCAGAGGCATTAAAAGATAAGCTACAAGGCGAACCGCGCATGCGAGTACTTGTAGAACTGGCTAGTTACTTTGTTTTCAGGCCTGGCAATACTAAGCCAGACCTCAGGGAAGCTGCGAGGTACATTAACGAAGCGGTACGCCTGAGCAAAGATCAGTCACCCCAATGGCAAATTGAGAGTATGACACTTAAGGCACACCTGCTTAGTCAATCCGGGCAACCCGATGAAGGTCAGCGTGTCATCAATGAAGCCCTGAAGTTATCTGAGCGATCTGGAAACACGCTGGTCAGGGCCCGGACATTAATGAATGCCGGTGAACTGCTTTTTTACGGGAACCCGCTAAGGCTCTCCTACTTTGAGAAAGCGCTGTCTATTTTCAGATCACAAAAACTGAAAGACAAAGAAATTGAAGCGCTTTCACTGATAAATATTGAATATTTTGTTACCAAACGCTATGATCTAGCCGAAAAACGTCTGCTAGAGGTCGTCACGCTACAAAAGGACATTAACTTTCGCCAGCAACAATATCCTTATGATGGCCTCGCCTTTATGGCGCAACGTAAAGGGGAGCTCACCAATGCTTTGGCTTACTCGAACAAGAGTTTAGAATGCCTGACATCAAAAAATGATTCTGTTTTCAAAAGTTTCTTTTTTGCCCGCCGGGCGATGCTGTATGAACACCTGGGGAATTTTCCGGAATCTATCGGCTGGTATAATAAAGCACTGGAAAAACAGACTGGCGGAACAAGATTGTTCTGGTACAAATCATTTCTGGGCAAAGTTGGAACACTGAATCAGATCAACAAAGCAAAAGAGGCTTTGTCCATGCTCAACAGGACTGTAAAACAATTTCCACCCACAAATCTGTTTGAGCAAATGCACGTTGCCTTGTTTTATGGAATAAGTTATGAGAATCTTAAGCAGCTTAACCTGGCAGAGAAAAACTACAAAGCCTTTCTATCAATTGCAGCGCATTTCCCTTTGGAATATGTTCACGACGAATTTCCTTCTGCATTTTTTCAAATCTCTACGTTTTACCGCACTATTGGAAATACTGTCCAGGCCAGGCTACTGCTGGAGCGGGGAAAGAAGTATACTTCCGAATCGGATTTTGAGCGAAAGGAAAACTACTATTACTTTCTGTTTAAAATCGATTCGACTGAAAAACGCTACTTAAATGCCATTAAAAATATCCAGCTGAGCCACCAGTTTGCAGACTCGGCTTTTAGTTATGACCAGCGAAAAAAGGTAAACGAATTATTGGTAAAATATGAAGCTGATCAAAAAGACAAGAGCATTAAACTACTTAGCAGCCAGAACCAACTAGCGCAAATCAGGGCAAAAGAGGCAGACAAGACTAAAAACATTACACTGGCCGGGCTGGCATTACTACTGGTGATTGCTGGATTATTGCTGAACCGTTACCTCATCAAACAAAAAACCAATCGCAAACTGCAAGCCAGTCAGCGGGAACTGGACCAGAAAAATGTTTTTTTAGAACAGCTGAATGCCGGACAGGAGAAGTTGCTGAAAGAAAAAGAATGGCTCATCAGGGAAGTACATCACCGGGTTAAAAATAATCTTCAGATGGTCACCAGCCTGTTGAGTTCACAATCTGCCTATCTCCATGATAAAGCAGCCATCATCGCTGTGAAAGATAGCCTCCGGCGGATGCAGGCAATGTCGATGATTCACCAAAAACTTTACCAGGATGAAAACATATCTACTATTTCAATGGCTGAATACATATATGAGCTGGCGCGCTATCTGCATGATAGTTTCGATATGGATAACCGGATCGTTTTTAAGCAAAACATTGAACCACTGGAACTTGACGTGGTACAGGCGATCCCGCTGGGTCTGATTATTACTGAAAGTATTGTCAATGCCATTAAACATGCATTTCTGAACGAACAACGTGGAATAGTCAATATTCAATTGCAACGTGACGGCCCTGAATATTTAATCCTAAAGATATCAGATAATGGTAGTGGTATGCATGAAGAAATTGACAAGCTGAGGCCTAAATCATTGGGACTTGACCTGATGCAGGGGCTGAGCAGGCAATTACAGGGGACGCTCACAATTGAAAATAACAATGGCGTACAGGTGATTGTCAGGTTTAAGATTTTAAATAAATAGTTTATGACTACCTCAGCTGATATATCGCAATCAAAACATGGGAAATAAAATACTAATTGTAGAGGATGAATATGTTGTAGCCAATGACCTGCGCCTGATTTTAGAGAAAGCGGGGTACCGGATCAATGGGGTTGCAGTTTCGGTAGAAGAAGCTATGGAATGTTTGCAGCAGCAGAAACCGGATATTGTGTTGTTGGACATCATGCTTGAAGGAAAGAAATCTGGTATTGATCTCGCCAGGGAGCTGCGTGCGCAAAATATCGCTTTTGTTTATCTATCTGCCAATTCAAGCCAGAAAATACTGGAAGAAGCAAAGACTACAGAGCCCTATGGATTTCTTGTTAAACCTTTCAGGGAAAAAGACCTGCTGGTTACGCTGGATATCGCCTGGTACCGTCACCAGTATAGCCTCGAGTCAAAACTTAGGGAGGCAGAACTCTTGCAGGAACAGCTGAATAGGATCAATTCGGAAACCATACCGATTCAGGAAAGATTATTGAAAATAGCCAGGCTGCTGCAAAGCCACATCCCTTTTGACCTGATGGTGGCAGAACGCAGGGCAATTGACACGCAACATGTTGAGGACACTGGCTATCTACGTATCGGATTTAATGAATACCAGTATATAGGTCATCAGGAACTGATGACGATTGCTGGAATAGATAAAAATGAACTGTCTTCAATCATTGACCACGTTTGCGCAGATAGAGAAGCTGTTATTTATAACGGGAAAGCCGATGAAGATCTCCATCATAATCCACTGCGAAAATTATGGTTGAATTGTTTCCAGATGGTCTCTACCCTCGCATTTCCTGTTATGTTAAATGATGGGCATTCGCTGTACTATTTTTTTTATAGCCGTCAGCCTGGCATTTTCAATACCAACCATATAAACTTATTGAAACGCCTGAAAATTTCGGGGACCAATTCCATCAATAAGCCGGCAGTTCAATTACCCGATCACTCTGCATTTAACAATATTATCGGAAACCATCCTCTTTTACTGGACGCACTAGATCTTACTGCACAGGTTGCGCCCTATCATACTTCAGTGTTAATACTGGGTGAAAGCGGAACAGGAAAAGAGAAAATAGCACAGTCGATCCATACGCTTTCCCCAAGGGGGAATAATGCCTTTGTGAAAGTAAACTGTGCAGCCATTCCGCCTACACTGATTGAATCCGAATTATTCGGACATGAGAAAGGTGCATTTACCGGGGCTGTAGAAAAACGAAAAGGAAAGTTTGAACAGGCCGACGGAGGTACTATTTTCCTGGATGAAATCGGAGAGCTGACATTAGAGATGCAGGTTAAGTTATTACGTGTTTTACAGGAAAAGGAAATTGAGTATGTAGGCGGTTCTTCTATCAAAAAACTGGACGTCCGTATTATTGCTGCAACAAACCGGAACCTTGAAAAAGAAGTAGCCAGAGGAAACTTCCGGCTTGACCTGTATTATCGTCTTAATGTCTTTCCAATTACCCTACCCTCTTTACAGGAACGTAAAAGTGACCTACCAGCACTGGCTTTATTTTTCGCCGACAGGTTTTGTAAAGAATTCAATAAGGAATATATGGGCATTTCTTCAGCGATGATGAACGAACTGTCTGCCTATAACTGGCCCGGAAATATCCGTGAACTAGAGAATGTACTGGAGCATTCTGTAATTCTCAATGATGGAAAATCCCCGCTGGAATTAAAGCGTAGCTTAACCAATGTGTCTCCCGGCTTATCCGGCAAGGTTAACATTGAAACACTCCAGGATGTAAAGCAGGTTCAAAAGGAAACAGAAAGAGAATATATCATTTCGGTACTTAAAAAGGTGGAAGGCCGCATACGTGGCATAAATGGCGCCGCTGAATTACTGAATATAAAACCTACTACACTGGAATCAAAAATGGCGAAGCTTGGAATCAAAAGTGAAGATTTTAAACGTCTGAAAGGAAATGCTTAAGTAAATGACAATCTCCTCCGATAATTTCGGAGTTCTTTTGGTGTATCTCCGAAATTATCGGAGATACACCTCTCAGTTATATCTGCACGATTTGTAAGATATATACATATAACACTGATTTAAAACACATTAACCATCTTCATTGAAATTCATCAGATTTATAAAATGAATGGTATGGGATTGGTATGGGCTTCAGTGTTAGATAAGTACTAAAAATAATTTCATGACAGCTTCAAAAGAAAACGAAACTATATCAGGTTTCACCAGTAGTAGTGGGGAGCATATTTTTTTCAGGAACTGGAAGGCAACAGTCACACCGAAAGGAGTCATCCTGATCGTTCACGGATTGAATTCCCATAGCGCCTATTATCGACACTTTGCCTCACAGCTTAACGAAAATGGCTACGAAGCATATGCAATCGACCTTCGCGGCCGTGGACATTCAGCTGGTGAGCGTTATTACATTTCGGATTATAAAGAGATCATTGCGGATATCGGCTTATTATTGGGTATTATAGCATCTTCCCATCCTGCAGTACCCATTTTTTTACTAGGCCATAGTGCCGGTGGTGTATTTGCGTCAGTGTATGCGTTGCTGCATCAAGCCAAATTAAAAGGACTGATTTCTGAAAGTTTTGCTTTTGATCTTCCTGTACCGGGCTTTGCATTGGCCATTGTCAAATTCCTGGGCCAAATTATACCACATACACGGCTCATCAAATTGAAGAACGAAGATTTTTCCCGTGAGCGTGAGCTGGTAGAAAAGATGAATAACGACCCTTTACTGGAAAACGAAAAGCAACCGGCAAAAACAATGCAGCAACTGTTGCTTGCTTCTGAATACTTAAAAAAAGGAATGCCTGAATTGAAACTTCCGCTTTTGATACTACATGGTACTGCTGATAAAGCGACAAGGCCGGAAGGGAGTAAATACTTCATAGAACATGCTTCTTCAGCAGATAAACAACTAAAGCTGTATGAGGGGTATTACCATGACCTTTTAAATGACAAATACAATGGAATTGTGATTAAGGACATCCTTGAATGGCTTGATGCAAGAGCTGGTCTTTAAAAAACAAGATCCGTCTTAATATATATATGAATCTTAAATCAACAGGCGATGTTAAATTTAGAATGGTTTAGAACTTTTAAAGTCATATATGAAGCTGGCACATTATCGGCAGCTGCACAAGTGCTGTTTATTTCCCAACCAGGAGTTAGCCTCCACCTGAGTTCGCTGGAATCATATACGGGCTACCGCCTTTTTGAACGCGATACCAGAAAAATGATGGCGACCGAAAGGGGAATTATGCTTTACAATTATATCATCGATCATATGAACAAGCTCGAAGAAGCTGAACAGGTCTTTCACCGTAGATCAAAGATGTTAAGGCCTACTGTCAGCGTCGGAATGGGATTTGAACTCTTTCAGCATACGCTTGAACCTTATATTTCCAGTCTGCCATTCGACCTGATCACCAGATTCGGCGAACACCAGCAAATGGTACAGGATCTGAACAACGGAGCATTAGACCTGATTTTAACTCAGCAAAAAGGTAATCAAAACAACATGGCTTATACACCGTTCACAACCGAACAAATGGTACTGATTTGTGGTAGCCAAACGGATACTGAAGAACTCGACCAGCTTGCGCTGACCAACGACAGGCCAGCGATAAAAAAATGGCTGTCGGTCCAAACGTGGTATACCAGAGCTGCAGATACTGAACAGCTGAAAAGATTCTGGGAAGCTAACTTCGGCTCATTGCCCGAATTCAGGTCAAACTATGTCCTGCCCTATTTTAGTTCAATTCTGCGATGTCTGGCAAATGGCAAAGGCTTCGCCCTTGTTCCAGACTTTCTTTGCAAGAGGTACGTTTCGGATAACGAAGTGAAACTAGCATGGGAAGGTAGTTTCTCTGTTGAAAACACCCTTTATTTTGGAAAGCGCAAAAAAAACGTCTATGCTGATGAGATCATGCAATTAGAAGAGATCTTATCCAGGAACTGGCCACCTTTATCAGCACAGATTATTCATCAATATTCCATTTAATTTATCCCCCGGTTAAGCACTAATAATATCACTATAATTCTAATACTATCGTCACTGAATGCACGCGGCGGGGAACTCGTTTGACGGATTCGGAATATTAGTTGCCTATTGAGGATGCTGGTTGCAGTGTACGGTTACGACCGGCACACACACAGCTCCGGCGGCGCATTTTAAGATGTATGATATACTATCAAGCATAAACAAATTGTATAACATCTAGTATAAATAATATGAAAAGTAAACTTTTGTTAGTCGCGCTGACTGCGCTGACAGCGTGTAATTCACCGAAAGATCCCTACGTAACAGTCAGTCCTATCAAAACGGACAGCATCAAAACGGGTGGTAATAAACTGATTGAAATCGATGGAAAGTATAAGGTATGGACCAAAAAGGTGGGTGAAGGAAAGATAAAGATATTGCTGTTACACGGTGGACCAGGTTTCTCTCACGATTATCTGGAATGCTTCGATGATTTTCTGCCGAAAGAAGGAATGGAGATCTATTATTACGACCAGCTGGGTTGCGGCAATTCAGATGTGCCTGCAGACACCTCATTGTGGACCATCCCGCGTTACGTTGAAGAAGTTGAGCAGGTACGAAAAGGCCTGGGATTAGATAAATTCTACATCTTGGGACATTCCTGGGGTAGCTTGCTGGCGATGGAATACCTGGATAAATACCAATCCCATGTAAAAGGTGCGGTGTTCTCCAACATGACGGGCAGCCTGAAAGATTACTTAGACTATACGTCTATACTAAAGTCGAAGCTTTTTAGCCCAGGAGACAAACTACTTTACGATTCACTTGACCGGATCAAGGCATATACTTCGGCACAATATACTGACCTGCTGATGAACAAGCTTTATACCCAGGTGATATGCCGTCTGCCTCTGGCTAAATGGCCCGAACCTTTGTTTAGAACATTTAAAAAGCCCAATCAAACCATTTACCTGCAAATGCAGGGGGTTGATGAGTTTCATGTAACCGGGAATTTCAAAAACTGGGATTTTTGGGACAGACTGCCAAACATAAAGATTCCTGTGTTAGTACTCGGTGGCCAGTACGATGAGATGAATCCTGCAAGCATGAAGAAAGAAGGCCTTCTACTGCCCTACAGCCGGACATATTTATGCCCTGAAGGCAGTCACATGGCTATGTATGATGACCAGCAACGGTATTTTTCATCCTTGACCGCCTTTTTAAAAGACATTGATCAGGGCACATTTAAAGCGGATGCCAAATAAGGTTTCCTTTTTGAAACGTGCAGCCAGCCTGGAGCGTTTAGGGCTACTTGTAAAATGATATGTTCAATCTTATAAATTAAAAACAATGAAAAAGAGAAGTTTTATTTTGATTTTACTCCTGGCTGCAGCTTCACTCTCTGCCAAAGTAAATGCACAGGTAGATAGCAGGGCTTACCACATCAAATACCGGAAAACAAAGATTGATGGTATAGAAATATTCTATAGGGAAGCCGGAGATCCTAAAAAACCTGTTATTTTATTGCTGCATGGATTTCCTTCCTCTTCCCACATGTACAGAAACCTGATGGAACGGCTTGCTCCACACTACCACCTGATAGCTCCTGATTATCCGGGATTTGGATTCAGCAGCTGCCCCTCTCCTGCTGTTTTCAATTACTCCTTTGATCACCTTGCGGAAGTAGTAGAGAAATTTATTGACAAGTTGCAGTTAAAATCCATTAGCTTTTATCTGCAGGATTACGGTGGGCCTATAGGTTTTAGAATCATTAACAAAAGACCTGAACTGGTCAAGTCGCTCATTATTCAAAATGCGAATATTTACTTAGAGGGACTTGGCCCCGATGTACAGAAAATCGGAACGCTGACGGCCGCACATGATATGAAAGGTCTGGATGCCGTTACCGCATATATGATGTCAATGGAGGGAATAAAAGAACAATATATTTATGGTACAAAACATCCGGAGCGGATAAGTCCGGACAGCTATTATATGGATCATTTCATCTTTGAGCAGCCAGGTATAAAAGATATCCAGAAAATTCTTTTCAACGACTACGGAAACAATTTCCCGAAGTATCCGGAATGGCAGGAATACCTCAGAAAACACAAGCCCCCGGTGCTGATCACCTGGGGCAAGAACGATAAGATATTTCCGGGATCCGGTGCCCTGGCCTATAAGAAGGACTTGCCCAATGCAGAGGTACATCTGTTTGATGGCGGGCATTTTCTCCTCGAAGAGTATGGAAACGAAATTGCCGGAAGAATACACACGTTCCTGCAAAAAATAAACCGATGATTAACAGTCTATCCTTTCGGGTAGGCTGTTAATGGGCATTTTGCTTTAGCCACTGTATCAAAATGCTGACGATATCGTTAAAAAAAAGATGGTAAGTATCTTGCGTTACATAACCAATGTGGGGAGTTGCCAGTACATTGTTCAATGTCCTAAAAGGGTGCGCGGCATCCAAAGGCTCTTTATCAAATACATCCAGGGCGGCCCCGGCAATTTTGTTTTGCTCAAGCGCAGCTATCAATGCGGCTTCATCTACCAAGGGTCCCCTGGAGGTATTGATCAGATAGGCGGTTGGCTTCATCAACGCCAATTCTTCTACACCAACAATACCCTTACTGCGATCACTAAGCACCATCTGGACGGTCAGGTAATCTGACAACTGAAAAAGGCTCTTCTTATCTACATACCTTGCTCCGCCCACCCGTGCTTTTTCAGGGGTTAGGTTCTCACTCCAGGCAATCACATCCATATCAAAGGCCTTAGCAACAGCGGCAACCTGTGAGCCCAGATTACCAAGCCCCAATATACCCAAAGTTTTACCTCTCAGGTCATTACCCACCAGATGTTGCCATCCACCGGCACGCAGGCTGGCATTTTCCTGCGGGATATGTTTGGCCACTGCGAAAAGCAGTGCCCAGGTGAGCTCAAGCGCACCATGGCCTAAATAATTGGTGTTTTGCACCACAATACCTAGCGCTTCAGCTGCTTTGACATCTATAGACCGGTTTTGCTCACCGGTTGATACAACCAGCTTCAGATTGCTTAAACGCATTAGTAAACCCGCTGTCAGTGGGGTACGCTCACGCATAACACAGATAATATCAAAGGGCATCAGGCGTGCCGCAATCTCTACCTCTTCATGTAAATGCGTCGTAAAGATTTCTATATCGGCATATTGGGTAACCGGTGTCCAATCGGTAAAGGATCTGGCTACATCCTGATAGTCATCCAGTATAGCTATTTTATATCTTTGCATAGTTTTTGTATTGAGAAGTCTAAAGGTTGTATCGTTTTTATGTTTTTCATTTCTTTAACATCAGCAAAGAATGATCCACAACATAAACTCCTATTTATCAAACGATTAAATTCAATTTATTGTAATCAGATTAACCTTATATCGTTAATTTACGAATGGTTAAAATAAACGATCAAGGCATCCAAATTCAGAGCATTTTATTTTTCGTTTTGCTAAATTATAATTATTTTACCCCAATAAATACACATTATACTATGCATTCTACCTTATATTCCTGGTCAAGACCTCTATTTCTTTTTATGTTTGTATTGCTAATAACCAGCACAAGCCATGCACAGTCATTCATCCCGTTTGAACTGACGGCGCAAGGCCATATAATGATCAAGGTAAAGATTAACGGGGTAGAGGGCAACTTTATATTTGATACAGGTGCTGGCTTAACGCTGGTAACTAAAACCTTTTCGGATAAAATAGGCAAGCTGCATAAACAGGATGGTAGCTATACTGCTTTTCGCGCTACCGGTGAGAAACTAACAGCCGACCTATATGATGCACAGACAGTAGCATTAGGAACCTTTGTTGAGCGTAACCCGGTATTGACAATTTTTGATGTAAACCTCGGTCCCATCGATGGCCTGATTTCTCTGATGAGTTTTAAGGACCAGCCATTTACAATTGATTACACCAACAAAAAGATAATTTTTGAGACAGATAAAAGTATGTCTGCCATTCGGAAGTCGGGACATCAAATTCCACTGCAGTTGGAGGACTCGAGAGGCAAAGCGTTATCTATATTTGCTTATTTTATGGTCAACGATAAGTTAACATTACAATTTTCAATTGATAGTGGTGCTGGGAATAATGTATATCGCATAAACTCAAAGTATATTCCGGCTTTTGGTATTGATACTGCAAGCGCCAGTAAAATAGTGATCCCGAGTGAGTTTAATCCAAAGCTTAAGACCATTATTTACCAAGCCAATATCAAATCCATAACAGCAAAAGCTTCACCTGCCATTCAATGCCGGGATGTAAAAGCGTCCTTTATCGATGACTTAATTTATGATGGTATATTATCATTAAACTGGATCGGAAAACAAGTTACCTTTGATTTAAAAAAACACCAAATGATTGTTCTATGAAAAAACGTCTGTTTATCGAAGGTGACCATATTAATGATATTGCTTCATTTTACACAGAGATCAACCGGGTATTCATGCAGAATGAAAATTGGCAGATTGGACAAAGTCTTGATGCTTTAAGTGACATGATGTACGGCGGCTTTGGAGAAATAAAGCAAAAAGAACCAATCGAGTTGGTTTGGCATAATATAGAAAAGAGTAAATGTGTCTTAGGCCTGGATGCAACTAAAACATTTTATAAAGATAAGCTGGCAAGTCCTTCTGTTTTTAATGTTCAATTGATAAAAGAGCGACTAGAAGCTTTAGAAAATGGCAAGGGACAAACGTTTTTTGAAATAGTAATGGAAATAATTGCGGAGCATCCGAATATTGAAGTGTTATAACTCCAGCTTCCTTTATAAATTCAATGATGTTAAGGACGATCAATAAAGAGGAATACGCTTGATTAATAAATGAACCGTTTATAGTCTTAAGCTTCGTTCATCTCCGGCAAAGAAAAAGTGAAATAGAAAGTAGCGCCCTCTCCTTCTATGCTGTCTACCCAGATCCTACCATGATTGGCCTTGACAAATTCCTTACTCAGCATTAACCCGATACCAGTTCCCTTTTCTCCCGCTGTGCCAAAAGAAATGTCAAGGTTGGATTTCAAGAAAAGTTCCTGTTGTTTTTTGCTGATACCTTTTCCATGGTCCCTGACTGAGAAAATAGCCTTGCTACTACCGGGTTTATGCTCAGCAGCAATTTCAATTGCCCCGGATAGATGGCTGAATTTTATGGCATTAGAGAGTAAGTTGCGTATAATAAAATCGAAATGATTGACATCCCCGTAAACCTGAAGTTCGGATGGTACTTTGTCTGAAAATAGTATGGCTTTGTCGGCGGCCTGCGTTTGCAAAGCAAATATATTTTTAGTGATACTACTTTTTGCATTAAACTTTGAGGGCTTTACATGAATGCCTTTCAGCTGGGCTTCTCCCCAGTTGAGCAGTGCATTTAAAATTTCAAGTGACACGCTGCCCTGCTTACGCATTTCAGCAACCATATCATGCTGCTCCTGGGCGGTCAGATCACCTTCTTCCATAATAGCCAGCAGTTGAGTGATACCGCCTATAGGATTTCGCAAGTCATGCCCAATAATAGAAAACAGCTTGTCCTTGATTAGATTTGTGGCCTCGAGGCGCTGGTTCAGCCGCTTGGTCTTATATAAATAAGCTGCAAAAACAAATAAAACAACCAGAATAGTGCCAGCAAATATAAACACTCTATTACGCTGTTCCGTTTTGTGAAGGTTACTGAGTTGCAGGGATTCTATCCGAAGTTTCGATTCCGTAAGGTCGTAGCTACTTTGTAAAGCAGCGATTTTATGTCCCGTATTGCTTTTTTCAAGACTGTCAACAAGCAAATGGTGCTGTTCAAGTGCCGTTAAAGCTTCAAGGTACCGGGACTGTTGCCTATAAATTTCAGAAAGACTATGAAAAATCTCTTGTAACAGTTGTTTGTTGCCAATAGATCGGGCGATATTTAGCGCATTTTTCAAATGCAGGATACTCTGATCTGCATTCTGGCTTTTTTGTACCTGTGCAATCCCCATCAGGGAACGCGCTTGTTCTTCCAGCATTCCACTGGACATCGCCTTTTTCAGGGCCTGCTGATGGTAGGCTAACGCCTGGCGTTTGTTTCCAAGTTTATCATACGTTTGCCCGGCATGGTTCAAAAAGGATACATGGGTTTTAATATGTTCTTTTGCGCCACTTTGCCCAATTCCCTTTTGGTAGTAGTCCGCCGCCTGGCGGTAGTTGCCCTGTTTGTTATGCAGATTGCCAACGCGAAGTATTAAATTAAAATAATCTATTGTTATTGGCCTATCCATTTGCAGCTGCTCTGCCTTGTCATAACATTGAAGTGCCTGTGACAGGTGACCACTTAGCTCCTTAACTTGACCGAGCCTGATATAAGACTTACTAATCCCTATAGTATCCCTTTTATTTTCGTAATATTTTAGTGAGCTGTTAATCAGCATTGTGCCATATGATAATTTACCGGTTTGTGCCTGGAGTAGCCCCAGATTGGCATCAGCGTCATAGGAAAGAGGATTGTGCAGGCTTTTAAAAATATCTCTTGCTTCTTTTTGATATTTTATGGCGAGGTTCAGGTTCCCGTACTGCTCATTAATCCGGGCAAACTGGTTCAGCATCTGCCCCTCACCTAATTTATAATTGAGGGTACGCGATAGTTTTAACCCCAGATCAGCAAAATAAATTGCAGAGTCAGGAGATGTAGTCTGGCACGATATACTTTTGGCCTCAAACGCCTTGATTTTTAGTCGTTCTGCTATGGAAACAGGGCGTACTTTATGGGCTACTTGCCCACAGGCAGGTATAAAAATCAAACAAATTGCCCCAAATAAAATGGTACGCTTCATATTAACAGGAATTTATTTATCCAGATTAGCGAAGGTACTATTAAGTTGAATAACTAATAATTCTAGTTCATTTTTAATACGGATGAAAGGTCATTATATTAGCCGTCAATAGCTATGAAACATGGGAGTGAATAGCTTTACATATTAAGTGAAAGTCCACGTTAAAATTATGAATGCTTAATCGGGAAAAACCAGGTATAAAAATAGCCTGCGATCAGGATATGACGCAGGCTATTTTCGTAGATAGGAAACTATAATTATTCTAATATTAGAATTTCAAGGCTACATTGCCAATAAATCTTGCCGGTGCTTGCGGAGTTAACCTTACCGACCATGTTTTTTCGCTAGTCAAATTATCAACCTTGAAACCAATACGGTATTTAGGCTGATCGTAAAAAATACTTGCGTCTAACATAGTATAAGATGGAATGGTAATCTTGGTAAGTACAGTATTGGTATGGTAAGACCAGCTACCTGCATTTCCGCCGAAGCCTACACCTAATCCTTTTAGATTGCCTTCAGGAAAACGGTAGCTCATCCATAAATTAAATGTATGTGGTGGACCCGATAAACCAGGACGCAATCCATCTTCTTCCGGTCTGGCTTTCGTCAGTTTACTATCATTATAAGCATAACCAGCAATGACATTGAACCCTGCAAAAGGATTAGCGGTCAATTCCACTTCTAAACCTCTGCTTAGCCTTGTTCCGTCCTGAACACTATAATTTACATCATTAGGATCTGTACGTAACATATTCTCAACCCGGATATCATAATAACTAATAGTTCCTACAAGCATATGATTCAGCACATCGCCCTTTACCCCAAACTCCATCTGGTTAGCGTGCTCTGGTTTAATCGCACTTCCATCTGCTATTATTCCGCTGTTATTAACAAAACCATTCATGTAGTTACCAAACAAGGATATACGGTCTTTAGATAACTCATACACAAGACCTAGTTTTTGCGACAATGAAGTCTGTTTATAGGGACCAACCTGTACACCGCCAACGCCGATACCACCTGCAGTGACGCCTGTTGTGATATTATAAACCCCGTTATATTTGTAATTGTTTACACGCAGACTTAGCATCGCCAATAATCTATCGGTAATATTGATCACATCCGATGCATACACAGAGTAGGTATCGTCTCCGTTAGTTTCTTTACGAAGATTTCTAATTGGAGTTACACTTGCAATAGAGTCGACTTTAAAACGGCTGATACGATAAGTAGCCGGTGTGTTTATAAAGTTAACATTAGGCATATTCACTGTTACACGGTCAAAAGCATTAGAATTATTATAATAATCTAACCCAACAACCAGGCGGTTACGCAAATTTGCAATTTTAAAATCCCCGATAAAATTCTGCTGAAGATCAGTAGCAATGAAAGTAGTATAACCTGAAATAATCTGAGGGGCAATCTGAGAGTCTGATGTTCCCCTTAATGCGCTTATATAGCCGTTAATAGAGGAACGGGCACGGGAGATAACCGTTTGAGAAGTCCATTTCTCTGAAATTTTATAATTGATCTGCGCGAAGATATTCACCATTTGGGTCTGGTAAGGCAAATCATTGCTCAGGAAAGTTTTATTATAAGGGAATTGCAAATCTGCAATCGACCTTGTCAGCGCTGTCATCTCGGCTGTTGGAGTCCTTATAAATGGATTGAAACGTACTACTGATGTCCCTTTGGCCTGGCCAAATTCTACATCAAGCAATAAGGATAAACGGTCGGTGATTTGGTAAGAGAAACTTGGGGCAAGGCTTAAACTATTAGTAAAGCCCTGATCCTGGAAGCTTTTCTCGAAACTAGTAGCCCCATTTAACCGGAACAAAGCTGTTTTATCAGCATTAACAGGGGTATTTAGATCTACCGTAAGGCGATTGAAATCCCAGCTTCCGCCAAAATAATTTACTTCACCGCCAAAATCAGTATACGGTTTTTTAGTTACCCTGTTATACAAGCCACCATAACTACTGGAAACACTGTTACCAAATAAAGTTGCTGAAGGCCCCTTAATGGCTTCTACCCGTTCAAGATTTGCCGGATCTATGGATGAAAAAGCCGCTCCCGCTACACCATTTCTCGCATTAGGCTCGGTTTCAAAACCTCGGGAACGAAAAGTAACACGACCCTGATTGGCAATCATAGGTACACCTGCCCCGGGAACATTCTTTGAAATACTTGCCAAATCAACTGCCATTTGCTCCTGGATCAGTTCCTTAGGGATTGAGTTATATACTTGTGGGTTCTCCAGATTTTTTAAAGGAAGTCTCGCGATGTAAATGCTTTCCTTCTTTGAAAACTTATTTGTAGTAGTAGCGATGTTTACTTCCTGTAAGGCTTGGATATTTTCTTTGTTTAGCTGATAATTGGCCGTTACTGTTTGTCCGCCAACAACGGTAACCTTTATATCCTTTTGTGCAGCACCAAGTACCTGTATCCTAATGGTGTAAGTACCTTCAGCTACGTTATTAAAGGAATAATTTCCATGATCATCTGTTAGTGTACCTCTTTTAATTTCTATCAAATAGACTGATGCAGAGACGAATGGCTCACCGTCTATTAAGGTAACCTTTCCCGCGATTTTCCCTGTGGATTGGCCAAGAGAGGTTAAAGGGCCTGCTAAAATACAGGCAAAAAAAACAATGAGTAGAGATTTCATCAATAATTATATATTTAGTGTAAACATTTATGCCGACAAATATATAACATTATTTATAATCAATCTAATTAGAAGAAATCTAGCTAATAAAGCTCCAAGCCGTAGTTTTTGAATAAATTCATTGCGCAAACTAAGCAATGCCAATCTCAAAAACGCTATCGAAGGTCATACTGATAATGCAGGCTCAGCTCACCATAATAAAAAGCTTTCCGCAGAGCGCGCAAATACAATTTTGAAATCATTAACTTCAAAGGGTGTTGCTGCAAATAGACTGACTGCCGCTGGGTTTGGTGCAGAGAGACCATTAGTTGCGAACGATAGCGAAGCTAATATGGCCAAGAACAGACGAGTTGAACTGGTAAAGAAATAGCCGGAATATCAGCAAGGACGTTTGCTTACAGATAGATTTGGTAAACCGCTTTCTGTAACAAACGTCCTTACTTCTTCATTTTTTAATTCTTTTCTGGTGGAGCTGTTCGGGCAAGGATCAACTAAACCTGTATTTAATTTAACCATGCTCAAACTTTTACTAAAGTTTTCAGTTGTATGGTAATTGCAACCTAATTTAGAATCAATTGACCGCTCAACAACCAAATACATCTGCTAAAAGATTTAATGTCTCAAAATTATTATTAATCCTTGGCTTGAGCATGCTTCTGGCTAGTGAGGCTTATTTTGGGGCTAAACTATACATTCTTTCACATCAGCAAAAAGAAATAAAAGAAGATTACTCCGAAGTCAATAATATTATGCATGGACTGTTTTCGGCCGACCAATGGAAGGATGAAGTAGCGGGCATTATTAAACACCAGGTCCGTAATTTTACTATGACCAGGAAACAAAAAAGACAACTCCAGGTGGAAGTGGAGGAAATTATCATGGCATTGATCAATAAAGCAGAAGCACTGGTCAACAAACCTACAAAGACTGTTAGTGGCAAGCTGAAAAAATTTGCCATTAAAACCTTTGTGAATACCGATGACATCAAAGCGCAGGTTCCTGATTTTGCCAGAACTGTCATCGCAAAGATAGATGACCCAGCGAATAAAAGGAAGGTCAGCGCAATGGCTATGGGAAAGTTTAAGACGATCCAAAAAACTGATTATATTGACAGCACATCGACAGTGAATACTGCGTTACATCATAAAATGTACCTGAAATACCAGGTATCTTCTCAAGATGAATTTAATCATAAACTCGTTTCCTCACTCGCCAAAATAAAAACTGTCACCTACAATTACTCGTTTGGAATGCTGGCCTGTATAGCTGTTGTTCTATCCCTGTGGTGGATTTTTCGTAAAAGAGTTGATTTGCACGCTACACTTTTTGTAATGTCGTTATTATTTGCCTTTATTCTTCTGGCAGTTGGTTTAACTGCATCAATGATCGAAGTTGATGCGCGTATCCGATCTCTTGATTTTGTGTTATTGGGAGAACATGTAGTTTTCAAAAATCAGGTATTGTTCTTTCAAAGTAAAAGCATATTAGACGTAGTTAAGATTCTGATTAGCCAGTCTGGAATAGATTCGATACTGGTGGGCGTTTTAATCCTTATTTTTAGTATTCTTTTCCCGATCATGAAACTAAGTTGTACAGGTATACATTTACTGGGTAAAAAAAGTATTGCTGAAAATAAATTCATTAAATACTTCGCATTTCAATCAGGGAAATGGAGTATGGCAGACGTAATTGTGATTGCCATTATGATGACTTATATCGGTTTAAACGGCTTATTGGAAAACCAGTTATCCGGCCTCAATATCAAAAGTGATTTTTTAACCATTATCACCACAAACAATACTGCTCTGCAGCCAGGGTTTATCATATTTATCAGTTTTGTATTATACGGACTTATTTTGTCTACGATCCTGAAGTATATTACACCCTACGATTCACATTAGATACTCACAACTCATCTTGCAAATATCATCTAATTCATTAAAACATTGACAACTCAGCAAATAAATACTACAGCTAGAAAATTTGGACTGGCCAGGATTTTACTAATTCTAGGACTAAGCCTACTTCTTTGCGGGGAAGCCTATTTCGGTTACCAGCTTGATGTACTGTCGGCTGAGCAGGAACAGATTAAAGAAGATTACAGTATGTCCAATAACATTACATTCGGACTGTTTTCTCTCGATCAGTGGCGCGAAAAGATTGCGGCTGTTGTAGATCGTCAGGTGAACGACTATAAGGTTACTCCAGCCCAAAAGAAGGTTTTACAAGCGAAGGTAGAAGCGCAGCTTAGCGGTTTAATAAACACTGTTGTCAAAGAAATCAATAAACCACAGAAATCTTTAGGCGGCAAATTAAAAAAGTTCGCATTTAAGCAATTTGTTGATCCAAATCAGCTACAGGCACAGGTGCCATCGTTTTCAAAGACGATTGTTGACAAAGTGAACAGCCCTGCCAGCATCAACAGGCTCAAAAATATCGCTACCAGTAAAATTGATCAGCTCGAGAATGCTACCTATGACAGTACCAGTGTAGCGTATAGCCAGGTTACCAAAAGTCTATATCGTAAGTATCAGGTTTCTAACCCGGTTGATTTTAATAATGAGGTAAATTCACACCTGGCTTCCATTCGTAAAGTTACCTACAATTATGCGTATGCCATGCTGGGCTGCGTTGTACTTGTAATGATGCTGTGGTGGCTCATGAGAAATAAGCGCGAACTGCAGAAGACGCTCTTTGTAATGTCACTGTTATTCGCATTTATTCTTTTAGCGGTTGGAATGACGGCATCGATCATAGAGGTCGATGCGCGGATCCAGACACTTAATTTTATGCTTATGGGTGAAAAAGTATCATTTGAAAATCAGGTATTATTTTTCCAGAGCAAAAGTATCCTCGGGATAGTGCAGACTTTGATTGAACAACCGAAACCCGATGCGATTCTTGTAGGTATACTGATCCTTTTATTTGTGATTATACTTCCTCTTTTGAGAATGATCGCTAAGGGAATTGTCATCCTGGGAAGCGAAAAGCTGGCTCAAAACAAGGTGGTCAAATATCTGACTTTTGAGTTGGGTAAATGGGATATGGCAGATGTGATGGTAGTAGGTATTGCGATGACCTATATTGGTTTGAATGGTATTTTAAAAAGTCAGCTTTCTAATTTAAATATCAGTAATGAATTTTTAAATACGACTACAATCAATTATACATCATTACAGCCCGGTTATATTATTTTTGTAGGCTATGTAGCTTTTGAAATGGTGTTAACTTACCGGTTAAACCGGATTAAAACGAATGACCCGGTGATCAGGTAATTTATCCAAAAATGCCTGTTTGATTTGTGACAAATA
>JAATFQ010000271.1 GCA_015655115.1 Sphingobacteriales bacterium
ATTGAGCAATAAAAACAGCGCATAATTCCAGGAAAATCACTTTTTATAAGTTATGAAAAACGTTTTGGACAGCTGTGACTGTCTTTATATTCTACTACCTTTTCTGGATCAGTAATAACTTCAACATTATTTTTTTTACAGGAAGCTATGGAGATAAAAGCTAAAGTTGATATGAGGTAAAGTTTTAAAGTTTTCATGCGAGCGAAATTATAAATAATTATTTAATTTCTGCAATACATAGTTGTATATATGTTTAAATATTATTTTTATTTGCTTTAAGTTTTCCTTTTGTTACTTTGTTGCGTTTTTTTCTTTTTAAGAAAAAAAAGGCTTTTAGAGTGAACTAGCAGCAAATGTAATTGCAGCCCTGCAATTTATGGCAACCCGGAAGTATCCTGTTTTTTAATACTTAAACCGCTTGTTTAGATTCCCTTGTGCGGGATTGCAAGCTTGATGGAACGATGCACTGAATAGTTTTTCGTGCTTTGAGCAATAGCATTTCTGCAGCCAGTGTTTTGTAAACTTCCCTGGACGTTTTGTCGGTCTGTTCCATTCCGGGTACAGTGGTGAAGGCCAGTTGAATAGCGGCGTCTACTAATTTATATGAAAGGTCTTTTGTGCTCATCTCATCAACGCTTTAGCAAATGCTGTGCCGTAATTATTTTTTATCCATTTGGCTAATATTTAAGAGGTGTAGGATGGGGTTATCTGTTTGTATCTCAGAATATAAGACCATTTAGTAAGTAAACGGTAATGCTATATTTTAGCTGGTTAAGGATCATAAAGCCAGTAAAAGGTGCATCTTTGGATGATGACTTTGATAAAACGATTTTTAATCTGGCTTTTTGCTGTAATATTATTATTCACAGGAGTTAATCATGTTCTTAATCCTGCGATGTATGCGGCGTTTATTCCAAATTGGATGTCTCTTCCAGCAGTTAACTACGTTGTGGGTGTGATCGAATTTGGACTTGGCATTTTCTTGCTGATCGACAGATACAGATCTACTGCTGCTGCATGCGTATTGTTACTGATGATTTTCTTCCTCCCATTTCATATAGTAGATGCTTGCAGGTTAAATCCTGCAATAGGTTCCCCTCTGGTTGCATATATTCGTGTGGTATTGCAATTTGTTTTAATTTTATGGGCATGGTACCTAAAGCTTAGATAATACTCGCTGCGGCAATTGTAATTTATATCTCTAAAAATGTCAATAAGAAACGCAAAAACAGAGGATGGCGATGCAATAATCGTTCTCCTCGACCAACTTGGTTATAATGGATCAGGGAAATTTATGCAAGAAAAATTGCAGAGATTAATAGATCACCCCGATGAAGAATTTGTTGTTTATGAAGAGGATAGTAGGGTTATTGCGTTTATGTCTATCCATTTTATCCCTCAGATTGCTTTAGAAGGAGACTTTGCCCGAATTAGTTATTTCGTAGTGGATAATTCAGTCAGGAGCAGCGGTGTCGGTAAAGCACTTGAAGAATACTGTACTCAGGCAGCCAAACGTAGAAAATGCGACAGGATCGAAGTCCATTGTCATGAAAGAAGGTCAGACGCGCATCGTTTTTATTTCCGGCAAGGATACGAAGAGGTTCCCAAATATTTAGTCAAAATGATTAAATGAAACCATCATGATTTTTAAAATCACGCGGCGGAATGAATATAAAATCATGATAGCTTCATAACCTTTAAAAATAAATATATACTGATGAAACGATCATAAGCATACTGCTTACAAACAGCATTCTGATTTAAATTCAAGACCTGATCAGCTTCACGATTTTAGCAGTTTGCTTGGAGATTGTCCAAAATGTTTCTTGAAGGCGAATGAAAAATGGGACAGGTCCTCGAAACCCAGGTTCAGGTAAATGTCGTTTGGCTTCTTGCTTTGCTGACGGATAAGAAAGTATGCTTCTTCCAATCGCTTCCTGGTCAGCCAGCGGCCTGGCGTATCGTTAAACGTCTGTTGGAAATCGCGTTTAAAGCCGGAGAGACTCCTGCCTGTTAAAAAAGCGAAACGCTCTAAGCTGACGTTAAAGCGAAAGTTGCGGCTCATAAATGCTTTAATATCTATCTTTTGCGGAGTACCGAAATCAAAAAACACAGATGCGAGAGAAGGGTCTTTCTGCAGCAAAATTAATAGTAGTTCTTCGCGCTTAAGATCAGCAAATGCTTCCTCAATTTGAGCTACACCTTTATAATAGGGCTCTAATGAGTGAATGAAGCTATTTAACAACTTATCATCTTCGATAAAATGGATGGATTCCTCCTCTTCAACAATGCCCTTTTGGAGCGGATGCTTTGCCTGGAATCTTTTTAGAAAGGCCTCATCAAGGACGATGACAATTTTTTTAAAGTCACCGTCCAGTTGCTGTTTATTGTAACGTAACAAATGGTTTTTCCTCGCTATGCAGCAATCGCCCATTTTCAACTGATAATGCTTGTCGCCATTGTAGGCTACCATTGAACCCTTTAGCAGGTACATAAAGAAATGCTCTGGTATGATCAGCTCAGGAGATATTCCAGGGCCCAGATGGCAAGATTGCAGGGTATCCATATTCGATTAAACTTTATTATTTACTGCAAAAATACTTATTCTGCCACACTATCAACACATGATAAGATCGCCTCTTCCTTACTTCGCGGATTCCAGCCGAGCAGTTTCTTTGCTTTATCATTAGACATGGCGATATTCAGAGACGGATCGAGTGGTTTCAAGTCAGCTATGTTTGCCGAATGTTCGGGCCTTTCTTTTCTGATGAGCTGAGCGATATCATAAAGACTCATAGTACCTGTTGCCGTTGCCAGAAAACGTTCTCCTTTTGCTGCCGGATGTGTCATCGCTAAGATATGGATATCGGCCACGTCACGTACATCTACTATGCCGAAGGTGAATGGCAGAGTCTCTTTCATATCACCATTTAATAATGCTTTAACCATTCCGATAGAAGTAGAATAGTCTTTCCCCAGGGCAGGTCCGAAAATGCCGACCGGGTTGATCACCGTCAATTCCATGCCTGCACCTTCGCTGCTGATAAAATCCCACGCAGCCTTTTCAGCTATGGTTTTAGACTTGATATAAGCCATAGCTGTCAATTCAGGATCCGTCCAGTCAAGCTCTGTAAAGACATGGCCTTTCGGGTTTTTACTGTAACCTATAGCCGCAAACGATGAAGTTAATACAACGCGCTTAACACCGGCATCCCTGGCGGCTTTCAACACTCTCAATGCACCATCGCGTGCCGGAACTATTAGTTCATTTGCATCTTCAGGTTCTCCGGCCGGAAAGGGTGATGCTATATGAAGTACATATGTACAGCCATCTACCGCCTGGTCCCAATTCTGATCATTTGTCAAATCTGCTTCCACAAATGACAGGCTTTCAAAAGAGGAGATACCAGCTTGCTTCAGCAGACCGGTAACCTCGTCTTTCCTGTTCAATGAGCGCAAGGTTGTTTTTACCTTATAGCCCTGTTGTAAGAGTTGCAGGATACAATAGATACCCACAAATCCTGTACCACCGGTTACTAAAACTGTTTGTTGTTTTGTTAAGCTTTCCATTTTTAATTTTCTTAAGACAAAGGTCCCGCAAAATTAATTCACTCGTATTGTTTAAAAGTCCAATCTTGCTTTGTTCAGTAGTTCATCAATTCAGTGGTTCAGGAATTAAGCGGGTTATCGGTGATAAACTTTTTTGGACGATTGAAGATTCAATCAGGTAGTGGCCTTTGAGAATTGTTGGCCATCAGGAGGTAGCATATAAAAAAATAGCCTGTCATTTTCACAAAAAAATGACAGGCTATTTTAATTTGGGTATACCTTGGGAATTACATTTTTTTAGTAGTGTCTTTCACTACTGTGTCTTTTGCAGCTGAATCTTTTATTGTAGTATCGATTTTGGTTGCTGCAGAATCAGTTACTGTAGAATCAATTACTGTAGAATCTTTAGTTTCAGTATTTTTTCCTGTGCCACAAGCTGCAACTGATAAAGAGATCGCCAAGGCTAAAAAGCCAAATTTGAATACATTGTTCATAATAATTCTTTGTTAGATAATTGAAGTTCACAGATTAATACGCCAAACTTAAAAAGGTAACCCAGTAATTTGAGGTTCAATTGTCAGAACTTAGATTAGTCTGATCAAATGATGTTTTTATATTGTATTTGTATTAAATTGCTGAAAAAAATGAATCCTAATTTTAGGATTGTTGTTCTATTTTATATATTTCCCCGGAAAATATCTAGTTATGCTGCTGGAAACTTTAAATTTATCTGTTAAATGTAATTTGGCGGGCTAATATTCCTAAAAGAGTTGAAATACTGCTTTAGAGCGAAATAGCAGGTGGAGTGTAAATTTTTGTGATGGTTTCATGATTAAATCAGATTAGAAAATTGTACGGGAAATCTTAGTACATCATAAGAAGCATAACGCCATGTAAAACTTCGACAGTTTAAATCTACCTGAAAAATCTTAAATCTCAATTCCAGACAGTACGTTTTAATTTTTCCTTCGTCATCTAATAAATCGGGAATTTTTCTGAAGATTGAGCACCTCCTGAAAAGTATATAGTACGAAACCAAATTAAACAATGATATGAATATTAAAAATGCATTTTTTACGATGCTCGCTATCACCGGCATCACTATTATTTTTGTAGCATGCAAAATAGACAACCAACAACCAGATGTTAAACATCCAGATGTGCTCGCTGCAAATACTACATCCATACAGGCCGTTAGCGCATGGACGCGGCAGTTTACCGATGATTTTACAAATACATCCAGTTTTAACAATTGGACACGTGCCAGCCGTGCCGATTATAATTCCAGTATTTGTAATTATCAAACTTCTAACCCAACAATTGGCAGCTACGATTCACGCAGTGTTTTGGTGCTTACAGCCAGCGGTTCGGGCAGCTATTACACCTCAGGGCATGTGAAATCCAATTATTCATTTAAGCCTGCCAATAATGAAGAATATCGTGTAAGTGCGCAGATAAAACTGATTGCCATGAATGGTTCTACATATATGGACTTCACACAGACCTATGGTGCATGGCCTGCATTTTGGACCGTACAGGAAAGCGCCTGGCCAACCAAAGGCGAGATTGACATTATGGAAGCGTATTCTTACAGCACATATGCCAAATATGCCAGCAATTTATTTTACGGCACTACAAGTGGCGCTAACCAGCTTGGTAATACTTGCGAAAAACCTTTCAGCGCAACCTCAGGCTGGCATATGTATGATGAGTATTGGAAAAACGAAAATGGCGTAGTTACAGTAACGACCAAGCTGGATGATGTGACTATATATACTTATACAAACGCCATAAATGGCAATCTTCAGTTGCAGAATTTCGGCCCTCATCATATAGTCCTTAATCTGAATGTTGGCTCAAACAGCAATCTAGGCATATTTAATAATAGCAATATCAACCTTTACAGCAAAACGATGATGTGGATTGATTATGTAACGGTAGATAAACGCACGCTATAATATTTAATATTTTTAGGGTCAATCCCATTATCTGCCTGAAAAATCAATATAATTGCTAACCAATTATCAACCATCTATAAATCATACGTGCCTGCAACAACTCAATTTGATACTGATAGCGTCATTCTGGAAAGAATAGTGGCTGGCGACGAGTTAGCCTTTAAGGTCTTCTATGACCAGAATTTTGTCAGGATAGCGAAGTTTACGTTCAAAATGTGCAAATCAGAATCGATAACAGAGGAGATTGTGCAGGATGTATTTTTAAAGTTATGGTTAAACCGTGATGCCCTCGCTGATGTAACTCATATCCAGGGCTACCTTTTTTCAATGGCACGCAATAAAACCATCGATTTTTTGCGCAAGTTGGCAAAGGAGACTCATATCATTGAAACGCTAAGCACTCAATTAACTGAGTCGCACTATGCCATTGACGACAAGCTGGATGAGGATTCACTCTTGCTCTTGATAAATGATGCTTTAAATGGCCTTTGTATTCAGAAGCGAAAGATTTTTGAGATGAGTAAAATACAGGGTTTCAGCCATGATGAAATTGCTGAAACCCTTCACTTGTCGAAAAGTACCATTAAAAACCACCTGTCGGAAACTTTGAAACATCTTAAAAAGTATATTATCAATAACCCCCGGAACGGGTTCTTTATTATCATCTACTATCTTCAGGCTATTTATTTTAAAAATTAAATTTAGACAGTACGATTTTCATTTTCCCCCGTCATCTATATATAGCAACTTTTACTAGCCATTAATTTAAAAATATTCCGATATGCCAACTGATCATTTAAGATTACAATTCCTTTTAACGCAGTATGCTGAAAATGACTGTACGCGTGAAGAGTTGCTGGAACTTTTGGCAATTATTAATGATGAAGGCATAGATGAAGATTTGAACGAAATAGTAACAGCAATCGGTCAGGCGATATCGGCAGATGACACCCTGCCTAAGCTGGATAAAGAAAAAATATTCAATCAGATTATTGCAGTTAAGCCAGTAATACAAATAAGTCTTTTACGAAGATGGATAGGGTATGCAGCGGCAATCTTAATTGTGGGGATTGCTATTACATTCTATCGACGAAATCAGGCTCCGCCTCAAATACCAGTTAAAACCTATGTTATTCATACAGATATTGCGCCCGGGGGCAATAAAGCTGTCTTGACACTAGCCGATGGCGCAACGATAAATTTAAATGATAAGCATACCGGGACTGTAGCTACACAAAATCAGGTGCCTGTTAAACAAGTGGGTAGTGGTGCCATAGCGTATCAGCCACATGCTGCAGTTACTTCTTCAGCAGCAGCCTATAATATGTTGTCCACACCAGTAGGAGGGCAGTATAGCATTATACTGGCCGATGGCACAAAGGTATGGTTAAATGCAATGTCCTCTTATCCTCTTGGTTGATACAGATTGCATCCACCCATAAGACTACCGTGTCGCCATTCGACAG
>JAATFQ010000217.1 GCA_015655115.1 Sphingobacteriales bacterium
AGATACTCATGCTTACACAGTGAATATACAATTTTACAAGGTTTAGAACTATCTACACGTAACATGGCTAAATATTATAAAAAGAAGGGATTTTAAGCTTATTAAATCTTTAAACATACATCAAATTTGAATCGCTGTCAAATTTGATTACAATAAAAGATTTTTTTTGCGGGTGTTGGTCGAAATATTACAGCCGTTGGTCGGATGTTACAGCGCTATGGTATAAAAGCAAAAAATTGCGTGAAACGTTTGTTGGGTGATGGCGTCTTAACTACAAACAATTTAGAAATAACGGTTTATAAAGACCTCAAAAAATTAAAGATATGAAAACTTCAGTAAAAAATTTACTCGCCACCACCCTCACCGCCATTGTATTGGCTTCTACTGCCAGCATGTCTGTTGCTGCTGAAAACAACAACAGCAATCACGACAAAAATAGCAACAGGACAGGTATCAACAACAGTAATACTCACAATGTTACTACACTGAGCAGTGTGAAAAACATCCGTAATATAGCGCTAAGCGGAAATGTAAAAGTGCTGCTGATACAGGATAAAAATGAAAGTGTTCAGGTGTACGACAATTATTATGCAAAGAATGCTGTGGTACAACAATACGGGAATGTGTTGAACATCACTTCGTATGCGGCACAGAGGTTAACAGTAGTAGTACATGTGAATAACTTAAGCAGCATTGACGCCTCCGGCAACTCTTCAATAGCCACCTATGGTAAGTTTAATTTGTTAAACCTGCAGGTAAGCTTAAAAGATAGTGCTACAGCGGATATTAATTCAAATACAGTATGCTTGTATTCTTCGGTCGGCAATGGTGCTACCTTAAGATTAAGCGGTACTGCGGATGTACATAACGCTTCATTGGGTAGTTTGGCAAGGATCGATATGGTGCAGTTTAGTGCTGCCGACTCGTCGATCAGTTCTGCTGCTGCTGTTACGGCAAGCGCGGTTGTTACAGGTCCGCAACTACTTAAAGATATGATTATTACAGACGATATCGCCTTCCTCCCTGTAAAAAAATAATCGAATATGCCATGGCCAGTTGGTCGAAAAAATCGGGCCGTTTGTCGGATTAAAACCCAGTATCGTATAAAAACACTAAAAATAATGCAACATCGCTTAGGAGATGGCGTCATTTTAACAAACTAATTAAACAGAACGCTTTATAAAAAGCCTAAAACTTAAAATATGAAAACTCTATTAAAAACTGCATTAACATTAGCCTTCACCGCCATCGTATTGTCTGCCTCATCATTCAGTTCATCGGCCGCGCTATCTGGAAGGAAGCTGGAAATGTCATTATCAAATCCAGAAATTAAAAAAGTAATTGTAACGGGAAATGTAAAAGTATACCTGGTACAAAGTAAAACGGAGTGGGTAAATTACGACGAGAGCCAGGCCGATAAAATTATCGTGAAACAAATAGGGAATACCTTAACCCTGGGTTCTACAACAAACGAATTAGTAACAATGACTGTTTATGTGAAAGACTTATACCGTATTGACGCCTCCAATACTGCAGAAGTAAGAACAGTAGGATGTTTCAAGCTGAAAAATCTGCAAGTATTATTGAAAGACAATGCACGTGCACGTGTAAAAGCAAACACTGAAAGCCTGTACACGGTGATCAATAGTAATGCAAACCTGGAATTGCTGGGTACTACAGACAACCATATTTTAAAATCTTATGGCAGTGCTACTTTGAACACTGAAAAGTTCGCTGCTTTAAAAACAGAACATGTGGCAGCTGATGAAACAATCGCACTAAACGCCAATGCAAGTGATTCTACTTCCAGAAAGATAATGTTGATTAAACGCGCCAATTAAGATTACACGTTGGATCTATGGGGAATCTTATCCTGCCTTTGATCAAATGGACTAATTTAAAAACACACACAATACCTGAATAGATTTCGAATAGTTAATAGTAACAGAGTAAAGGCCGGTGCGAACCGGCCTTCTGTTTTTATGCTGAATTTTGCTACAGGTCAAACTTAATTCCCTGTGCCAGGGGTAGCGTAGCTGCATAATTAATCGTATTTGTTTGTCGCCTCATATAACCGCGCCATGCATCCGAACCGCTCTCACGGCCACCGCCAGTTTCTTTCTCGCCACCAAAGGCACCACCGATTTCGGCACCGGAAGTACCAATATTTACATTAGCGATACCACAATCAGACCCCGCTGCGGAAAGGAACAACTCTGCCTCTCTCAAATTGAGGGTCATGATGGCCGATGATAATCCCTGGGGAACATTATTCTGCAGGGCTATAGCTTCTTCGAGGGTTTTGTATTTAATTAAATATAAAATTGGGGCAAAGGTCTCTTCCTGTACAATTTCATAATGGTTCTCCACTTCAGCCACGCAAGGCTGTACATAGCAGCCGGAGGTGTAGTCAGGACCACTGAGCACAGCTCCCTCTACTACAAAGTTTGCGCCTTCGGCCTTGCCTTTTTCAATAGCTTTGGTATACATATCTACCGCAGCAGTGTCAATAAGCGGGCCTACATGGTTATGCTGATCCAGCGGGTCGCCTATGCGCAGCTGACCATATGCTTTTACCAGTTTATTTTTAAAATCTTCATAAATATCCTCCTGGATAATCAGTCGCCGGGTAGAAGTGCAACGTTGCCCGGCAGTGCCTACGGCACCAAATACAGCCCCAATGATAGACATGTCCAGGTCGGCCTCTTTAGAAATGATGATTGCATTGTTGCCACCAAGCTCAAGGATACTTTTGCCGAAGCGTGATGCTACAGCGGCAGAGACAATCCTGCCAATACGTGTAGATCCTGTAAACGACACCAGCGACACCCGTTTATCATTATTAATCAGGTCGCCCGCAGCATTTCCTATGACCAGGGAGCTGACACCTTCAGGAATATCATTTGCGGCGAGTACTTCTGCCAGGATACGGTGACAGGCAATAGCACATAACGGTGTTTTGGACGAAGGTTTCCATACACATACATTTCCGCATACCAGGGCAAGGGCTGTATTCCAGCTCCATACCGCAACAGGGAAGTTAAAAGCAGAGATTACGGCTACAATTCCCAGAGGGTGCCATTGTTCATACATTCTGTGATGAGGCCTTTCGGAATGCATTGTTAAGCCATATAGCTGACGGGAAAGGCCTACAGCAAAATCACATATATCTATCATTTCCTGCACTTCGCCTAAGCCTTCCTGCAGGCTTTTCCCCATTTCATAAGAAACCAGGGTGCCGAGGTCTTCCTTATGAGCGCGTAAAGCATCACCCAGCTGCCGTACAATATCGCCTCTTTTTGGGGCAGGGATACCACGCCAGGTTTTAAAAGCCTGCTGTGCAGTATCAATTACTTTTTCGTAATCCTCTTTGCCGGCAGTTTGTATATCGGCGATCTTTTTACCGTCTACCGGGGAATAGCTGGCTATAACCTGAGTGTCGCTGCCTCCCCAGATCTTGCCGGTGCTATAGGCTGGATTAAATTCCAGGATGCCCAGGTTTTTTAAAACAGAATTGATATTGTTTTGCATAATTTTTGCCTGTTAGATTTATACAAAACAACAAAAAAAATAACGAATGGGTGAATTGGCGTGGCGCTTTCCTGACCTGCATTTTACTGTGCTTCGATTAATTAATGTTACTTTTGTAGTTAATTAAAGAAATCCCGGGAAAGAGGTTGAAATGCGGATTATTACAGGCCAATTAAATATCTGCTAAGAATAATATTATCAGTTGATTACATGTTCAAATGTTTGAATGTTGATAATTATTTCGGTTATATGCTACATAATAGTGTAAACTTAAACTGTATTTTTAAAAAAGAGGGGACTGTTCTTTAATTATTTGATACAATGGAAGAGGAATTTTACTTTGATTTTAGTGATGATGCGCAGCGTTCGGTAGAGCGCTACGAAGAGATGATAAGGAACCAGGATCAGTATTTTTTTGATGCCCAGGCTTTTGAAAATATCATTGACTATTATATAGAAAAGAGTGATCCGGTAAAGGCACTCCAGGTGATAGAATATGCCCTGAACCAGCATCCATATGCTGCGGTATTCCTGATTAAACAGGCACAGTTATTTTTTATTATTGACCAGACGGATAAAGCATTTTTCTCCTTACAGAAGGCAGAACTGCTGGAAGCGTCGGAAGCGGAGATTTATATCCTGCGCGGTAATATCTATAATAATATGGAGCGCTATAGTGAGGCCCTCGAAAACTTTCAAAAAGCTTTAGGCCTTGCCGAAACTACCGATGAGATCTTGCTGCAGATTGCATATGTATATCAGAACATGCTCGATTATGAGAGTGCTGTGAAATACATTAAGCAAAGCCTGGAGCAGAATATGGAAAATAAAGATGGCTTGTATGAGCTTGCCTTTTGCTATGATATTTTAGACAAACAGGAAGAAAGCATCCAGTTTTACCAGGAATATATAGATAATGACCCTTATTCTTATGCGGCATGGTATAACCTGGCCAATTCATACCATAAGCTGGACTTGTTTGAGAAGGCTATTGATGCGTATGATTATGCTATCTTAATTAAAGATAATTTTGCTTCTGCCTATTACAATAAAGGAAATGCACTTGTGCAGCTGGATCGCTATGCTGAGGCGATAGAGGTATATAAACAAACCTGGGAATATGAGAAGCCAAATGCCGATACCTATTGTGCAATCGGGGAGTGCTACGAAAAGCTGGAACAGATGGACGACGCACGTGCTTATTACAAGAAATCTGTCAAGATGGACCCTAAAATGGCCGATGCCTGGTTTGGTATTGGAGTGACGCTGAACTTTGAAGACCGTTATTTTGAATCGCTGCATTTCTATAAAAAAGCGATAGAGCTCGATGAAGAAAATTCTGAGTTCTGGTTTGCTATGGCGGACGCTTATTACAAGCTGGGGCAGATAGAGCAATCTATTGAGGCCTATTATAAAGTATTAGACTATAATCCGCTGGATATAGAAGCATGGCTGGATTTTTCTACTGTTCTATATGAGCAGGGAAGGCTGCAGGAAGCGTCGGAGACTATTTCGGATGGCATCAAAAATAATCCTGATGCAGCAGAGCTGTATTACCGGATGGTAGCTTACCTGTTTGCACTGGGACAAAACCGGGAGGCTATTGTTTACCTGGAAACGGCACTGGTGACAGACCCGGAGAAACACTATATCCTGTTTGAATATTTGCCGCAGCTACAGGATAACACGGCAATTATCGAAGTCATTAACAGGTATATTAAATAATAACTACAGTTACGTAACCTATTGTGCCGGGCATATCGCTGATATTTTGAATGTGATATGCCCGGGATTCATTCAAAATAAAAAAATACTGAGGATTAACGAAAACTGCCTAATATTGCGTTGTATAAATCAGATGAGTATATAATGTAAGCTTTATCATCTAAAATTATATTGTATTGTAATGAAATTAGGCTTATTTTTTTGAACCTTTGCAGCAGATATGAATTACCCATTAAATAATATTCCGGAACGTCCAGTGAAACCACGCCAGAGCGGCATAACAATGGTAATGGATAAGGGCCTGAGTTTAAGACAGACAGAAGACTTTATAGATGTTGCAGGTGTCCACTCGGACATTGTGAAACTAGGTTGGGCCACTTCTTTTGTGACACCTAAACTAAAAGAGAAATTAGCTATTTACCGAAGTGCAGATATCCCGACATATTTTGGAGGTACATTATTCGAAGCATTCATCATCCGCAATCAATTTGAAGATTATGTGCGTGTACTGGAGCAGTTTGGTATGGAATACGCAGAAGTATCCGATGGATCTATAGAAATCGATCATGATCTTAAATGCGAGTATATTGCTAAGTTATCTAAATATGTGACCGTCATCTCTGAGGTGGGCTCTAAAGATGCTACAAAAATATTTGCTCCATACAAATGGATCAAGTTGATGAAAGCTGAGATTGAAGCTGGTGCCTGGAAAGTAATTGCTGAGGCACGTGAAGGTGGTAATGTAGGTATATACCGCGGTTCTGGCGAAGTGAGAGAAGGGCTTGTTGATGAGATCCTGACAGTGATACCTGAAGAGACTATTATCTGGGAGGCTCCACAAAAGGAACAGCAGGTGTGGTTTATCAAGTTAATCGGGACTAATGTAAACCTGGGCAACATTGCTCCGGCAGAAGTTATTCCTTTGGAGACTATTCGTTTGGGGTTAAGAGGGGATACCTTTGATCATTTCCTGAATTTAGGCAAATAAGGCAAAGGCCTGTATAATTTTTATAAGGTGAGAACATTTGGACTGATAGGTTATCCGCTGGCACATTCTTTTTCGAAGAAATACTTTACTGATCAATTTGAAAGAGAACAAACGACAGACTGCAGTTATGAGCTTTTTCCTTTGGAAAATATTACCGATATACTGGCGCTGCTGGAAAATAGTTCACTGGAGGGGCTCAATGTGACTATTCCTTATAAGGTAGCTGTGCTTCCTTATTTAAAAGAACTGGATAACGCAGCGAAAGAAATAGGTGCTGTAAATTGTATCTCTATCAGAAGAGAAGACAGTAAAATAGAATTAAAGGGTTTTAATACGGATGCATATGGCTTTGAGGAGTCATTGAAGCCTCTGTTAAAAACCTTCCATACCAAAGCGCTGATCCTGGGTGACGGGGGTGCTGCCAAAGCGGTAAAGTATGTACTTGGGCAGCTGGGAATCTCTTATCATTCTGTGGTAAGGACACCTGCTGAAGATGCCATTCTTTATACGGAGCTTACCGAAGAGCTAATGCAAACACACCAGGTAATTATCAATACAACACCTTTAGGCACTTTTCCGAATGTGGATGCATCACCTGCTATTCCATATGAATACCTTACGGAACAGCACCTGGCATATGACCTGGTTTATAATCCCGCGGAGAGCCTGTTCTTGCAGCGCGCAAAGACAAGGGGTGCTGTAATTAAGAATGGGATGGAAATGTTGCACCTTCAGGCAGACCGGTCCTGGACTATCTGGAATTCTTAATATGAGGGCTTTTGTTGTAAACGGTTTATGTTTCTTGTTGCTCTTCTGTGCTTCCTGCTCATCTCCGGATTATGCACCAAAGCCTAAGGGTTACTTTAACATCAAGTTTCCAAAAAAGGAGTATCACGTTTATCAGTCGGGCTGTGCTTTTTCATTCGACTACCCTGTATATGCACAGATAGAGGCGGATAAAGAGAGTGAGAGCGTTAAGGACGTCAATGGAAAAGATGGCAGCGGATGCTGGAGCAACATGAATTTTCCGCAGTTTAATGCCCGTCTGCACCTTACGTATTATGGGGTGTTTTCGGCTAAGGAATATAATAATCTAGTGGAAGACGCGCGGACACTGGCTTTTAAACATACAGTGAAAGCCAGTGCTATAGATCAGAAGCTGATCAGTTACCCCGAACGAAAAGTATATGGCGTATATTACGCTATAGAAGGGAATACCGCTTCGTCGGTACAGTTCTTTTTAACAGACAGCGCAAAAAATTACTTTAGGGGCGCTCTATATTTTAATGAGCGTCCTCAGTATGATTCTATAGCTCCTGTTTTGAGTTTTATAAAAAAAGATATTGACAGAATGATCCAGTCATTTAGCTGGAAAAACTAATTTATATTATCATTATGATGACTATTGAGCAGTTCAGTTTTAATCCTTATCAGGAAAACACTTATATTTTGCACGATGAAACCGGAGAATGTGTGATCATTGATCCGGGGATGTATGAGACAGACGAGCAGAATGCTTTAGTAAAATTGATTAAAGAGAAGAATTTAAAGCCTGTCTTGTTGTTGAATACGCACTGCCATATTGACCATGTTTTTGGCAACAAGTTCGTTTTTGATAACTGGGGGCTAAAGCCGCAGTTTCATAAAGGAGAACTGGCAGTATTGCAGGCTATTCCCGGTTATGCGCCCCAAATGGGCATGCACTATGAACTTTCTCCAGAGCCAGAGGTTTACCTGGAAGAAACAGGGGCGGTAACTTTCGGAAATACAGTTCTTGAGTTGATCTTTGCTCCCGGGCATTCACCTGCACATCTGTGTTTTTATGCGAAAGACCAGGGGATACTTATTGGCGGGGATGTACTATTTTATAACAGTATCGGCCGTACGGATCTGCCGGGCGGAAATCACGTGCAGCTGATCAATAACATCAGGCAGAAACTTTTTGTGCTGCCAGATGCTGTAGAGGTATATCCCGGACATGGGCCGTCTACTACTATAGGATATGAGAAGCGAAATAATCCGTTTTTAAATTAAGTTACCTTATATTTAGATTTTTGATCAAATCACCGCGCTTTTGAACACAGCACTCTATATTGCCCGCAGGTATCTTTTTGCAAAGAAGTCTACCAATGCTATAAATATCATCTCTACTATTTCTGTACTCGGGGTATTTGTAGGTAGTGCTGCGCTGATTATTATCCTGTCGGTGTTTAACGGCTTTGAAGATGTAGTGCTGAAAATGTTCAATACTATTACCCCACAGCTGGTCATTTCCCCCATGAAGGGGAAAACATTCAATCCCAATACGGCGTATTTTAAGCAGTTGAAAAAGGACAATGCTATTTATTCTTATACCGAAGTTTTGTCGGAAAATGCCTTGCTGCGGTATAACAGTAAACAATCTGTGGGGCTGATTAAAGGGGTAAGTGAAGACTATCTTAAGAACAAGAGCCTGGATAGCATCACCATCCAGGGCAAGTTTGTGATCGAAAACAGCAGTGGTGCCAATGCTGTAATCGGCTCGGCTCTGCAAAACTACCTCATGGTAAATACCAACGATCCATTTATGCAGCTGCAGGTGTTCTCTCCTAAAAAGGGAATAAGTGCCAACTCCATCAGTCCGGCAGACGATTTTATGGATTTATCTATTCCCGTATCGGGTATATTTGAGGTGCAGCAGGATTTCGATAATATCGCTATCGTGCCACTGAGCTTTGCACGGAGGCTGCTGCAGGAAGAGGAAAAAATATCGTCGATAGAGCTCAATTTAAAAAAAGGGGTAAATGCCGACAAGTTTAAGATTGAAATTGAAAAACTTATTGGTAAGCAGTATATTGTTAAGGACAGGATAGAGCAGAACAAAGCTTTGTATAATATCCTTGGCACGGAGAAATGGGCAGTGTATATCATACTCACATTTATTCTGATTATTGCTATCTTTAACATTATAGGATCACTGACAATGCTGGTTATTGATAAGCTGAAAGATATTGCCATTTTGACAAGCCTGGGAGCAGGTAAGAAACTTATCAAGAGAATATTCCTTTTCGAGGGGATGATGATCACGATGACTGGCTGTATATCGGGCCTTTTTGCAGGATTCATTTTTTGTCTGATGCAGCAGAAGTTTGGGATGATAAAAATGTCCCAGGAGAATCTTTTAATGAGCAATGCCTATCCTATTGGGTTTAAAGGGACCGATTTTATATTAGTATTCGTTACCGTATGTGTTTTCTCTTTTATGGCATCAGCTTTGTCATCTAATCTGAGCGTTAAAAACATTAATCATTTAAATCAAGACCTATAATATGAAATCCTTGAAGCCCGCAATTCTACTTTTATTTGTAACGTCTGTATTCTTTATTTCCTGTAATCATAAACCAGCAGCAGGTGAAAAAAGCAAGACAAGAATAATTAAAGGGTTGTATAGCTATGGGCCTGAAATCAAATCATTTACTGATTGTGAAGAGGGCAGGGAGTATTGGGTGGCCGACAGTGCTAAAACACTGGAGCTTGCCTATAGTAAATTCAATTTTGAAAAACCATATGAACCTGTGTATATAGAGGCAGAATGTCATATTATCAAATCTGACAGCCTCATGGTGTCAGCAGACTTTGATTCTACATTAGTGGTTACAAGGCTGATCAAAATTCTAAAAACGATTCCTGAAGGACCTTGTAACCAGTAGCTGGTTTATTTAGTAACGTAAATATTTTGAGGTAGTGTAGGGATAATCCCTTTTTCATAAGCCATTTCAAACAGCGTGTCAATAGCCTTTCTGCCTTCGATACCGAGGTTAACGGAGAATTTGTTTACGTACAAGTCTATATGTTTATACATTACAGCTTCGTTCATCTCCTGTGCGTGACTGGCAATAAATTGTGTACTGGAGAGCGGGTTCTCGAAAGCGTACTCTACAGATTTTTTGACCAGTTTGTTCACTTGATGCTGTATCTTACTGCTCAGTTTACGGTTCACCACAATTCCGCCAAGCGGGATAGCGCAGCCGGTTAGCTCTTCCCAGTAACTGCCCAGATCTACAATTTTATGCAGTCCTTTATCCATATAGGTAAACCTGTTCTCATGAATAATCAAACCCATGTCGATTTTGTCGTTCAGCAGCGCATCCTCTATTTCGGAGAATACCATCACCTCTTTTTGTTTTAATTTAGGATAAGCAATGCCTAATAAAAAATTGGCGGTGGTCAACTCGCCGGGAATCGCTACCGTTAGTGCAGAGTTTTCGGCACCTAATTCTGGATCATTGATCAATGCTTTGTTTTTACAGATGAGCAGGGGGCCAACACCATGTCCGAGTGCACTGCCGGCATCTAACAGGGCATAACGATCCGCTACATGGGCAAACGCATGGAAACTCAGTTTAGTGATGTCAAGCGTGCTGCTTAATGCTTTTTGGTTCAGAGTTTCCACATCATCAAAAAACACCTCAAATTCTAATCCTTCCGTATCAATTTTATGGTGGATTAGTGCATCAAAGATAAAAGTATCGTTGGGACAGGGAGAAAAGCCAAGTGAAATTTTCATGGGCTAAATATAAGTAGTTCAAAAAATTGATTCGTTAATGGTTTGTCAAAAAGTTGACTGCCCAGCTGTTCAAATTGTTCATTGCCAGTCCGATCTTCCAATTATCACGGTTGCGTACTTCAACATAGTTGGAAATACTACGCACCTGTACACATGGGGTACTTGTCTGTGTACAGCAATAGAATACCGCTGCACCCTCCATACTCTCGGTTATGGGGTTGAGGCGGCGGACAATATCAGCAATGCTGAGGCTGTTCCCGTGTACTGTGTTTACTGTTATGCCGTTTGCCTTTTCAAGGCTGTTTAAGAGCGCTGAGTCGTGCTTATATTGTGCAGTATATTTGCTGCGGCCAAAGCCAAGGTCAGCTATGGGCAAAAAAGCATCTCTGTCTTCTGCGCCTAATTCTGAAAATTCATCAGTAGTAATATTAAGGAGGGTGCCCAGGGGGATGTTGCGGTTATAACATCCGGCAATGCCCAGATTGAGCACCATGCTGTAGTTGCCTGGCAGATGCTGGCCCAGGGCAAAGGCTGTGGCTGTCATCCCGACACCGGTAATGAGTACATCAAACTCCGGGGTTTGCACAAAATCAGTCTCCGGAAAACCGAAGGCTGTATAGAGGCCTGATAATTCGGCTCTTGTTGCGGCAGCGACCAATATCTTCATGATGCGAAGTTAAACTTTCTACTTTAACCTTTCTGCGTATATTTGTAGTGAAATATGACTACCGCTGTCTGGTGCCTTTCATAAATACTGGCAGTCTATGTTGTTCTCTATTGAAAATACAAAAAACACCAATGAACAATGATTTATATTACCCGCAAAGAATCTTTTAACGCAGCACATAAACTGGCACGTCCGGACTGGTCGGAGGACCATAATCTGGAAGTATATGGTAAATGCGCCAATCCGAACTGGCATGGCCATAATTACCAGTTATTTGTGACTGTGAAAGGTGAAATTAATCCTGAAACGGGATTTTTGGTTGACCTGAAGTGGCTGAAGAATATTATCAATGAGCATATCATTGATAAAGTGGACCACAGGAACCTTAATCTGGATGTGGATTTCATGAAAGATAAGCTTGCCTCGACAGAAAACCTGGCTGTAGCCATATGGGAACAGCTTATCCCTCATATTACCGCAGGCGGTGCTGTTCTGCACTGCGTAAAAATTTACGAGACCGAAAATAATCTGGTAGAATATTTCGGTTAATAAAAACATACATGGATAATCATACAAAAGACTCCTTTGAGGACGAGAACGAAGGATATATAAAAATTGACCGTTATAATGCGGACCAAACTTCTGCGATTTCAAGTCATTATGCAGATATATTGAGCCAGCTGGGCGAAGACCCAACCCGGGAGGGACTCTTGAAAACCCCGGAGCGTGTGGCCAAATCGCTGCAGTACCTTACTCATGGTTACGACCTTAAGCCTGCTGAAATTCTTCGCTCTGCGATGTTTAAAGAAGACTACAGTCAGATGGTTGTGGTGAAAGATATCGAAGTGTATTCTATGTGCGAGCACCATATGCTTCCTTTTTTCGGAAAAGCACATATTGCCTATATCCCTAAAGGGTATATTGTGGGCTTAAGTAAGATTCCGCGGGTGGTAGATGCATATGCGCGCCGTTTACAGGTGCAGGAACGTTTAACGAATGAGATCAGGGATTGTATCCAGGAGACGCTGAACCCTGCGGGAGTGGCTGTAGTGATTGAGTGCCAGCATTTATGTATGGCCATGAGGGGCATACAGAAGCAGAATTCTGTAACTACCACATCGGCTTTTACAGGTGCATTTGCAAATGATAAAACCAGGGCAGAGTTTTTGCGATTGATTACTGCCAGATTACATTAGATTTTAAGAACATAGCAATTATATTGAACCCAACAGGATTAAAATTAGTAGTACGCACACAGCGAAATACTAATTTTAATCCTGTTGGGTTCATCTAACACTTAATGAATAAATGAAAGCATATTTATTTCCAGGACAAGGGGCACAATTTTCAGGTATGGGCAAAGAGCTATACGAGAACAATGATATTGCCAGAGAATTATTTGAACAGGCGAATGCTATTATAGGATTCCGGATCAGCGACATTATGTTTGCTGGTACTGATGAGGAGCTGCGACAAACTAAGGTTACACAGCCTGCGATATTCCTGCATTCTGTAATCCTTGCTAAGTGTTTAGGTGATGATTTTAAGCCTGACATGGTAGCAGGACATTCATTGGGAGAATTTTCTGCACTGGTAGCTGCATCGGCAATTTCATTTGAGTCGGGTTTGAAGCTTGTTATTGCCCGTGCAAATGCAATGCAAAAAGCCTGCGAGCTGCAGCCTTCAACCATGGCAGCTATTTTGGGCCTGGCAGATGAAGTTGTAGAGCAGATCTGTGAAGGTATTGATGAGGTGGTTGTTGCTGCGAATTATAACTGTCCGGGACAACTGGTAATTTCAGGAAGTATTGAAGGAATAGACATCGCCTGTCAGCAATTAACTGAAGCGGGTGCAAAGCGTGCATTGAAGCTCAGTGTTGGTGGTGCATTCCATTCTCCACTGATGGAGCCGGCAAGATTGGAGCTGAAAGAGGCTATTGAAAATACTACAATTATGCCTCCGGTATGTCCGATATATCAGAATGTTGACCCTGTACCGCAAAGTGACCCTGAGAAAATAAAGTTTAATCTGATTACGCAATTAACTGGTGCGGTGAGATGGACGCAGACTGTAGAGCGCATGCTTGCTGATGGCGCAGATGAATTTATTGAAGTTGGCCCGGGAAATGTATTACAAGGACTTGTTAAAAAGGTAAACAGAGCAGTACAGACACGTTCTGCAGCTGTTCCTGCTTAATAATTCATCAATTAATATACCGGGCGTGAATATAGGAGGTAAAATAAGATTTCTTTTAATGCTATTAGGCGTGTGCTGTATAGGCACCGCCATATCATTAAAGCATTCTATCACCAAAAAAGACCTTCTAAAATACGAAGCGGGCAGGCTGCAGCAGAATCTTACAGCTTCAGAAAAGAAAGTATATGCTTTTCTGGCTGATGAGCAGCAGCTGGCGAAAGCAAAGCAGTTTGAGGTAAACGAGACAACGGCTTTAGATTATATCGATACCTACCGCGTGCAGGGTATTAACCTGCTGATCTATGAACAGGCTGCCCTAAAATTCTGGAGCACTTATAAAGCAATACCTCCAGATCAGCATGCGATAAAAGAAGGTTCTTCTTTTATACAATTTCCTAATGGCTGGTATGAGGTGATCAAGAAAACTAAAGGAGATTTTACCTTTGTTTTCCTGATTGATGTTAAAAAGCAGTTTAGCATACAGAACAGGTATCTTAAAAATGGTATTGTTACCGCCCTGTCGCCCACAAACTCGCTCGACATTGCTTCATTTATAGATGAGGATGTATACGGGATATCTAATGTAGATGGTAAATTACTGTTTGAAGTAAAGCTGAGGCCGGATTATACACAGAGCATTTATGCTTCCATACAGATCTGGCTATGGGTCATTGGCATGTTCAGCTTTGCATTATTTGTCAATTCATCATGTGCATGGCTGGTAAGGCATGACAAGCTACTGTTAGGCACTTTGCTGCTGGCCGCATTTTTTCTGGGTGTCCGCTTTACAGATCTGGAATACGGATGGTTTAACCATCAGTTTAATGTGGCAGTTTTCAATCCTTCTATTTATGCGGAGAGTTTCTTTTTGCCTTCGCTAGGTGATTTTCTGCTCAATGTACTGTGTTTCACCTGGATTGTTCTTTTTATTTTTACTTACAAAGATAAATACATTATTGCGCCGCGAATAGCCAAAAGCAAAGGTGCAGGTATAATTATCCATCTGCTGATGATCCTGTTTTTTGCTGGCATTGCTTTATTGATGAATGAAATTTTCTTCGGATTGATTTATAATTCAAAGATAAAGTTCGATATCACAAATATCATTAACCTGAGCTGGATGAGCTGGATCTGTATTGTGATCTTATGTTTAGTATGGTTTAATGTATACCTGATCGCTAGTTTCTTTTTCGTCCTCAGCAAGCAGCTCAATGTAACCATTAAAGAAAGGCTGTTCTTGTTTTTAGGCTTGTTTGTCATGTATTTCATTTACATGTTATTCAACTCTTTTACCATTTTCTTTGTCATTTATGCCTTATTTCTTTTTATTGTAGCCTATAATGTTTATATCCAGGACAGTAAGTTCTCTATAGGAATCTTTGCGGCTATCTTCTTTTGCCTGGCCTCTGTATCGTCTATCAAATACCTGAAGTTCAATGATATTAAAGAACGTGACGACCGCTTTATACTGGCGAAGAAGTTGCTCTCTAACGATGACCCCAAAGTTATCAACTCCATACAAAACCTGGGCAACGGTATTGCTAACGATCTTTTTATCACAGATTACTTTAAAAGCCCTGGTGAAAACCGGCAGCTGGCCCTGCAGAATTATATCACCAAAACCTTTCTGGATGGCTACCTGGCACAGTTCGAATATAACTTTTATGAATTTAAAGCCAATGATTCGACGGTAGTTAATCATGCAAATATCTCCCTGCGCCATTACCAGCAGCTGGTCCAGTCGGGCACGTTCAAGGTTTCGAATTACTTTTACCGGCTCAATGATACCTTCGGGTATCAGAATTACTTCGGCATTATCCCTGTTTTCGATGA
>JAATFQ010000082.1 GCA_015655115.1 Sphingobacteriales bacterium
ATCCAGGGCGCCGCGCTTATCGAATTTATTGATAGCTACCAGGTCTGCGAAATCCAGCATATCTATTTTTTCCAGCTGTGTGGCGGCCCCAAATTCTGGAGTCATCACATATAATGACACATCGCAGTGTTCTGTTATTTCGGTATCTGACTGGCCAATGCCTGATGTTTCTACAATTATCAAATCATAACCTGCAGCTTTACATATATCTATACTCTCCTGCACATTTTTTGATAAGGCGAGATTAGCCTGGCGTGTGGCTAAGGAACGCATATAAATTCGTGGATTGTGAATGGCATTCATCCTGATGCGGTCTCCAAGTAAGGCTCCCCCTGTTTTTCTCTTCGATGGGTCTACAGAGATAATAGCCAGTGTTTTATCTTTCACACTGTGAAGGAAGCGGCGTACCAGCTCGTCGACTAATGAAGATTTGCCTGAGCCGCCTGTTCCGGTGATACCCAGAACGGGGGCGTCGTTAGTGATCGTCAGGTAGCGCAGTTCATCTACAAACTGCTGTGCAGCTTCAGGATCATTTTCTGCAACTGTAATTGCTGAAGCTATACCCTTAATGTCTTTATTAGGGATGGTTTTTAGCTCGTCAGTGATGTGATCGGTAGTGATGTAGTCCGTTTGTTCGAGCATATCATTAATCATCCCTTGAAGCCCCATTTTACGTCCATCGTCTGGCGTATAAATCCTGGTAACGCCGTACTCCTGGAGTTCGGCAATTTCTGCGGGGAGGATCACTCCTCCTCCTCCGGCGAATATTTTGATATGTGCTGAACCACGCTCTTGCAGCAGATCGAACATGTATTTGAAATATTCAATATGGCCGCCCTGATAGGAGGTCATTGCTATGCCTTGTACATCTTCCTGAATAGCGCAGTTAACCACTTCTTCTACAGATCGGTTATGGCCGAGGTGAATAACTTCTGCACCAGATGATTGCAGTATCCTCCGCATAATGTTAATGGTGGCATCGTGACCATCAAATAATGCAGCAGCAGTAACGAAGCGGATTTTGTGCTTCGGGGAATAGGGTTTAATCTGATCCATAGGTGGAATTATATTTGGTATACAAAGATAACAAAAACTCATTAGTACTGAATTTAAGGGTAAAAACAGTATTAAAATATAAGAGTAGGATAGGCGGGTGCTGTTCCAGGCTGAGGAAGGCAGATTGCAGAATATAAAAAAAGCCTGATCAGGAGGATGATTCAGGCTTTTTTGAATGCTATTATAATTAAATTATAATTTTAATAAAGCATCATTTTAATATGATGTGGTTTTAATACCTATGATTCTATCCTTTTACGGAATACCCTCATTTTTGAAAAATTTACTGTTGCTGAGTCAATTCTGTAATAGGCTCACCGATACAACCGTTTGGCATTTGTATGTGGAGCATAGCAGCCAGAGTAGCTGCAATATCCGTCATGTGATGCGTTTTGTTGGTTTTACCAGGTTTGACATTCCATCCCATAAATACCAGTGGGATATGTGCATCATATGGGTTCCATGCACCATGTGTAGTGCCTGTTGGGCCTCCGGAGAACCAGTTGGGTTCTAAGATAAAGTAAATATCGCCACTGCGCTTTGCATTATATCCATTGCTGATCATAGTTTTCATAGGCTCGGGCAATGTGCTTTCGGAAATCTTTGCCAGATCTACTGCATCAACTACACCCTTAACGGTTTTAAGAAAAGTTATCGTTGCTGCTTTCATTGCTGTGAAATCAAGATCTGCTATGGCAGCGTTCGCGTGATCGAACATAATTTGATTGTTCATTGTAAGCAATGCTGGTTTCTTGATCTTGAATTTGCCTTCCAGATAAGTGTTCAGATCGGTTATTAAAGTTTTGGTATCGAATAAGCCAGCAGGTATTTTATTCTCTTTCATGAAGCCGGGAACATGCGCTGCACCGTGGTCTGCAGACAGAAATAACAGGTAGTTTCCTTTTCCTACAGTTTTGTCGAGGTAATTGAAGAAAACTTCCAGGTCTTTGTCCAGGCGCAGGTAAGTATCTTCTGCTTCGATAGAATTGGGGCCATATTGGTGACCAACGTAATCTGTTGCGGAGCAGCTTACGGCAAGAAAGTCTGTGGTATTATCTTTACCCAGGTCTTCAGACTGGATAGCTAGCTTTGCAAGGTCTAATGTGATCGTGTTTCCGTAAGGGGTACTTTTGATCATTTCATAGTTTTTCTTAGCATATAATTTAAGCGGGTGTGGAAAGGTAGGGGTTTGCTCGCCTCTTGCTTTTCCTTCGTAGCTTACATTATCTGCTGTACTTTGCGTGTAGCTTTCAATTGGATAAAGGGTATTCCAATTTTGATTAAAAAAAACATCTGCTGTCTTCAATTTATTATATTCCTGTAACCACGATGGCAGTTGTTTCATATAATAGGTACTTGTAATCCAGTCTCCCGTTTGGCCATCATACCAGTAAGCGGCGTTTGCAGCATGACCGGCAGGCAGGATAGATCCACGGTCTTTCAGCGAAATGCCAATTACCTTACCCTGAAAATTTGTAGCCAGGCGCAGTTCATCGGTGATGGTATTGGTGAGCATATTACGTGGCGACATCAATCCGGCTGTTGTATTTGATCCTACGGATGCCACGGTAGTATCTTCAGTACAATACATTCCTCTTTTAAGCTGAGGATCGTACCAGTCGTTGCCAATAATGCCATTGATTGCAGGTACAGAACCTGTATAGATACTGGAATGTCCGCAGGCAGTATAGGTAGGGGTATACGGAATCAGCGTATTTTCTGCAGAAAAACCTTCATTGATCAGTCGCTTAAACCCTCCGTTTGAATATCTGTTGTAATAGCGGTATAAATAATCCCAGCGCATCTGGTCTACTACCAGTCCGATAACCAATTTTGGACGATCCACTGTAGCAGGATAAACTTTATCCTCGGCAGCGGTTTTTGATTTTTTTTGTGCGTAAGCTCCACTAAATATGCAGCTAAGGGCAACAAATAACAAGAGGTGTTTCATTCGTGTATATTGTTTTAATTGTATTCAATAGCCCGCGAAGGGCTTGGTAATCTATTATCTAACGCTTTCAATGTTATATTGCAGTTAAGTAGAGGTGAAATTAAAACAAATAATTAAAGAACCTCGGCCACTACAAAAGTACTGCCGCCAATAAAAATTAAGTCATCGCTTTCTGCTGCATGCTTAGCAGCTGCTAAAGCAAGTGAAACGGTCACAAATACTTCACCTTTTAATCGCATCGCTTCGGCTTGTCTTGCCAGCTCTCCGGCAGGCATAGCTCTTTCCAGTTCGGGCTGACAGAAGTAATACTTCGCCTTTTTTGGCAGCAGGGTTAATACGCTGCTGATATCTTTATCTTTCAGCATGCCTATCACTACCAGCAGATTTTTATGGGGTGTTGCATTGATGTTCTCCAGTACTTCCTGGATGCCGGCAATATTATGGCCGGTGTCACAGATTACCAGCGGACTTTTACTGAGGATATCCCATCGTCCGCGCAGGCCGGTAATACCCCGGGTATTTTCCAATGCTTTAAATACGGCATCGTCATTGATAGAAAATCCAATCTGGTTCATCGTGTTTACAGCCTGAATAACGGTAAGCACATTTTTGAGCTGATAGCTGCCTGTAAGATCGAGCTTTAGCTCTTTATATAAACAATCGGGACCTTTAAACACTGATACATACAGAAATCCGTCTTTCTTAACTATATCGCTTACATGTAATACTTCATTAGCGAATACCAGGCTGCTCGCGGTTTCTGCTGCTTTATCAATAAATACCTGAAAGGTTTCTTCTTGCTTTTCGCCGACAACTACTGGTACATTAGGTTTGATGATACCTGCTTTTTCATAGGCTATGGCCTGTAAGGTATTACCGAGTAAATTGGTATGGTCAAGGCTGATGTTGGTAATAACAGATAACTCTGGCATGATAATATTGGTAGAGTCGAGCCTTCCGCCAAGACCTACTTCTATAATGGCTACATCTACCTGCTCTTCGGCAAAATAGTTGAAGGCCATAGCTACGGTAACCTCGAAGAATGAAGGACTGATCTGTTCTATCAGTTGCTGCTGCTGTGCAACAAACTGAGTAACGAACGATTCGGTAATCATCTGTCCGTTGATGCGGATCCGCTCTCTGAAATCTTTGAGATGCGGTGAGGTATATAACCCGGTTTTATAACCTGCTTTTTGTAAAACTGCGGCCAGCATGTGGGAGGTAGATCCCTTTCCATTAGTGCCGGCAATGTGGATGGTTTTGAATTTCTGTTGTGGATTGCCAAGGCTTTCGCACAGTACGATGGTATTGTCTAAATCCTTTTTAAGTGCCGCGGCACCAATGCGGGTAAACATAGGAAGTCTGCTGTACAGATATTCCAGGGTTTCTATATAATTCATTGAAAAAATATAAGACTACAAAGGTAGCAAAGCGAAATCTATTTCACTTTAAAATTGAAAACAACTACTCCCACCTGGAAGTCTGGCGCTGAATCTGACTGGTTTAGTCGCGCCCCCATAACGGCAGCCTTACATTTAGCCCAAAGATCCAGATCCTGTAGTGTAGTACCTTTAACACCAGGGACAGCATCTACAACAATACCTTGCTTATTAATTGATATCCTTACGGCTATTTTACCTGTTTTCTGTCCGTTGTCCTGTGGCGTAACCAGATTTGTAAAGCGGCGTAAAGCAATTGGGTTATTGCCAAAGCCTGATCCACCTTCGCCATAGTTATTTGATAGCGGGTCTCCGTTTACAGAGCCCTGGTTACCTGGTGTAGTTCCTGTACCATCGCCGCCTCCGGTCCCTGTATTTTTTTTGCCTTTATACAGTGCATTTTGGTTAATAGCCGGTTTAGATGGTTTAGTAACTGCAGACGTTGTTGGGGCGGCAGTGCTGCTGGTCTTTTTTGTAGCAATACTTACAGCCTCTTCATTGTCCTGCGTTACAATCTCTTTTTCGGTACTTTGCTGAGAAGTTTTTTCTGGTGTTACCTGCTGATCGGGTACTACCTTGTCTGGCGCCTGCTGATTCGCATTGGGATCAGCCGAAGGCTCTTCAATACTGGTATAATCAGTGCCCATCCCCTCTACAGAAGTACCATAATTGACTACCATACCACCTGTACCATCTTCCACAGGCTGAAAAGTGCCTATAGCAATGAAAAAGCTTAAAGCAAGCAATAACGCCATGATACCTGTCGCGATTGCCAGAGCTTTAGGGTAATTATTTTCTTCTTTATTGTAAGTCATTATTTTTTAGGTTCTACCGCTAAAACAACTTTTAATTTCAGTTGGTTTGCTACATCAAACACTGTCATTGTATTTTCTATAGAAACGCCACGGGCTACGTATAACACGAGCGTTAAATCTGGAGATGCACGCTGATAGTTCTCTATACTTGCCTTCATGGTTTCCAAAGTTACCGGTTGTTTTTCAACATAGTACTTTAAGTTTTCATCAATTGTTACGGTAACTGTTTTTTGGGCAGATGACTGCTGTCCGGATTCTGATCGCGGCAGCAGCAGTTTTACCACCTGGGGATTGACTACAGCAGAGGCAAGCAGGAAGAACAACATGAGCATAAACATGATATCATTCAGTGCCGAGGTTTGTACTTCTACAGTTCCTTTATTTCTTTTGCGTAGGTTCATTATTTGCCTGGTTCTTCTAATAGATCAATAAACTCAAGAGCGTCGGTCTCCATTCTAAGCACAATACCTTCTACCATTGCATTGAGCACGTGATATAAAACATAGGCTATAATGCCGACAATAAGTCCGGTTGCTGAGGTAATCATTTTGGTATACAGACCGCCTGAGATAGTACCGATTTCGATGGCTCCTTTTACGGATACATCATGGAAAATAGTAATTACCCCTATAATGGTACCTACGAAACCTAGCATGGGAGCAATACCTGCCACAATACCCAGGATACTGATGTTTTTCTCTAGTTTTGACACTTCATGTTTACCTACATTTTCTATAGCGGCTTCAATATCTTTAATGGGGCGGCCAATGCGTCTCAATCCTTTCTCAAGCATGCGGCCTAAAGGAGAGTTGTTATTGCGGCATAGGGCAATAGCGTTTTCCAATCTGCCGTCATGAATATATTGTTTAACCTGAAGCATCAGGTTGGATTCTGATTTCGAAGCTTTCCTGATTGTAATATACCGTTCAACAAATATAACCAGGCCAGCAAATGCGAGAATAGCCAGCGGTATCATTACCCATCCCCCTTTAAAAAGCAAGTCTATAAAGTGTAATTGGGTTGGTGCAGCAGCGACAGCTTGTTTCGCAACATTAGCGGTATCTGTTAATTGGTTTACTGTATCATTAGCAACCTGTAGCAATGTGATCATATTATTGTTGTTTGTTTGGATAAATGTAAATTCCTTCTATTTTTAACTTTTCGGCGAGCCTCTTTAACTCGGGCTCAGCAGATGCTCTATCTTTAAACGTCGCCAAACTCATTTTTAGTCTTTTTTTACCCGGTTCTTTCGGTAATGCTTTAGCATGGATACCACTTTTCTTCATTTGATAAATAAAGTAATCGGCCTCTTTTTGATTAAGAACGGAGGCTCCAATGATTTCGTAGGTAATTACGTCTGTGGTATTGGTAGGGCTTGCTGTTGTTGGATTTGCAGTGTTTTTTGCTGGCGCAATGCTTTTTACCGTTCCGGTATCTTTTGCAGATGCTGGCAGAGCACTACTATCGATACTACCGTTTATCGCTGCAGAATCAATCTTAACTGATGCCGTATCTTTAGTTACTGGTGTTATCTGAGTTTGCGTTTGCTGTGGCGTTTTACCAATCAAGCCATCAAACAGGTCGGGCCTAAGGAAGTAAACGGCTGTTACTGCTGCCAGTATTATTGCGACCACGATCAATATTTTAACAGTTGCGGACATTGATTTTTCTACTTCAGCATCGGGCGGTACATCGGGGAGGGTATAATAATTTACAGGTTTCTCTTTAACAAGTACTGGTTCTTTAAGATTCCAGATTACCTCTTCCTGCTCAGCAGCGGAAAGGGTATTGCCATGACTTTTTGCACGGTAAGTACTTAGCGCTTCAATTTTTGCATTGAGCAGCTCGGTTTCATTTGCTTTTTCTGAATCGATAAGTGGTGTAGTGGGAGTATCGCCAGGATTCTCCTCCGTAAGCTGATTATCTTCAGCGATTGCTTCCAGCGTAGAAGCCTCCTCCTCTGTGTTGTACAATGTGCCTGCTTCTGCTTTAGGATCGGGATCTGAAGACTGATTTGCATCACCTGAATGGTCTATCTCTTCTGGATTTTCTAAATCTGTAGTTTGTTCTCCTGCTGACTCTTCAGTTTCTACAGACCCGGTTTCTACAGGGGCTTTTGAATGTTCTTCAATAAATGGAGGTTCTGCTTTAATAGCTGGAAGACCATAAAAGTCAAATCCGAGATCAAAGCCATATGCAGGTTCAAAAACCAAGTTACCGTCAATCGTTTTTAATTTACCCAGAGCACCTAAATCAGCCTCGTTGTGATCTTTAAGATGCTGCTTCAGGTTATCACTGAACTCCTTAATAAAATAAATAGCAGTTTCTGCCGAAACATTTCTTTTCCTGCTGATAAACTCTGGAAGCAGCACATCCTCCTTCAATTCTTCTGTGAACTCAAGTATATAGCTTGGTGGAACGAAAGAATGAGTTTCTACGTTATACCTTCCCGGCGACTTCTTTTTGTAGATTGTTCCCAGGCCGGAAATACCTATTACTTTACGGGTGTGAACAAGCTCTGACAGGTACAATAAGATATCCATTCTGGTAAAAATAAATTTTAATTCGGTATCAACCAATTATAATTTGAATTGCTTAGAATGAATAGCTGATTCCGCCAAAAACATTGACGCCGATTACCGGATAATATAAGTAGCGGCTATATTTTTTATTAAATAAGTTATTCGCTTTAGCAAAGGCTGAGAACTTATTATTTATTTTATAACTGGCACCTATACCTAAATCTACAAAGCCTTTCACATCAACTATTTGTTCTATGTTAGTGTCAGGGATCAGGTAATTGCTTGCAGGGGCCGAAGTATACACTTTCGCATTACTTGCATCCTGGATTGCTACGGAAGCATTGAATCCTATTTGATCAGTAATCTTATAGTCAAGGTTTGAGGTTATACGCAACTGCGGTTTAAACCAGCTGTAAGTTTCTGCTGCAGGCTTATAATCTTCAAGGTTTAGTTTTCCTGTCCATTTTAACTGGTCGCTTACCTGTACGGAAATCTCACCTTCCAGTCCAAGAAGTTTCATGGTACCGAAATCGTAAATCACATCAAACTTATTGAAGGCAGTATAGTTATTTACAAACAGCGGCATGTCTTCAATTTGTTTACGGTATACTTTTGCCTTATAACCAAATCCGGGGCCTCCTGTACCCTTGATTCCTGCACTGAAGGTTAGTTTCTCAACTGAGTTTTTGATGTTGATATTGCTGTTCAGGAAAGGGTTTTCATCTGTAAGATCTTTCATGGAAGTTTTGTTCACATCTCCTTTTACTTCTGCAAAGATTTGCAGGTAGTCTGGTATCAGTGTAAAGTCTGCCGTTACAGCAGGGAAGAGCCTGCTTTTAGAAGCCAGGGATTCATATACAAAGTTTATTCCGGCGGTAATATTTATGCCATTAGTTTGCAGGCGTATATAGGGATTTACACGGAATAGGTTGTTAGATACGTCTGTCAGTTCATCTTTAGTACTACCGAAATCTCCTGATGCAGCAAGGCCCAGGTTAAAGCTGCTGATTCTCTTGTTCAGGTATCCGTTGATCACCACTGCATTTTCCTTAGCTGAAAACTGGTCGCCCCAGATATATCCGTTGATCTTCGCGGCATAGCTGAGTGCATCTGCATCTTCTGTGTATTTGTTGACCACTTCGCCTTCGAGTTCAATAAAGTTGAAAGCCTGACGTTGCGGATCAGTATTGCGCAATGGATCGGTATCATCATAGCCATAAAAATTAAGCCCTTTTCTCTCGTAGTTTACGCGTCCGCTGAGGGTAGCTTTATCGCCAATGCTGCGTCCAAAAACACTCAGTTGCTGCTGGTTCAGTTTCTGTCCTTCGAGCTTACCACTCTGGCTGAAATGCCTGAAGAAAGCGCCCGCCTGCAAGGCTTCATCGCGCCCCATGTTGACGTAAGCTTCGCCCAATATTGTGCTGGCAGAGCCGAAAGCACCTTTAACATAATTATTGATAATTTCCTGTTGTTTCTCTGCTGCAACTTCCTGTGCATACAACTTATCAATATCAGAATTGAGCTCAAGCCTTTTGTCGGTAAGGCTGTAATTGAACCGTGCTTTATAAGTTTTTACATCATTCAGGTCAGGGCTCCTTCTTAACTTTACCGCTTCGGCTAAAATTGGTTTATAGGGTCTGACTACTTCGATTTCTTCGGTAACAGCTTTATTCTGATCTTCTGCTTTTGTTTCCGCAGGTTTCTTTTCAGTAGTCTTTTTTTCTGTTGTCTTCTTGTCTGTAGTCTTCTTCTCAGTATTCTTTTTTTCAGTAGTCTTCTTGTCCTGGGCCTTAAGGCTGAGGGTAGCTGCACTAAGTAAAATCATGGTAATATATATTAATCTGGTAAATTTCATGATGCTTCGTCTTATTTAATTTTTTCTAGTTTTTCTTTGGCAGTCGCTACTATTTCGTCCTTACCATCATAATTATCTATAATACTCAGCAGTGTACTTTTAGCCTGCAGTTTATCTTTCAGCGCCATATAATTGTCTGATAGCAGGATGAACGACTTAGCTACCCAATAATCATATGAAGGCATATTGTTAATCAGATCAAAACAAGTCTTCTGTGAAGCTTTATAGTCATGTTTAGCATACTGGATTTCTGCCAGTCCGTATTTCGCTTCGGCAGCTGCAAGAGTTTTTGTTTTGCTCACTACATTACTGAAAGCTTTCACTGCGGCGGCGGTATCTGCTTTTAGTAAGTAAGCTCTTCCAGCAAACAGGTCTGCGCTATTCACATCTTCTTCAGATGCTTTATCAGATGTTTTTGTCAGCTCTACATATTTCAGCATATCATCCGGCGCATTCAGTGCTGTATAAGCCTTTAAAAGGTTCGTGATGGCAAACGAGTAGTGTACCTTATAATCTGCCGTAGTTTCCAGTCTTTTAAGGTAAACAATAGCCTCATTGTATTTTTTTTGCGCTAAGAACAGCTTAGATATACTCACGAGCGAGCGTTCAGTATAATCACTTGTCCAGTCGTTCAGGATATATTCATAATCCGGTACCGCTTCGTCCGGACGGTTAAGTTTTACCAAAGCCTCAGCCCTGATAAATTTAGCTTCTTTATCGTGTATAGCTTTAGGGAACTTATCGAAATAAGCATTTACGCTTTCTACAGTTCCCTGGGCATCACCTTTCAGGTAGCGGGTATTAGCAGCCTGAAATACAATATTGTCCTGGTCGGCCACGGTGTAGTTCCCGATAGGGGTAGAGTTGGCATAAGCAATAAATCCATTTGCATCGCCCCGGTCTACATAAATATTTTTGATCGACTCGAGTGCCTGTTTGGCTTCTTCGGTACTTGCATATTCTGTAATTACCTTTTTAAAGCTTTCCAATGCAGCATCATCCTGGTCCTGGTTATATTGAACAAGCCCGATTGTAACCAAAGCACGTGGTACATAGCTGCTGCGCGGATATTTAGCCAACAGCCCGGTAAGGTCATTTTTCGATTTATCCAGGTCGCCCTTGTTAAAATAAGTATAGGCAGTTTCAAAGCCCGCATCATCTGCATAGTTGGATGTTGGGAACTGCTGCAGCAGGCTCTGCATAGTACCAATTTTAGCATCATCCTGACCTTGTAAGCCCTGGATCATTCCGCGCTGAAACAATGCATAGTCTTCTCCGGTAGACTTATTGCTGATTATCCTGTTGTAATACGTTAAGGCATTGCCATAACTTTTGCTTACAAAATAAGAATCGGCGAGTCTGATTGTTGCATCAACCACAGTGTTTTTATCCTTGTCGTTACCGGCAAGAAAACGTTCAAAATAGTTAGCCGCTTTGGTATATTTCTCATCTTCAAACGCGGCATAGGCCAAGGCATAGTTAGCAAAATTATATACGTTTGTTTTATTTGCATCAGGCATATCGAGGAACTTCTCGAAAGTTTTTACCGCTTCTCCATACTTGCGCAGTTCATACATTGATTCGGCCATCCAATAGGTACTTAAAGCGTGGATTTCTTTATCCTGCGGGAAACTGCCCGAGCGGAGGAACATAGAAAGTGCATTCGGAAAGGCGCGTTCATTATAGAATTCCAGTCCGCGGAAATAAGTTACCTTTTGATAAGCTTCTTCAGCTTCTGGCGATTTGTTAGTAATAGGTTCCAGGATATCTATAGCAGCCTGATAATTTTTACTGGTTAGCAGGATCTCGCCTAATAGCGTTTTGGCATCATTCAGCTTCTTCGACCTGGGGAACTGTTTAAGGAAATTCTGTGTTGATTCCAATGCCTGTTGGTTAAAGTCGAGCTCATAACTCAGCCGTGCATAGTTAATCCATGCATCTTCCTGAACTACCTTATCGAAATCAAGTCGTGATGCCCTGAAGAAAGCACTTCTGGCTTTTTCTTTATTATTCAGTTTAAGGAAAGAACGGCCCAGTGTATGCATCCCGCTTTGGAGGTACACATCATCTGTATTGAGCTGCTCCAATACTGTTACTGATTCTTTATACTTCTCTAACTGGAATAGGGAGTAACCGTACTGATAAATAAACAGGTTATTTTTAGTAGTAGATTTATTTTTTGCATAAAAATCTCTGAAGTAAAGCTCTGCATTTTTATAATCCGACTTAGCAAAATACGAAGCAGCGATCAGGCTGAGCATCTCAGCTTCAAACTGCTGTTTGGTACTTTTCAGGATTGGAACAGCGTAGCTGATCACGTCATCATACCTTTCATCGAGGTAATACATCGAGGTGATATAATAGGGATAACTAGCTTCATAAGTTGGGGAGCCTTTCAGCTTTTCAAAATTGGCTAAAGCTGTTTTATACTCTTTATTCAGGTAGTTGATATAGGCAAAGTAGTAAGTTGCGCTTTCCTGAAACGGGCCTTCTTCCTTTTTAACTTCTTCAAACAAAGGCTCCGCTTTCACGATATCTTTAAGTTCGAAATAAGAATATCCCTGTTTAAACTGGTACTCTGTACGTTGTTTTTTGGAAAGGGTAGAAGGGTCCGTTTTCTCAAACCATTCCAGGGCTTTCTGATAATTCTTTTGTGCGAAATAAGACTTGCCGACATGGAAAAATGCCAGTTTGGTATTTGGATTTAAAGGATAATCCTTAATAAACGTCTGAAATAAGCTCTCTGCATCATCGTTACCAAGCTCGAGTGCACAAACGGCAGCATAAAACTTAGCGTTTTCTTTGAGTAAGGAAAGTTCTGAATTGCTTTCCTGCAGTGTGCCAGGCTTTTGTCTGAGTTGTTCAACGAGCCTGAATTGTTGTGCAGCGGCTACATATTTTTCATTATCAAGCAGCTCTAACCCTGTTTGATAACTTTTATTAAGATTTACTAACTCACTTATCTGAGCATAACTGGTAACAAAATTACCAGCTAGTAAAAGCGGAATAAATAGGTATTTTTTTTTCATTAGTGCTTATTTATTTTTTTCAGTTATGAAGCTATCATGAGCTTGTGTTTATTAAGTATTGTGAGTTGTAAGGTCATGATGGTTTCATCAGTGCTTATTATGTTTTATAGGCCATCAAGCTATCATGAGCTCATGCTCATGATAGCTTGATTTGTGCGGGTTCAATTATGGTTGCTACTAATATAAATATTGTAATGTATGTTATTAACATAAGAAATTAACAAGTGTTGATAACAAATGAATAAACGCAAAGATAGCAGGAATGGTATAAGAAAAGAGGGTGATGTTAATCTCTTTGTGCTGCGAGCAGAAAAATGACTGCCATTCTGATGGCTACACCATTCTCTACCTGATCTAAGATGATGGACTGTTTACTGTCTGCCACATCACTTGTAATCTCCACTCCGCGGTTAATCGGGCCTGGGTGCATCACTACAATTTCCTTATCCAGGTTATCCAGGATCTGTTTATTGAGGCCATACATCATGGCGTATTCACGTAGTGAGGGGAAGTATTTAATATCCTGCCGTTCCAGTTGGATGCGCAGCATATTAGCTACATCGCACCAGTTCAGAGCTTTGATCAGATCATGTTCAACTTTTACGCCCAGGCTTGCAATATGTTTAGGAATAAGCGTTGTTGGTCCGCAGACCATCACCTCGGCACCTAACTTCTGCAGGCATAAGATATTTGATATTGCCACGCGGGAGTGGAGGATATCACCAACAATAACCACTTTCTTTCCGCGTACATCACCCAGTCGTTCCCGGATAGAGTAGGCATCAAGGAGTGCCTGAGTAGGGTGTTCATGTGCACCATCTCCGGCATTGATAATCCTTGCGTTGATATGTTTACTTAAAAACACTCCGGCGCCTGCGTAAGGGTGGCGCATCACTACCATATCCACTTTCATGGAAAGGATATTATTCACCGTATCAATTAATGTTTCTCCTTTACTTACCGAAGAAGAGGAAGCGGCGAAATTAATCACATCTGCTGAAAGCCTTTTCTGGGCAAGCTCAAATGATAACTTGGTACGTGTAGAATTTTCGAAGAAGATATTTGCTATAGTAATATCACGAAGGGCTGCAATTTTTCTGATAGGCCTGTTGATCAGGTCTTTGAAATTATCGGCAGTTTCGAAAATCAATTCAATATCATTCAGGTTAATATCTTTGATGCCTAAAAGATGTCGTGTTGATAGTTTATCTGCTGCCATTTTTTATTTATTTCGTTCTGATAATAAAATCACTTTGTCTTCACCCTCGGTTTCTTTCCAGCTTACCCTTACCAACTGTGAATCTACGCTATCTACCTGCTGACCGATATAGTCGGGTTCAATAGGTACATGTCTTGAAAATCTCCTGTCGATAAGGACCATCAACTCCACCTTCGCTGGTCGCCCGAAGCTCTGCAATGCATCCAGCGCGGCCCTGATGGTACGCCCTGTCCACAATACATCGTCGAACAGGACAACGTTTGTGCCTTCAATAACAAAATCTATGGAGTTGCTGCTTGCTGATACGAAGCCATCTTTTCTTCTAAAATCGTCGCGGAAAAAGGTAATATCGAGATTGCCTTTTTTAATCGTATTGATCTTTAAGATTTCGGAAAGTTCTTGTTTTACTCTATCTGCGAAATAGCTGCCACGAGGCTGTATGCCAATAAGTACAGTATTCGAAAAATCGGTGTGGTTCTCAATTAATTGATGACAAAGTCTCTTAATTGTGATTTGGAATTTTTTACCGTCTAGCAGGGTTCGTTTTTGCATTGACAAATTGATTAGGCAAATATAAAAAATCAGATGGAATTACGTACCTGCAATTTGAATTAATTTCCCTGTTTATGCTAATTTAATTTATGAATACTGCTAAATGCCTAACTTTGAGGGATGGAGCATCCCATCATATTTTTTGACGGCGTTTGTAATTTATGTACCGGATCCGTTCAGTTTATCATTAAGCGGGATAGGAAGGATGTATTCAGGTTCGCCGCACTGCAGTCTGAGCAGGCAGAGCAATATCTTTCACCATTTGGTACCAACATTAAGGAGTTGAATACTATTCTCCTTTTAGAGGATGGAAAGCTATATAAGCGATCTACTGCCGCCCTAAGAATTGTATGTCACCTTACTGGTGCGTGGCCTTTATTGTATGGGCTGATTATTATCCCCGCCTTTATAAGGGATGGCATCTACAGTCAGATTGCAAAGAGGAGATACAAAATATGGGGTAAGCAGGACAGCTGCATGATTCCAACTGCTGAGCTGAAAGCGAAGTTTTTGTAAGTAGAATATCTTAACGCTTTTGTAAATTAACTCGTCAGGGTTTTCAGAAAGGGAATTGCGTGATATTCCTGGAGATGGGATTTCCTTTACTATAACCGGATGGCTTTATACATCCTGCAAACGGATTATCTTAAAGAAAAAGGATGTGCTGTTCTGAAGGCCTGGGAGTTTTGCCCCTTCAGGCAATATTCCTAGGCCTTCAGAACAGCACATCCTTTTTCGAGCGAAGCTAGAATAAACTAAACTGATACCCCAGCCTGTTAAACAAAAAAAGCATCCCTGTTAGGGGATGCTTTTCAAAATATATAAGCTCAAAGATTATTTTCCTTTGTTTTTGCTTTCTTCGCCTTCCATTTGCTCTTTTAACTGAGCAAGAACGCCTAGATCGCCAAGTGTTGATTTCTCAACTGAATCTTTAACTTTTTTAACTGCATTGCTTGAAGCTTTAGCATCTTTTTTCTTAGTAGCTCTTTCTTCAGCAGCAACTTCAGCTTTAGCCTCTTCCCAGATACGGGCATGAGAAACAACGATACGTTTAGCATCTTTGTTAAACTCAATGATTTTGAAATCATTAGTTTCTTCAGCTTTGATAGTAGTACCATCTTCTTTAGCCATATGTTTAGTTGGAACGAATCCTTCTACACCATAAGGTAAAGCAATAACAGCACCTTTGTCAGTTACTTTAACAACAGTTCCCTGGTGGATTGAATCTAATGTGAAGATAGTTTCAAAAGTATCCCAAGGGTTTTCTTCTAATTGTTTATGTCCTAAGCTTAATTTGCGGCTATCAACGTCTAATTCTAAAACAACTACGTCTAATGTATCACCAACTTTAGTGAATTCATTAGGGTGGTTAACTTTTTTAGACCATGAAAGATCAGAGATATGGATTAAACCGTCGATACCTTCTTCAATTTCAACAAATACACCGAAGTTAGTCATGTTTTTAACTACAGCAGTATGTTTGCTTCCGATAGGATATCTTGCAGCAACATTTTGCCAAGGATCTTGAGTTAATTGCTTAATACCTAAGCTCATTTTGCGTTCATCTCTGTCTAAAGTTAATACTTCAGCTTCGATTTCATCACTAACTTTTAAGAATTCTTGTGGGCTGCGTAAGTTTTGTGACCAAGACATTTCTGATACGTGGATTAATCCTTCAACACCAGGAATGATTTCTAAGAATGCTCCGTAATCTGCAACAGTAACGATTTTACCTTTAACTTTAGATCCAACAACAAGGTTAGTATCTAAACTTTCCCAAGGGTGTGGAGTTAATTGTTTCAATCCTAATGCAATACGTTTTTTCTCGTCATCAAAGTCAAGAACTACAACATTGATTTTCTCGTCTAAGCTTAATACTTCTTTTGGATGCTCTATGCGGCCCCAAGAAATATCAGTGATGTGTAATAAACCATCAACACCACCTAAGTCGATAAATACACCGAAGTCAGTAATGTTTTTAACAGTTCCTTCCAATACCTGTCCTTTTTCAAGTTTAGATACGATTTCAACTTTTTGACTTTCTAAATCGTCTTCGATTAAGATTTTGTGTGATACGACAACGTTTTTAAATTCGTGGTTGATTTTCACAACTTTGAATTCCATTGTTTTACCTACATAAACATCGTAATCACGGATCGGTTTGATGTCAATTTGTGATCCAGGTAAGAATGCTTCAACACCCATGATGTCAACGATAAGACCACCTTTAGTACGGCTTTTAACAAATCCGTTGATGATTCTGTCGTTATCAAGAGCTTCATTGATAGATTCCCATGATCTTTGAGTTTTAGCTCTTTTACGAGATAAGATCAACTGACCATTTGCATCTTCTGGTGCTTCAACGAATACGTCAACTGTATCGCCGATTTTCAAGTCAGGAGTATCACGGAACTCAGAAGTTGATACTAAACCGTCAGATTTAAATCCTACGTTTAATACTACGTCTTTGTTGTTGATTGAAACAACGATACCGCTAATAATTTCACCCTGATTGATTTGATTGAAAGTATCGGTATACATGTCTTCAAACTTTTTACGGTCTTCGTCAGAGTAATTTCCGAAAGCTTTGTCGTCTGCATCCCAGTCAAAATCCTGATCTGGTGTTGCCAATGATGATTTGATCTCTTCGATCGACATTGAATCTGCTTCAGATTCAATAGTTTCTTTTTCAGTCAGACGAGCGTCTGCACCTTGTAATTCGGCTTTCTTAGCCAATAATTCTTTTTCTGCTACTTGTTTTTTTGCCATTAATCATTTAATCTCCTTTTCCCTTTAGGGACTGCAAAGATAGAAATTAATATTTTTAATAAAAGTATTTTTTTGAGAAATGTTGTTGATTGTGAACATATTGTGATAACAATCAACATATATTCACTGGCTTTAATGCCAAAGCCAGTGATGTTTATGATTAAGCGGGTAAATGTTCTTTTACTTTTTCCAGTGCAAAGTCCAGCTGCTCCTGCTCCGTAATATCTGTGTTATCAAGGATAATGGCATCTTCAGCACGTACCAGCGGACTCTCTATGCGTGTTGTATCTGCGTAGTCGCGATGGGCGAGGTTTTCAAAAACATCTTCGAGCGAAGTACTCGTATCACCTTTACTTTGCAGCTCCTTAAAACGGCGTTCTGCACGCACCTTAGGGTCGGCTGTCATGAAGAATTTTACCGGAGCATCAGGAAATACTGTAGTGCCGATATCGCGGCCATCCATCACTATATTTTTGGATTTTCCCATGCGCTGCTGCTGTTTCACCATTTCTGCTCGTACAAATTTATGGGCAGACACTTCGCTCACATTTTGTGAAACAGGCATCTGTCGTATTTCTTCGGATACTTCTTCACCGTTAAGGGTAATGTGCGACTCATAATCCCTGGAGTGAAAATTAAGTTCTATGTGTTGTAGTCCATCTTTCACGGCCACAGGGTCGGTCATGTCGATATGGTGCCGGATAAAATATAAAGTAACTGCCCTGTACATTGCACCGCTATCAATGTAAATGAACCCTAACTGTTTTGCGAGTGCTTTTGCTAATGTGCTCTTGCCGCATGATGAATATCCATCTATAGCTACAACCAGATTTTTTCTCATATGCGGGCAAAGTTACTATTTTTGTGATATGATACCTGACAAAGAAGAATTAGTAAAAAGCGTTTTATTTAAAACCTCGAGAAGTGGGGGCAAAGGCGGGCAGAATGTAAATAAGGTATCCAGTAAGGTAGAGCTGATCCTGAATATTGAGGGGGCTGGCTTCTTCAGTGAAGAAGAAAAGACGTTATTAAATGCACGACTGGCGAACCGTCTGGACCAGGAGGGCAACCTGCATATTATATCACAGGAAGACCGTAGCCAGCTGGTGAATAAAGAGCGGACAGTAGCAAAGTTAATTGCAATGCTCCAAACTTCTTTGCATATAGATAAATTCAGGAAGCCTACTAAAACACCCCGTTCTGTGATCCTGAAAAGGAAAAGTGACAAGCAATCTTTATCAGTAAAGAAGCAAAGCAGGAAGAAGCCGGGAATGCACGATTAAAAAAAGAGTGATTATAAAAACGCAGTTATTTAATTGAGTTATGAAGTACAGCAGCATTAAAGAGATATATAAAGATAAGTAGTATATGATAATAGCTTGCTGCATTATCATATACAATTCCTGCGCTGTATTGAGTTAAACCCGGAAAATACTAGTTAAACCTGTAAAATAAGCTAATAGACCCCCATTGATGGGCTCTCGCTACACTTTTAATCTCCCTGGTTTTAAAGATAGTCCCGAAATCGGCTGTAAAACGCTGAGAGCTATAATTAACACCTAGCTGCTGAGCAAATACCAGTGGTTTCTGATCGAACGTTACAGGGCTGTCGTTGTTAAACATGCTGCCTTGAATAGTTGCATCGTAAGCCACTACATTTAATTGTGGTTTAGCATAGAAATAAAACTCTCTTTTTACCAAAGCCTTTGTTTTGGCATTATTACCGATTACTGCATTTGTATAAGCCGAATTAAATAGCTGGTTGAGGCTACCTGTCCTGAAAAGCAATCCTGCACCCGCACCACTAAAGGTTGTACCTGCATTGGCATAGCCTTCTACAGCAAACTCCACATGATTGTCGGCTATACGGGTCAGCAGTTTAGTATACTGGGCAGAAAGGTTCAGAGCAAGTTCATTCTTGATCTGGTATTCCCAGCCATGAAGGTCATAAAATCCAAACGCATCATGCATTAACTTCTGGCCGGCTTTTGCGAGAGAATTGGGGCCTGTAGTTCCTACCTGTACACTTGTCTTCCAGATACTTTCATCACTCTTAAACCAGTTCATGGCACCCTCGACATACAGGTACCCTGCAAAAGGGCGGTCCTGACGTGCCGGATCTGGTGCATCGCCAGAGTAGGGATTAAACATCTTTTGTCCGGCAGATATTTCATAGGTTTTCTTTTCCAGTCCCTCTTTCAGCTTCTGCTGATCTGTAGCATGGCGGAAGTTGATAAACAAACCATTTGTATAGTAGCGGTCGGACCCCTGACCGAGGTATGAATCATTGTCGCTCTTAAAGCCAAACTCATTTTTATAGGTCTGCGCATGGAGCAATGAAGCAAGGAACAAGAGAGAAATGGAAAATAAAAACCGCTTAGTTATCATTGTATAAGTATTAAAAAAAAGCTCCGGATATTCCGGAGCTCTAAATATATTATTAAATAAATAGCTGTGCAATTTAGTTTGCAGCAGGCTTGATTTTAATGCTTAAATCCTGTGGATTTTTCACTTTATCTTTCATCAGCGCCAGTTCAACAACTTCCTGCATGTCGGTAACATAATGGAAGTTCATATCCCTGATATAACTTTCTTTGATTTCAAGAATGACCTTACGGTTAGATTTACATAAAATGATATCCTTGATGTTAGCTCTTTTTGCAGCAAGGATCTTCTCCTTGATACCGCCAACAGGAAGAACTTTTCCACGGAGGGTGATCTCACCTGTCATCGCCAGGTTAGACTTCACCTTACGTTGCGTAAAAGCGGATGTTAGTGCTGTAAGCATGGTGATACCCGCCGAAGGACCATCTTTAGGTGTGGCACCTGCAGGAACGTGAACATGGATATCCCATTGGTCGAACACCTCATTCTCAATACCAAACAAGGCAGCATGTGCACGCAAATACGCTAAAGCAATAACTGCAGATTCTTTCATGACATCGCCAAGGTTCCCTGTAAGGGTTACCTTTCCTTTTCCCGGACTAAGGCTGGCTTCAATAAATAAAATATCGCCACCTACCTGTGTCCATGCCAGTCCGGTAACTACACCTGCAACTTCATTTCCTTCATACAGGTCTTTATCGTAGATTGGTGCACCTAAAATACGTTCCACATCATCTATCGTTAAAGCAGGCTCGTAAGGTTCTTCCATGGCTATTTTTGTAGCAACACCACGTACCAATGAACCTATTTTTTTCTCTAGTCCGCGTACACCGGATTCACGTGTGTAATCTTCTATTACCTTCTCAATGAGGCTTGATTTCAATGTGATATCTTTGGTCTTTATCCCATGCTGTTCTTTTTGTTTAGGCAACAGGTATTTCTTTGCGATCTCAATTTTCTCTTCAATGGTGTAACCATTTACTTCAATGATCTCCATACGGTCCAGCAAAGCCGGCTGAATATTGCTCAGTGAGTTAGCCGTAGCAATAAACAATACGTTAGACAGGTCGTAATCTGTTTCTACATAATGGTCATTAAAGGCATTATTCTGCTCCGGATCCAGCACCTCCAGCAGGGCTGAAGAAGGGTCACCCCTGTGATCTGAACCAACTTTGTCGATTTCATCCAGTACAAATACAGGGTTTGCAGCACCAGCTTTTTTGATAGACTGGATAATACGTCCCGGCATTGCGCCGATATATGTTTTTCTGTGTCCGCGGATTTCGGCTTCATCCCTGATGCCGCCTAAGGCCATACGTACATATTTGCGGTTCAATGCTTTTGCAATGGATTTGCCTAATGATGTTTTTCCCACTCCCGGAGGGCCTACCAGGCAAATGATAGGTGCTTTCATATCGCGTTTTAGCTTTAATACCGCTAAATACTCTATGATACGCTGTTTCACTTTCTCCAGTCCGAAGTGGTCTTTATCTAATACCTTCTGCGCACGTTTCAGATCAAAGTTATCCTTAGTGAAGTCGTTCCATGGCAGGTCGAGCAGCAGCTCCAGGTAATTGATCTGTACCGAATAGTCGGGCGCCGCAGGGTTCATCCTGCCTAATTTCTCCAGTTCTTTATTGAAGTGTTCTTTTACATGTACCGACCATTTTTTCTTTTTGGCACGTGTTTCCAGTTCTTCATATTCCATATCGGATGAGTTGCCGCCAAGCTCTTCCTGGATAGTTTTTAGTTGCTGGTTCAGGAAATAATCCCTCTGCTGCTTATCGAGGTCAACACGCACCTTAGACTGGATCTGGTTTTTAAGTTCCAGCATCTGCAGCTCCAGTGTGAGCAGCTCCATCACCATCATGGCTCTTTCCCTAAGGTTTTCCATCTCCAGCATCTTCTGTTTATCATGCACATCGGCATTCATGTTTGAAGAGATGAAGTTGATCAGGAAGGAAGTACTTTCAATATTTTTCAGTGCCATTGCAGCTTCACTGGGGATATTTGGCGAGAGCTGAATGATTTGTGAAGACATCTCTCTGATCGAGGCCACCAAAGCTTTAAATTCTTTATCGCTTTTATGTTTGACCTCATTAAACTTACTTATGGTAACTTTAATATAAGGTTCAGACTGTACTTCTTCCAGCAGACGGAAACGTTGTTTTCCCTGAATGATGACGGTGGTATTTCCATCGGGCATTTGCAGCATTTTAATAATATGTGCTACAGTACCTACTTTGTTCAGTTGCTCAAATGTAGGATCTTCAATGGAAACATCTGTTTGAGAAACTACACCAATAATCTTGTTGCCTTTATAGGCTTCCTTTATCAATTTAATAGACTTATCCCTGCCTACGGTAATAGGGATAACTACACCGGGGAAAAGGACTGTATTCCTTAATGGAAGGATAGCTAATGTTTCGGGAGTTTCTTCGTTATTCATTTCATCCTCGTCTTGTTGAGACATCAGTGGAAAAAATTCAGTATCTTCATTTATGATGGGTAATGCATTGCCAAAATCGAATTGATCTTTTATACTCATTAAATAGGGCCTTTCTAAGATAAAAAACGACAATGTGACAGTTTGCCGTTTATGAAATATTAATTGTTATATAGCATTGCGTATTTTCAACTCCTGTGCCAAAGAGCAAATATGGGGTTTTGACTGTTAAAAAGTCAGAATTATGAAAAAATATTTAAGTTTCCTATCATAATTCATTTTAATAAGCGTTACCATTGAATATTTATAAATAGCGTATAAATTACTGGTAAATAGCTATGAATTTATATCTTTATTCTTTATTAAATAAAATTTGATGAACTACATTACAAAGACGCTTGTTTTACTACTGGTTGTTACTGCTCATTCTGGCTTTGCACAAAGCGGAAGTTACGATAAATTAGGTATGCAGGCCATGATGAAGGGCGATTATAAAGGGGCCGTTACGCAGCTTGAAAAAGCCGATAGTAAAATACCTAATAGCCCTAATATCTTAAAAATGCTTGGTTATTCTTATTTCCAGTGTGGCGACTTCGAGAATTCTATAGAAACTTACAGCCGTTTAATTACTTTAAAGCCTAATGATTACTCTGCATATTATTACAGGGGCAAGGCGAGACAAAATGTGGCAAACGATCCAAAAGAATCTTTAAACCAGATGAGGGAGAATTTTTACCTGTCTTCTATTAAAGATTTTACAAGAGCTATAGAAATCAATGGTGAAGAGGATACGCAGCTATTGCAGAACCGGGGATTGGCATATAAGGATTATGCAATCTATAAATCATACAAAATCAAGAAAAAGGCAGATAAGGAAGCTTGTATAGCTTTATTTAATAACTCGATTGCCGATTTTCAAAAGGTTTTAATTGTACAGCCCTTGCGTAAGGATATCTTTTCGTTGATAGACTATGTGAAAGCACAAATTGCCAGCCTTAGATAGAAAAGCTTCTTTAATTAAAAATACGAAACGCCGGGATAATTTCTCCGGCGTTTTTTGTGTATTGAAAGATTGCTTTATTAAAACTTCCCGGTGATACGGTAACTCTTTTCGTTCAGCAGTTTAATGTGTTGTGTTTTTTTGATCTGGTACAGACTGTCCGGGTAATAAGATAAGGTGTCTTTAGAGGTATACAGGATATTGCTGTTGCCAATCAAGATCTGGATACTTCTTACTTTCCCATTAAGGTGTTTAATTACCAGTGATTTAACTGGGACTTTTTCATTCTCAGAAGTATACTTATCCTCATTGCCGGTCCTTGTGACCAGGAACATTCCCTGCCAGGCTGACTTATTAATATCTGCATCAGTAAAAGCAGATAGCTCTTTATGCCAGTCGGCAATTTTAAGCTTTTTACTTTCTTCAGACTTATTTACCATCACTGTTTTTGCCAATGATGGCTGCAATGCATTTAAACGGTCGGCTTCTTTAGCAATATAACCTTTCAAATCAAAATAATGTATCGCTGCCGATACTTTCTCTGTTGATGCCTGCTGTTGGCAGGCCACGAAAAATAACGGCAGCGATAAAAATAAAAACGGTTTCCTCATTAGATCAAATAATTTCCTGTCATGATTGCAGGCTTTTCAAGGCCCATCAGTTTCAGGATAGTAGGAGCAACATCGCCCAGCTTACCATCAGCAATCTCAGTATAATCGGTACCTACGAGAATACACGGAACAAGGTTGGTGGTATGAGCGGTATTTGCAGATCCATCATTGTTAATCATAAATTCTGAATTACCATGATCGGCCAGGATAATAAAAGCATACCCCTTTTCCAGTCCTTTAGTAACTACAGCCTCGGCACAACGGTCTGCTGTTTCTACTGCTTTAACTACAGCTTCAAATACTCCGGTATGGCCAACCATATCAGGATTCGCGAAATTAAGACAGATAAAGTCGGCCCAGCCAGATTCCAGCTCTTTCGTGATGGCATCAGTAATTCCCTGTGCACTCATTTCAGGTTGTAAATCGTATGTCGCCACTTTAGGTGAAGGGACCATGATCCTTTTCTCATTCACAAATTCCTGCTCTCTGCCACCAGAGAAGAAGAATGTTACGTGAGGGTATTTTTCGGTCTCCGCAATACGGATCTGGTTTTTATGGTTTTTTTCTAAAACCTCTCCCAGTGTTTCTGTAAGATCGTCTTTAGTGAAGATCACTTTAACATTTGCAAAGTTCTCATCATATGTAGTCATCGTCACATAATATAACGGCAGCTTATGCATGTCGAAATCAGGATAATCATTTTGAGTAAGCACTGCAGTGATCTCGCGGCCACGGTCTGTACGGTAGTTGAAACAGATAACTACATCATCAGGCTGGATACTGGCAAGAGGTTTTCCATCTGCATCGGTTACTACTACCGGTTTCACGAACTCATCGGTAATACCATCGGCGTATGATTTTTCAATTGCAGCCAATGGGTCCTGGGTATGTTCGCCAATACTTTTAGTCATTACGTCATATGCCTGTTTTACGCGCTCCCAGCGTGAATCCCTGTCCATAGCATAATAACGGCCAATCATGGTAGCCACTTTACCTGTAGAGGTTTTCATATGCTCATCAAGTTCTTTGATGAACCCCAATCCTGAGTTCGGGTCTGTATCTCTGCCATCCAGGAATGCATGTACAAACACATCTTTCAACCCCTGCTCATTGGCTGCATCGCACAGGCCCTTGAGGTGATTGATATGTGCATGTACACCGCCATTGGAAACCAGCCCGATAAAGTGTACTGCTTTATTGTTCTTTTTTGCGTAATCAAACGCATCTACTAGAGTTTTATTGGTTTTAATAGAACCATCGCTGATGGCTTTATTAATACGTCCTAATTCCTGGTATACCACTCTTCCCGCACCGAGATTCATGTGTCCTACTTCAGAATTTCCCATTTGTCCTGCCGGCAACCCTACAGCCTCACCGGAAGCTTCAAGCTTCGAGTTAGGATACTTTTTCAGTAAGGAGTCAAAAAATGGAGTGTTTGCCGCATAAGCAGCGTCAGAACTGTCTTGTTTTCCGTATCCCCATCCATCAAGAATGAGGAGCATAACTTTTTTATTGTTCATCAGGATACTAAATTGATTTATCGTTGTTTTAATTTTGTATTTCGCTTCGCTGTTGTATCTCTGTGTTTGTGAGGTACGCTCGTTCCACCTAACAAATATAGCTGTATTGTAGATTTATCCAGAATCTATTTAATATTTATGATATGGAAATGGCATAATTTGTGTGGGAAATATTTGTTAACTTTAAAATATGATTAGACCCCTGCTACCGGCACTGATTTTATTTATCCAGATTTTCCATCCAATGGGTTTTCAGGGTGATATTGTTGATACTTTATCTGTCTTTTTTAAGGCCGCAAATTCAAAGGAAATCAGTAAAAACTTTGCTCCCTCTGTAGAGCTGAATATAAATAATACTGAGGATGAATATTCAAAGGCACAGGCTGAACAAATATTAAGAGAGTTCTTTACCAAGAACCCCCCGATAAGTTCTGCCGTAGTACATCTCATCAATACAAACCCGAATTATCGCTTCGGTGTGCTTGCTCTGGGGACTAAAAATGGGAAATTCAGGGTGGCTATAACGCTAAAAAAGACAGCTAACACGTTTTTTATCACTGAATTGCGGATTGAGCCTGATAAATAATACTATTGTTTTCTTTAAAAATGCTATTTTTGATCTAAAATACATGCTTTGGATAAGGAATTAATAGGTCAGTTTATTAAAAATGCTATCGCTGAAGATTTAGGCGATGGTGATCATACATCACTTTCAACCATTCCCGCTGGTGCACAAGGGAAAGCAAAACTACTGGTAAAAGAAGCCGGCATCCTTGCTGGTGTAGCACTTGCCATGGAGATCTTTAACGCTGTAGATACAGTCTTACAGACAGAAATATTTATCAATGATGGTGCTGAGGTGGCTTATGGCGATGTTGCATTTACTGTTGAAGGAAGCTCTCATTCTATACTGCTTGCTGAAAGATTAGTACTGAATTGTATGCAGCGCATGAGCGGTATCGCTACTATCACGAATCGTATTGTTAAATTATTAACTCCTTATAATGCTAAGCTGCTGGATACACGCAAAACTACTCCTGGATTACGGTACCTGGAAAAATGGGCTGTAAGAATCGGCGGAGGGGTAAATCACCGTATAGGCCTTTATGATATGATCCTGATTAAAGATAATCATGTGGATTATGCTGGTGGCATTGCGAATGCTATTGAAGCTGCTAAAAGGTATCTTAAGGACCATAATAAACAACTGCAGATAGAAATAGAGGTGAGAAACCTAGAAGAACTTGATCAGGTACTGGCAACGGGTGGGGTGAACCGGATTATGCTCGATAATTTTAGTTTTGAAGATCTTAAACAAGCGGTGAAGCTGATCGATGGCCAATATATTACTGAGGCTTCGGGCGGCATAATAGAGGATAATATTACTGAGTATGCTGCATGCGGAGTTGATTATATTTCGATGGGCGCACTTACTCATTCTGTTAAAAGTTTAGACATGAGTTTAAAAGCCATATAAGGAAGATGTTATCTATTTATTCTATTTCTGCTGTTATTTTAGCTTATCTATGTGGCTCTATCCCTACTGCGGTATGGATCGGACAAGCATTTTATGGTATTGATGTCAGAGAATACGGCAGCGGAAATGCTGGTGCTACTAACACTTTTAGAGTGCTGGGAAAAAAAGCAGGTATAGCGGTGATGACAATTGACATCGCTAAAGGCTATACTGCAACTAACCTTGCCTATTTTATAGGGCTTTCAGTAACTGGTCCCCAAAATTCTTCGCAGTTTGTAAACTATCAGCTTGCACTGGGGGTAATCGCTGTTATGGGCCACTTGTTCCCAATTTTTGCCGGATTTAGAGGTGGTAAAGGGGTGGCCACACTTTTTGGAATGATTTTGGCAGTCAACTTTGAGGCAGCTATGTTTTGTGTCTGCGTGTTTGTTGTGGTACTCCTGGTTACGAAATATGTATCACTGAGTTCTATATGTGCCGGATTTACTTTTCCACTAAGCATTGTTTTTGTTTTACACTCAACAATTAAGTCGGAAGTTTTATATGGTATGTGTGTGTGTGTGCTGATACTGATCACGCATCAAAAGAACCTGGAGCGACTACTCAAAGGCAAAGAATCTAAAGTATATCTGTTTAAAAAGAAAACGATTAACTAAATTATTTATCTGATGAAGAAGTTTACATTGATGTGTATTGCTGCGGCAGTATTGATGACTTACGCATGCTCTACTGTTCCCTTATCTGGCAGAAACAGGATTAGCTTTGTGAGCGAAAGCGAAATGCAGACTGCAGCTGCACAGAGTTACAGTACGCTATTGAAGGCTCCTGAAACTAAGGTGCTGAACAATGCTGATGCGGCACGTGTTAAAAGAATAGGGCAGAAAATCGCCGCTGCGGTAACGAAATATATGAATGCTAATGGTTACTCTTCGCAAATTGCAGGCTTTAATTGGGAATTTAACCTTATTGACAGTAAAGAGGTGAATGCCTGGTGTATGCCTGGTGGCAAGGTCGCTGTTTACTCGGGTATTTTGCCTGTAGCAAAGGATGATGCTGGACTGGCGACGGTTATGGGGCATGAGATTGCTCATGCTGTAGCTCAGCACTCATCTGAACGTGCATCGAAAGCGGCAGTTGCGGAAGGACTTGGTGGTTTGCTTGGCGCTGCAACGGGAAATAAGAGCGCCACTACACAGAATGTAATCAGCCAGGTTTACGGCATTAGTGCACAGGGGTTTTATCTGCTGCCAAATTCAAGGACTCAGGAACTTGAAGCTGACCACCTGGGATTGATATTTATGTCTATGGCGGGGTATAATCCATCTAATGCGGTTACATTCTGGCAACGTATGGCCGCGGCAAGTGCCAGTTCACAGAAGCCTGCTGAGTTTTTTAGTACGCACCCTGCTGATGCTACACGGATAGCTCAGATTCAAAGGGACTTGCCTGAGGCACAGAAATATTTTAACTCTACGTCTGGGAAACCGGTTCAATAAGATCATTCTTCGTTCGAAAAAAGAGACACCCTTATTTTCGTCTGCCTATCTTTTGCTGCGCAAAACATAGAAGGCCGAAAATAAGGGTGTCTCTTTTTTCTCCTCATCCAAGGGATTTGTCATCCATGCAGGGTGTGACGTATCAGTTGCAGAACTTGTTTATATGGAGAAAGCTTTTAAAATATCTTGTTTACAAACTGCTGTTGAAGCTTTGTGTAAAAACCTTTAAAGCATCTTGTTTACAAACTGCTGTTGAAGCTTTGTGTAAAAACCTTTAAAACATCTTGTTTACAAACTACTGTTGAAGCTTTGTAAAAACCTTTAAAGCATCTTGTTTACAAACTGCTGTTGAAGATTTGTGTAAAAACCTTTAAAACATCTTGTTTACAAACTACTGTTGAAGCTTTGTGTAGAAAACCTTTTTGCGACGGGTATTTATAAAATATCTTTCAATGTTTTAACAATGGCAGAGGCTTTTAAGAGGCATTCTTCGTATTCTGCTGGTGCTGAAGAGGCGTAAGTAATGGCGCCACCTACCTGGAAGGATAGGTAATGCTTTTTTGCATTGTAGAGGATGCTGCGGATAATCACATTGAAATCAAAATCCCCGGTTGGATCAATATATCCAAATGCACCAGAGTACATTCCTCTGCGGCTGCATTCTATTTTTTCAATCAGCTCCATGGCTCTGATCTTTGGTGCTCCGGTCATAGAGCCCATGGGGAATGTGTGACGGATAGCATCAACAGGATGGATGTCGGGATGGAGTGTACTGCTGATAGTGGAGATCATTTGGTGGACCTGAGGGAACGAATAAATGCCAAATAGCTCGTTTACTTTAACTGTTCCCGGGACTGCTGTTTTTGTTAAATCATTGCGTACCAGATCTACAATCATTACATTTTCTGCCTGCTCTTTTGTGTTGTTCTGGAGTTCTTGTTTGATACGTTCATCTTCCTGAGGATCCTGGCTGCGTTTGGCTGTTCCCTTGATAGGCTGCGATATGAGCTGATCTCCTCTTTTACACAGGAATCTTTCCGGACTTGCAGAGAGGATATAACTCTCTTTTACCTTGAAAAAGCCGGCGAAAGGGGTGGGGGAGAGCTTTGTGAGATGGCTATATACTTCGTATGGGTTTATATAGGCGTTTTCTGCGAAAAATTCCTGGCAGAAGTTTACTTCATAAATATAGCCACGGGCGATATAGGACCTGAGCTCTTCGACTTTTTGGAGATATGTATTTTTATCTATACGCGAAGTGATTTTAAGCTGCCTTTTACTTTCTGCAGGAGTAAAAGATGGAACTTTCTCCTTACGGAACTGCTCAATTTGAAGGGCGAGATCTATGGGGCCTATCAGTATTTGTATCTGTTCATCTTTAACAGCCAATAGGAATTTTGGGACAAAAAAGAATAAGTCAGGGAAATCCAATGTATTTTCATGGGCAGACTGCAATTGTTCAATTTCATTTTTAAGATCATAGCTCAGCATGCCGAACATCCAGTTGCGATGAGTAGTGTGAAAAGCTTTCAGCTGATCGAAAGCAGTGCCCGAAGGGGCATGAAGTTCATGCTGTACATCGGCAGCCAGGAGAAAATCGAAACCAGAATAAGTATCTGTATAGCCATTGGAGTCAAAACAACAGCATATCTCAAACTGGGTAGCCCACAGTAAGGCTTTTTGCTTAAATGAGCTGAGTTCCTGATCGTTCATGTAATTGTTGAGGTTGGTGGCTAACAGTGTATTTGTTAATGAAATAAACAGATTTACTACTGAAACAAATGGATTTGTTGATGAAAGTTATGAATAAAAAGATATTTTACTAAAAAAGGCGACACGAGGCCGCCTTTAATCTTTTTCTGATCGCTTAGTGAAGAATCAATGTCTGCACCCTATCAGGGCCTACAGAAAGATATTTTACCGGAACTTCCAGCTCTTTCTCCAGAAATGCAATATAATCGGCCAGTTTAGCTGGGATCTCTTCAATCTTAGTGATTTTAGTAATATCTGTTTTCCAGCCTTCAATAGCTTTTAAAACAGGAGTAGGCTTAATGGAAATAATATCATACGGCATGTAATCAATTGTTTCGCCATTATACTCATAATGGGTACAGGCATAGATCGTATCAAAGTCATTCAAGACATCGGCCTTGGTCATTACCATTTCTGTAACGCCATTCAGCATAATTGCATACTTTAATGCCGGAAGGTCAATCCATCCGCAACGGCGTGCACGACCTGTGGTAGCACCAAATTCATGGCCAACCTGACGCAATTGCTCACCTACTTCATCTTCCAGTTCTGTAGGGAAAGGTCCGCTGCCTACGCGCGTGCAATAAGCTTTGAAAATTCCCACTACACTGCCTATTTTATTTGGGGCAATACCTAATCCGGTACAAGCACCAGCAGTAGTTGTGTTTGAAGAAGTAACGAAAGGATAAGAACCGAAATCAATGTCAAGTAATGTTCCCTGTGCACCTTCAGCCAAAACTTTCTTGCCTTCTTTTAAATAGCCGTTTACGAAATGCTCGCTATCTACATGGGGGATGGTTTTGATAAATTCTATAGCCTCAAAAAATGCAGCCTCTTTCTCCCCAAGATCGTATTCAAAGTTATAATGAGAAAGTAGTTCTTTGTGTTTGGTAACCAGTTTATCGTAACGTTCTTTAAAGTCGGGCAAAGTAGTATCACCTACACGTAGACCATTACGGCCTGTTTTATCCATATAAGTCGGACCTATACCTTTCAGTGTAGAGCCTATCTTATCTTTTCCCATTTTATGCTCGTTAGCAGCATCTAAAAGTTGGTGGGTAGGTAAGATCAAATGTGCTTTACGGGCAATCATCAGTTTGCCATTGGCAACAGGATCATGACCTGCTTTTTTAAGATTGTCTAATTCTCTTTTTAAAATGATGGGATCTATCACCACACCATTACCAATCAGGTTCATGGTTTTCTCGTTGAAAATACCGGAAGGAATGGTATTTAAAACAAACTTTTTGCCATCAAACTCTAAAGTATGGCCGGCATTCGGTCCGCCCTGAAAACGAGCTATCAAATCATATTGCGGACCTAAAACGTCAACAATTTTTCCTTTGCCCTCATCGCCCCATTGCAGGCCAAGAAGCACGTCTACTTGCGTCATTTAATTAAATTAAGAAAAGATTATAATTGTATTTTTTACTTGTAAAGTATTTGTTTTCATGTAGAGCCAGATTTAACATTATCGGCTCATCATGATTTAAATTGCATGTTTAACTTCCTCTTTTTGTTTAATGGTTGCTTTCGCGGAACAGTCGAAACAACTGCCATATAAGTTCAGAGAGTGGTGTTTGATATCAAATTTTAATAAGTCACCGACCATAGTCTGAATCTGATGAATCCTTGGATCACAGAATTCAACCACTTTACCGCAATCAATACATATAATATGATCATGCTGATGGTATCCGTAAGATTTTTCAAACTGGGCCATGTTTTTTCCGAACTGATGTTTGGTAACCAGGTCACAGGAAACTAAAAGCTCCAGTGTGTTGTACACGGTAGCCCTGCTTACTCTGTATTTCTGATTTTTCATATGGATGTAAAGGGTCTCTATATCAAAATGATCATCTCTGGAATATATTTCCTCTAAGATGGCAAAACGCTCAGGCGTTTTTCTTAGACTTTTGTTTTCGAGATAGGCTTCAAATATTTTTCTAACCAACTCGCTGTTATGGTTTTTAGACATAGTTATAAA
>JAATFQ010000158.1 GCA_015655115.1 Sphingobacteriales bacterium
AAATATGAAAGGACAGAATGGTAAATCATCTCTGTCCTTTTTGTATACAAATTTGTGCCAAAATTCCGTTAGGAAAGATGTTTAATGGATGTTCGAAAGCGAACATCCTTTGTCCGTAAATGGACATCCATCATATCGTCAAGCCCAAAAAGTTTGGCTGAAGGATAATCTGGGATGAATATTTGTTTTGGCACATCGTTGGATAAACAGAGAAAAATAATCATCATGTTCCGATTTAACTTAAAGATTGCCTGGAGAAACCTCTGGAAGAACAAAAGTTATACGATAATCAATATACTAGGGCTTTCGGTAGGCATGGCTGGCAGTATGCTGATATTTATATTTATCAGCTATCAGTTGGGTTTCGACAGTGGTTATAACAACAGTTCCCGAATCTATCGTTTTGTTACCAACTGGAAATATCCCAGTTATGAGGACTTTTCTAAGGGTATTCCGCTTCCTATGGCTGCAGCCGCGAAAAATGAGCTTTCAGGTATCGAAACGGGTGCTGTAATTATACAAAGAGGTGGTATAGTTCACGTTAGAGATGCTTCTGGAAATGAGGTTGTTAAGAGTAGGGAGTCTTTCTATTATGCAGAACCTGAGTTCTTTGCTATCTTTCAGAAGAAATGGTTACGCGGAAGCCCAGCCAGCGCCTTATCAGGACCTAATTCTGTAGCACTATCAGCGCATACTGCAATAAAGTTTTTTGGCAGTGCGAACAATGCAATGGGAAAAAGTCTGGCAATTGGCAACATGCTTAACCTTAGCGTTACCGGAATATTTGAAGATCATAATGAGAGCAGCAGCATCCCATTGAATATCGTTATCAGCTACAGCACCTTCAACAGCAAGAAATATGTGAACTGGGATGGCGTAAATTCGGCTATGGAATTTTATGTACTATTGAAGGAGGGGGTAAGTGCAGCTGACATGGACATTCCCACTGCGGCATTTAATAGAAAACATTACCAGTATGCTAAAATTCCCGGCAATCAGAAAAATATCCTGCAGCCATTAAATGAGATCCATTTTGACCAGCGATACGGCAGTTTTGCCGGGGCAACGACAAGCATGAAGGAGATTTATGGCTTGAGTATTATTGGTCTTTTCCTCATTCTTACGGCATGTATCAATTTTATCAATCTCGCCACTGCCCAGGCAGCGAATCGCTCAAAGGAAGTTGGTGTGCGCAAGGTTTTGGGTGCGAAAAGAAAACAAATCCTCGTTCAGTTTCTCATAGAAACACTGGTAATTACCTGCATTGCTGTGCTCATTGGTTGCGTACTTACTGAACTTGCTATGCCTGCCATGTCTGGGCTGATGAAAATTCCCGATGGCCTTAATTTTTTCAGCAGCCTCTCATTTTATATATTTATGATTTCTCTGATACTGCTGGTAAGTGCGCTTGCAGGTTTTTATCCAGCGATGATCATCTCTGGCTTTAGCCCCGTACTGGCCATCAAGAATAAGGTTGCTGTAAATGCCGGTGGACTAGGTTTGAGAAGAATCCTTGTCGTATTGCAGTTTTCAATTACTGTCATCCTGCTCATCAGCACAATGGCTATTATAAAACAAATGAGCTATCTCCGTGAAAAACCGCTCGGCTTCAATACACAGGCCATTGCCATGGTCAGCATACCGGGTGACAGCCTAAGCCAGAGCAAATACAACACTTTTAAAGATAGGGCAATGCAAATTCCTGGTATAAGGCTCCTTAGCTTTTGCCAGACGGCACCATCTTCTCCAGATATCACCTCTTCGGATTTCAGTTATAAGGGGAAAAAGAATACGGATTTTGAACTGCGCAATACAAAGGCCGACGAAAATTACTTCAGGCTTTTTGATCTCCAATTGATTGCAGGAAAAGCATTTCAGAAAAATGATGAACGGAACAGGGCAGTAGTTAATGAGACATTCCTTAGAAAAATGGGTATTTCAGACCCTCAGTCTGCAATTGGCCAGGTGTTGAATGCCAATGGTTCCGACATGCTGATTACGGGTATAGTAAAAGATTATAATGATGTGTCTCTGAAAGAAAATATATCGCCCCTGGTTATCTATCCGCAGAAAGGTGAATACTATGCTGTTGCCATAAAACTTGAAGGCACTGAGGTAATGCCCGCCATGAAAAAAATTGAAGCTTTATGGAACAGTACTTTTACATCGTCGGTCTATCAGTCAAGTTTTCTCACAGCAGACATGAATGGCTATTATGAGAGCGAAAGAGTAATGGGCGCGCTTTTCAAGGTGGCCGCAGGCGTAATCGTCTTCATTTCTCTCATCGGATTGTTTGGGTTGATATCCTTTGTAGCTGCACAGCGTTCGCGTGAGGTTGCTATCCGCAAGGTACTGGGGGCGTCAACGATAGAACTGGTGAGATTGCTTAACAGCTCGTTTGTGAAAATGGTACTCATTGCCAATCTCGTGGCATGGCCGCTGGCTTATTTGTTTATCTTAAAATGGCTTGAGGGATTTGCCTATAGGATTGATATCAGTTTCATCCCATTCGTTTACGCGTTTTTAATCTCCATAGGGATTACTATTATCACGGTGAGCATCAAGTCATACCGGACTGCTTTGTCGAATACGATAAATGCGCTTAAATACGAATAATAATTACTCAATGATAAATCTAAATATTTCTCGCCGGCAAAGGAATTTCGAGATTAAACCTTTTAATTAAAACTGTATCATAGTAGAAATAACTTACGCTTTATATATATGAAAACGAAACTATTTATTTTGCTGATGCTGTCGGTGTTTACAATCTCCATTAATGCGCAGACTTATAAAATATTAAAGACTGTAAGTATTTCTGGGGATAGTATTACAACATACCAGGATCAAAGCGGAAAGAATATAGCTACAGTCACAAGTTCCAGAAATATTTTCGGGAACAAGGTTCAAACTATTACTGGTCCAAATGGAGAGACAATAAAATCTTTAAAAAAATCAAAAGATATATTTGGGGATGAAACGGTGGAAGTCACCGGCTCTGATGGACAGAGGATAAGATCTGTCAAAACATCAAAAGATATATTTGGCGACGAAACGAAGGAAGTCACCGGTGCTGACGGACAGAGGATAAGATCTGTCAAAACATCAAAAGATATATTTGGCGACGAAACTAAGAAAGTAACTGGCTCCGCTGGTGAAACAAAATATTCCATTAAAAGGTCGAAAGATATTTTCGGGGATTACACGGATGTGGTGACTGGACCCACTGGTGCAACCCTGTATACCATAAAAAAAACGAAAGATATTTTCGGGGATTACACGGATGTAGTGACTGGACCCACTGGTGCAACCCTGTATACCATAAAAAAAACGAAAGACATTTTCGGCGACCAAACCCTGGCAATTACTGATAATACTGGGCGATTAATCAGGACGATTACAAAATCCAGGGATGCTTTTAGAGACGAAAAAATAAGTGTAAGCGGGCAGGTTGAGCAACAGTCAGTATTGATCAAAAAAGTCAATGAAACTAATGAGAGAGGATTTACCTCCGTCGAGAATAATCCTGAGTTGTTGAAATTATTGACTGATTTAAGTCTGGAATCGGAAGAATAACAGAGGTATGTAAATTAAAGAGGAGGCTGTTTCATACGTCATTTTGGTTTTAAAGTATCACGTTAGATTTTATGGCGGGCTTCATATAAATGTGAAACAGCCTCTCTTATTTTTTATTCACTCAATTTCCAGTCAGGTCTTTCAAAGTGACAGGTATAACCGTAAGGATTCTTTTGCAGATAATCCTGGTGTTCCTGTTCAGCATTCCAGAAATCCGTTGCTGGTACTACTTCCGTTACAATCTTTCCTGGCCATACACCTGAAGCGTCCATTTCTGCAATTAGTGTTTCCGCTGTTTCACGCTGTGTTTCATCCAGAAAAAATATCGCCGAGCGGTATGACATGCCTATATCGTTACCCTGCCTGTTGCGGGTTGTCGGATCGTGAATCTGGAAGAAATATTCCAATAGTGCACGATAGGATAAATATGCTGGGTCAAATGTTATTTCAATGGCTTCTGCATGAGTTCCATGGTTCCGGTAAGTTGCATTGGGAACGTCTCCACCTGTATATCCAACTACTGTTGAGATTACACCCGGATAATGACGGATAAGTTCTTCTACCCCCCAAAAACAACCGCCGGCAAGAATGGCTTTTTCTGTATTCATATATCTTTCCGTTTTTTAATTAAAGATACGGCGAAGACAGGTAAACGGCAAGAATGGGCACTAAATAAGACTGCCTGTTGACAGTTATCAGGAATAATTAATGCAAAATCCTGTTTGATTGATTTTAGTAACTAAATTAGCAAGGTTTAACTGCTTAAGGTTATTTGCCGGCGTTAATATTAAAAGCTATGCTGTTCCACATCAAAGATCAATTTCCCGAGCTTAGGCCGTACCTGGATAAATATCTGGAATTTCAAGAGCGTCTGGAAGTACCGGCAAAAACTGTTTTACTGGAAGAGGGCAAAATTTCAGGTAACTACATTTTTGTTGCAAAGGGTTGTATACGTGCAGCATTAAATAATAATGGAGATGATAAAACAACACAGTTTTTCTTTGAAAACGAAGGGCTGACGTCGCTGGAAAGTTTCCTGAAAAATACACCAAGCCTTTTTACTATTGAAACGATTGAGCCATCCATCATTTATTTACTGCCTAAAAAGTACGTAACAGCCTTACTGGACGACCTGAGCCATGAACCCCGGTTTTTAAAAGTAATTTTAGGTTTTCTGGCTGAAAGGCAACTGCACTATATGCATGAATTTGTATCCTTTATTAAGGATACTGCCGAACAGCGTTATCAGAATATGTTAAATGACAGGCCACATATCATTCAGCGAGTTCCCCAACATTATATCGCCTCTTACCTGGGGATCACCAGAGTTCATCTCAGCCGGATTAAGAGTGCACTTGCCCGTAAACAAGGGTGATCACAGTTAATATAGGAGATCAATATACAAATGTATTTTATAAATTATTCGGTAACATATGTTATCGCCATGCCTTAGGACATCATCTAACTTTGTCTAAACAAAAAAAAGATGAAAGCAGCAGTAATGTACCAAAATGGGGGATTACCTCAATATGTAGATTTCCCTGAGCCAATTGCTCAGAATAATGATGAAGTATTGGTTACGGTCAAAGCCGTTGCCATCAAACAACTGGATAGAAGCAAAGCCGCGGGCACGCACTATTCAAGTGAGGCAAAAAACGTAAATGGCCGCGTAATTGGTGGTGATGGCGTTTGTTTACTAGCTGATGGAACAAGGGTATATGGCATCGGTATCAGTGGAATGCTGGCAGAAAAAGCAACTATTGAAAAAAGCAGGATGGTGGTATTGCCCGCCGGACTAAGTGATGTTGTTGCAGCTGCATTAGCAAATGCGGTGATGGGTGCTGCAATGGCACTTAGGTTTAAAGCGGACATACAGCCGGGAGATGTGGTCTTAATTAATGGTGCAACAGGTTTTACTGGTCGTGTAGCTGTGCAGATAGCAAAGCTTTACGGCGCAAAGAAAGTAATTGTAACCGGAAGAAATGAAAAATCATTGCAGGATTTAATAGGCATGGGAGCCGATGAGATCATCTCCACTCAACAGGAGGATGAACAGTTGCTAGCACAATTGACAGAAACACACAGGAATTCGCCAATTGATGTCATCATTGACTATTTGTGGGGGCATACAGCAGAAATGATCCTGGCCAGCCTAAAGGGTAAAGGTTCATTCACCCATAAAACAAGATTTGTATCCGTAGGCAGCATGGGTGGTGATCTTATCCAACTGTCCGCCGCAAATCTGAGAAGTGTTGATTTACAGCTAACTGGATCGGGTCTTGGAAGTTGGTCGAAAGATCAGGTAGGTTTACTTTTCTCTGAGATATTGCCTGAAATGTTTCAGCTGGCAGCAGCTGGCAAACTAAGAATTAAGACCATTGAAGTTCAATTAGCAAATATCGCTGATCTCTGGAATCTAGATATTCCGGACGGACATCGTTTAGTTGTTACTATCTGAAGAGTACACCAGAATAGGGTTTTATTTGCCTTAAAATACTTGTTACCTGCATATTTCTTTTCAGCCGGAAAATTACGGTGACGGAATCGTTTCCGTAAATAATTAAGTTTAAACCATAGGCATCGGTACTTTTTTTTGTCAATTTTACCCGTCAAATAGCTTTATAAAGAAAAAATTATGACCTCAGAATTTGCAGGAAAAGTAGCAGTGGTAACAGGAGGGGGCGGCGTATTGTGCAGTACCCTTGCAAAAGCATTATCTAATCAGGGAGCAAAAATCGCTATCCTTGATCTAAAGGCAGAAACAGCTGAACGGGTGGCTTCAGAAATTAACGATTTGGGCGGCAACGCTATAGGGGTTGCCTGTAATGTCCTTGAAGCAGAAAGTCTTAAAGCAGCACACGCAAAGGTGCTTGAACTATTAGGCCCATGCGATATATTGATCAATGGCGCCGGAGGAAATCATCCTAAAGGCACAACCTCAAAAAACTATCTTTTTCCGGAAGATCTGGAATCAACAGAAGAAGGGCTTAAAACTTTCTTTGACCTTGACACTGATGGGATTAAGTTTGTGTTCGACCTTAATTTTATTGGCACCCTGCTGCCAACACAGGTATTTGCAAGAGATATGGTAGGCAGAAATGGTTCGATCATTAATATATCGTCGATGAACGCCTTTACACCATTAACTAAAATCCCTGCATATAGTGGTGCCAAAGCGGCGGTGTCTAACTTTACACAATGGCTGGCTGTTAATTTTTCTAAAGTGAATATCCGCGTAAATGCATTGGCTCCTGGATTTTTCCTTACGGATCAGAACCGAACTTTATTAACGAATGCCGATGGCAGCCTTACCGAAAGAGGCAATACGATTATCTCACATACGCCAATGAGCCGTTTTGGTACTCCGGACGACCTTACAGGTACTTTACTTTGGTTATGCGGTGAAGGTTCTGCCTTTGTAACTGGCGTGGTGATTCCAATTGATGGTGGGTTTAGTGCATTTAGCGGGGTTTAAGTTTAAATAAAACAATATGGCTTTAGAACAAACATGGAGATGGTACGGTCCGAAAGATCCCGTTTCTTTATCAGATATCAGACAGGCAGGCGCTACAGGTGTGGTGACTGCACTTCATCATGTGCCTAACGGCGAGATATGGACTGTCGAAGAAATTATAAAAAGAAAAGAAGAAGTTGAAAAAGCAGGACTGACCTGGTCGGTTGTAGAAAGTGTACCTGTACATGAGGATATCAAAAAACGGTCTGGCAATTATCAGTTATATATTGATAACTATAAACAATCGCTGACTAATTTAGGAGCTTGCGGTATAGACATCGTTTGCTATAATTTTATGCCTGTACTGGACTGGACCAGGACAAATCTGGATTATCCAATGCCTGACGGATCTACAGCATTACGCTTTGAAGCTGCTGCTTTTGCTGCTTTTGAGTTGTATATCCTGAAACGTCCGGGTGCGGAAGATTCATTTACTGCCGGACAAAAGGAAAAGGCTAGTCAGTATATGGAGACGCTTACTGAAGAAGGCAAGCAGCTGCTGATTAAAAATATCATCGCCGGTTTACCGGGATCTGAAGAAGGATATACACTTGAAGAATTTTTAAAGGTGCTGGCAACATATGATCAGGTCGGACCTGAACAGCTGAAGGCGAACTTGTATCATTTCCTGAAACAAATTATCCCATCTGCCGAGCAGGCTGGTGTGCTGATGTGTATCCACCCTGATGATCCTCCTTTCCCAATTCTCGGATTGCCACGTGTGGTAAGTACTGAAGCTGATATTGTGGAGCTTTATGCTGCGGTAGACAGTATCAACAACGGCCTTACTTATTGTACAGGATCTTTTGGTGTAAGAGCCGACAATGATCTGGCCGGTATGGCTGAAAGACTTGGAGAACGGATTCATTTTATCCACCTTAGGAGTACTAAAAGAGATGCTGATGGAAACTTCCATGAAGCAGACCATTTAGCAGGTGATGTAGATATGTATGCTGTGATGAAGGCATTGCTCACTGAGCAGAAAAAACGTGAAGCAGCAGGCCGCAAGGACCTGAGAATGCCCTTCCGTCCAGACCACGGACATAAAATGCTAGATGACTTAAATAAGAAAACAAATCCCGGCTATTCTGCTATCGGAAGGCTGAGAGGTCTGGCTGAACTGAGAGGCCTTGAATTGGGTATTATCAGAAGCGGTTATTAATTTATATTTATAAATTGATAGGCCAATAACAGCCAGTTTATATAAATAGATGAATTGATTGGGTTTCCCTTAAAGAGAGATTCTTCAATTCATTTATTTTGTTGAGTCTCTTTCAATCAATTCTGAGATCAGTACTATCTTCTCATCCTTAAGGGCCGTTTCATTTTTACGAAAAGCACCAAACAATGCGGCTGCAGCCTGTTTCCCGATCTCAAATGCCGGCTGGGTGATCGTGCTGAGCGATGGGTTCAGTAATGATGCCGTGCGCAGATTGGAAAAGCTGATGATCTTAACCTGGCCGGGAATGCCAATTTTCAACTCTTTACAAACCTCATAGCATAAAATAGCCAATAGCTCAACAGAGGCGAAAATGCCATCGGGAGCTTCCGCAGCACTAAGCAGGGATTTTATTTTGTTATAATTGAGCTCAGCATCATTGCTGCAAAAAACAATAAACTCTTCTCTGAAGGCAATGTCATGGTCTTTTAGGGCATCTAAATAACCCTGCATCCTCTTCTGGTCTATGGATAGATTTTTAGAAGAGGAGAGATAGCTGATTGCTGTACATCCTTTTTCAATCAGATGCTGTGTAGCCTGATAGCCGCTTTCGTAATCATTAGTAGTTACTTTCACTGTATGGATAGATTCGCAGATCCTATCAAAAAAAACTATGGGAATGTTATATTCTTTAAGTGTATGGAGGTGACTGATATCTTCGGTTTCACCGGATAATGACATCAGTACACCATCAACCCGTCCATTGGTTAAATGGCGGATAAAAGCAGCTTCTTTCTCCTGGCTCTCGTGGGTAAGATAGATCAGCACATGATAGCCGTTCGCCTGTGCTATTTCTTCTATGCCATTGATTACCAGAGAAAAAAAGTTGTTTGCTATTTCCGGAAGTATGACGGCAATAGTGAAACTGCTCCGCTTTCTTAAGCTGCGGGCATAAGGATTTGGATGGTAATTCAGCTTTTTTGCCAGTGAATGTACCTTCTCTTTAGTCTCTGCACTGATTTCATAGCTGTCGCTCAAAGCCCTGGAAACCGTAGAAATAGCCAGATTTAATTCTTTAGCAAGACTTTTTAGTGTTACCTGATCCATTATGGGAGCTAAAGATATTAAAAAAGAACGGTTGTTTGTTACTTCTGCCAGAGGCGGACACCGGCACGGATGACAGCAGAAATATCTACATTTGGAATAGTGTATTTTATTTGATTAAAATCCAGACTTTTATCGGCACGGAAATAACTGTTCAACTGGGAAGGGATCTGGTTCAGCCGGTTATAATTATCAGCTATCCAATCGCCCTTAAAGGCAAAGTCTGTAGTAAATTCATCCCCATTCTCTAACACCGGTAAGATACGGTACCAGCAACATTTCTTATAATCATAGTCCAGATCATCACATTTGACACTGGTAATGATCCTGGGATCCCAATTTTAGCACGGAGCTTGTCAGAGATTTGCCATTTAAGTTGCTGCATTATACAATATACCGAACAGTATATATATTTGTACTGCCGTAGGGTAATCACGGTATGCTGATCAGGAGATCAGTTTTTTTACGTACAGTATAATACCGTACGGTATTATTATAAGCAAGAAAATAATGGACTTAACGAACAACACAGTTTTAATATCTGGCGGAAGCGCAGGTATAGGATTTGAAATTGCCAGATTATTAACTGAAAAAGGGAATCACGTGATTATCACTGGCCGTGATCAGCAACGTTTATCTGCTGCTGCAGCAAAATTGAATAATGTAACAGCAATAGCTGTTGATGTGACTAAAGAAGATGAGATAGACCAATTGGTGAAACAGCTGGGTACTGATTTTCCAGAGTTGAACATTTTAATTAATAACGCGGGGGCTGCGCATTACTACGACCTCATTGCGGGTGGCAGATCGTGGGAAAAAGCAGATGAAGAAATGAATACAAATTATATTGCTATCATCCGTTTAACGGAGAAACTTCTTCCAGCTCTGCAGCGGCAGAAAGCATCAGCGATAGTTAATGTCAGTTCTATTGCCGCCTTAGCCCCAAATTTAAAGATAGCTACTTATAGTGCAAGTAAGGCTGCTTTGCACTCTTATACCCAAAGTTTACGTTTAGCACTGCAGGATAGTACAGTGAAGGTATTTGAGTTAATGCCGCCTTTGGTGAATACGGATTTTTCTGCTTCCATCGGCGGAAAGGAAAATGGGATTTCTCCTGTAGAGGTAGCTGAGGACTTGTTGAAGGCTTTTGACGATGAAACATACGAAATTCACGTTGGCCAGACTGCTGCTATATTTGAGCTGACGAAGGTTTCGCCTTTGGCAGCATTAAATGCAATGAATGCACGCTGATTATATTGAGAAGGCTGGGCCTCTGTGAGGTAAACCCCTAAAGTTGGACAAAAACTTTTGGGGTTCACTTCATTGGCAGGCCCAGCCTTTATTTGATACTTTTTATTTTATTAAGCTATTATTATCAAATGTAATTGATTGGGTATTATCTTAGCCTTTTAAATACGCTTTTATCTCATGATGGAGTAAGCTAAATTTATGATGGATTTCCATATAAATCAGGCAGGCGATAAATGATAATACTAATGATCACTGAAAGTTTATTAATTGAATTTGGCGCTAAAAAAGTGAGTTATGCTAAGGGTGAGATCATTTTCAGTCAGGGCCATACAGCCAGATATTACTTTCAGATTTATCTTGGTTCAGTAAAAATGAACAACTTTAATGATGAGGGGAAAGAGTTTGTTCAGGGCATCTTTAGTGCAGGTGATAGTTTTGGGGAGCCGCCTCTGTTTATTGATGATAGCTATCCGGCAAATGCTGTTGCTATTGATGCTGCTGAAGTCTTTATCCTGAAAAAGGAGAAATTTTTTGAACTGCTGATGTCCAACCCGGAGATCCATTTGAAAATGACAGCGAATCTGGCTAAACGCCTATATTTTAAGTCAATCATGGCATCGGAGATTTCATCACAGGAGCCGGAACACCGCGTACTTAAATTGCTTGACTATTTTAAACTTAAGATTCATCATATCCCTAAGGATAAAAAATATATGGTAGAGATCACCAGGCAACAGATTGCTGATCTGACTGGATTAAGGGTCGAAACCGTGATCCGTTCTATCAAATCATTGGAGAAAAAGGGTGAGCTTTCTATCATCAGCCGTAAGGTCTACAGGTGATCAAGTAATACAATTCTACCTTATGATTTCGATCATAAAACCCGGGTAATCTTTCAGCCTACTTTTGGATATATAAATTATGTATGCCATGGTAGCCAATAAAACAATCATTATCAGTCCTAAAACCAGGATTAAGGTACTGCTCGATGCCGATCAGCAGGGAGTGATGGCTTCCCTTATAGAACTGAACCCCGGCTTTTCCCGTCTTCACAACCCGATGTTAAGGAATTTGCTTGCTCCGCGGGTTTCTATTGCCGATGCGTGCCGGATTACGGGTTGCGGAGTGCCGGAATTTTTAACGCGTATGGTTGATTTAGGGTTTACCATTGATGAGGCATTGCTCATTAAAGACGTAGCGCAGGATAACGTTCTTCAAAAGATAGATTTCAATAAAGGAACTAAAGTCACAGTACTTGATGTGCGTCCGTATCTTGAAAAAAAACAAGATCCACTGAAGGTTATTTTAACTCAGGTAAATAAGCTCGGTAATGGTGAACGCATTAAAATCATCAATACTTTTGAGCCGCTGCCGCTTATAGATTTGCTGGTTGATAAGGGTTTTTTATATCATACCGACCGTATAGAGGAAAAACTGGTCGCCACCTGGTTTGAAAAAAGAGATATTGGAAATAATATAGTAGAAATTCCCACATTGCGCCAGTCTCTTCATGAGGAAGACCTGTTTAATGAAGTACGTAACCGGTTTTCCCCTGAAAAAATAAGATATATTGACGTACGACAGCTTGAAATGCCACAACCGATGCTGTCAATTATCGGGAATATTGATACGCTGGCGGATGATGAACTTCTATATGTTTATCATAAAAAAGTGCCTGTATTTCTGCTGCCAGAATTGGAAAGCAGAGAGATGAAATTTCTGTTTAATCACGTCGGCGAAGAGAACGTCGAAATGCTGATTTACAAGCCATGAGCAGCATCAACCATAATCAGCCATTATATAGAGTTGTGATAACGCATTACTTAGCGGCAGCTATCTGTTTTTTGATCCTGGCAATTTTGTTTGTGTTATCTATTGATACCTTTTCCGGGCATTATTTCCAGCCGAAGCTATTAGCAGTAACGCATACTGCTGCTTTGGGTTGGGGTACAATGATGATTTTTGGTGCGCTGTATCAATTGCTGCCGGTAATCATGGAAACTAATTTATTTAGTATCAGATTATGCTGGTTCAGCTTCGGTCTTTTTACTCCCGGGTCTGTTATGCTCGTCCATAGTTTTTGGATATTTGAAACGGGAATCTGTATGCAAATAGCCGGAATATTGATACTGGCAGCTATAATCCTGTTTAGCATTAATGTTTTTTTAACAGTTAAACACGCCGCCAGGTCGTCTGTGTTTCAGGATTTTATGATTACGTCTTGTTTATGGCTGTGCCTGACTGCCTTATTAGGTGTACTACTTGTTTTTAATTTTCAATTTTCATTGCTGCCGGCCGATCATATGCATTTTTTAAGATTGCATGCGCATATGGGTATTGCAGGTTGGTTTTTATTGTTAATTATTGGCGTCAGTGGTAAGCTGGTGCCGATGTTCCTGCTTTCAAAATATAAAAAAACACATCTTTTAGGAACCAGTTATTACCTGATCAATATTTCACTACTGTGCTTTCTGGTAGATGGCTATTATAATGGTATTAATATAAAAACCTACCTGATCATGCTTTTAGGACTTGCAGGCACAGGCTGTTACCTGGCATATATTTGCCAGTGTTTTATCACAAGGCTTCGTAAGCATGTCGACTTGCCGATGGTCACTACTTTACTGTCTTTCGTTTTGTTTGCTCTGGCTATCCTGGTATTGCCTTTTATTATATACTGTCACTTAAAAGGAAATGCATTGGCCGTCAATTTATCGGTGGGGTATGGGGTTTTACTTTTTATGGGCTGGATCAGTGCCTTAATTTTGGGGCAGACTTTTAAAACCTTGCCATTTATTGTTTGGGTAAGGCACTATGAGCATTTAACGGGTAAAGTTAAAACACCAATGCCTGCGGATCTCATAAATGGCTGGCTGCTTAAGATACAGTTTATTGCATTTATTATTTTTCTGCCGGCGTTTTTCAGCGGACTAATTTTTTCTGTCTGGCTACTCAAATGTATTGGTGCTGCCAGTCTGGTCATTACGGCTTCATCTTATTGCATACATCTACTCTGTCTGCTATTTCATCAAACTAAAACAGAAACCTATGATCACCTTTAATATTTCGGATCGTTTTCCTTTCCTACAAATTGGTCTCGAAGAAGCTTTGCGCACCGTTATGGATCCTGAACTGCATATCAATATTGTTGACCTGGGCTTAATCTACTCTATAACCCTGGAGGAAGACCAAATGTACATTCATATCATAATGACTTTATCATCCAAATCATGCCCAATGGGCGAAAGTATATTGTCTGCCGCAAAAAACTGTGTAGAACGGTTATTTCCATCCTTTAAGGTAGGGGTGGAACTGGTATGGGAACCTGAGTGGAATTACGATTTTATATCCACTGCAGGGATTAAGATACTTAAGGGTAAATAACAATGGGGTTTAAACAAAAATACTAAATATAATAGCATTATTAAATCTTCAAATAATAACATCAGTTAAATTAATCACAACAATAATATGGAAACCATCATCACTTTGGATGTTACAGTTTTAGAACCGCGTTTAAAACATCCTGCAATTTTCGACAAATTTGACAGTTTAAATCCTGGAGAGGCTTTTATTATACACAATGATCATGATCCAAAACCTTTATTCTACCAGTTACTGGCAGAAAGAGGGCAGACTTTTTCATGGGAGTATTTAACCAACGGGCCAGAGGTCTGGGAAGTAAAGATCAGCAAAAAAGATACGCTAAAGGACCAGGAAACGATAGGGGACATCGTTACTAAAGATTTCAGGAAAGCGCAGGTTTTCAAAAGACTGGGCATTGACTTTTGCTGCGGTGGCAAGAAAAGCCTGGAACAGGTGTGCGAGAAAAAAGGCTTAAATGCTGAGGATGTGCGAAAAGAACTTGATTCGGTAAACAATGAAGCGCCAGCAAATGGAAACGATTATTTAAAATGGAATGTCGGCTTTTTAGCTGAATACATTATAAATACCCACCACCAGTATGTTAAAGATAATGTACCATTTATACTTGAATTAGCTAATAAAGTGGCAAGAGTCCATGGTGCAAATCATCCTAAAATGGTAAAAGTGGCTGAGATTTTTGCCGGTGTTGCGACAGAGCTGACACTCCACCTGATGAAAGAAGAAACAATTCTTTTTCCCTTTATAAAGGAGCTTGCAATTGCCCAAAATGAAGGTAGCAAATTGCCTGAAAGTGCATTCGGCAATGTATCAAACCCTATCCGCATGATGGAGATGGAGCATGAAGAAGCCGGGGACGCTCTGAAGGTTATCCGCGAGCTGACAAATAACTTTAGCTTACCTCCGGATGCGTGTAACTCTTATACCATTCTCTATAAGAAATTAGATGAGTTTGAGAATGACCTGCATGTACATGTACATCTGGAGAATAATATTCTTTTTCCAAAATCTATCCAGCTAGAGAAACAATTGTTAAGCTGATTTTTTCTGGCCGCATGTATGCTACGGTCTTAGGATAATGCATTAGGTTTTTTAGCGCCCGGCAATTCTTGATTCCTGGCACTGGAAAGCCTGATGCATTTTTGTTATCCAGTTAAACGTTATGATAAAGTCAATCTTTGGTGTGTAGCAGGTGAGCTGTGGTTTCAATTTTATATAATGATAATTTTATTAAATAAATATTGCCAATTTCCTTTCTGATTTGTTATTGTTATCAGCATCTGTTTAGGCTATTGAATTAAGCTATAAAAGCAGGTCTACAGCAAAAATTATAAATATTATGTTAGAAAAAGGAACTAAAGCACCAGATTTCAAATTATTTGCCGCACCAGATAAAAGTGTGTCGCTCACAGATTTTAAAGGTAAAAACTTAATATTAGCGTTTTATCCGGCCGACTGGAGTCCGGTTTGCAGCGACCAGATGGCGTTATACAATGAAATGTTAAAGTATTTTGCCAAGTATGATGCTGAAATACTAGGCGTTTCGGTTGATGGTAAATGGTGTCACAAGGCATTCTCTGAATCGCGTAATCTGCACTTTTCTTTAGTCGCGGATTTTGAGCCTAAAGGTGAGGTGTCTAAAAAATATGGTGTATACAATGAGGAGGAGGGGCGAAGTGACCGCGCCTTATTTGTGATAGACAAAGAAGGTACAATCGCATGGAGCTATTTATCGCCCGCCGCTGTGAATCCCGGAGCTGACGGGATCCTTGATGCACTGGAATCGTTAACCCGAAATAATGCTTAAATAATACATTCTTAATAGATAGCTAATCAATAAACTATGTCAAGTCAATTAAAACCTGCTGTTAACGAGCGTGATCACCTGCAGGGAGCAGCATCAGCACCCATAGAGATTGTGGAGTATGGAGATTTCCAGTGCCCGCATTGTGGTGCCGCATATCCTGTTATAAAAAAAATGCAGGAAGTATTCGGTGACCAGATAAAATTTATATTCCGTAATTTTCCATTGTCAGAGTCACACCAATACGCTAAGATTGCAGCCCTTGCTGCTGAAGCAGCCGGACTGCAAGGCAAATACTGGGAAATGCATGATGCAATATATGAAAATCAGGGTCAGCTAAATGATGGCTTATTGTATGAACTTGCTCAAAATTTGGGTCTGGACGAACAGCAATTTGAACAGGATCTTCAAAGCACTGCTTTAAATGAAAAGGTAGAAGCTGATTTTGAAAGTGGCATGCGTAGCGGGGTCAGTGGTACTCCATCATTTTTTGTAAACGGACAAAAATTTGACGGCGGGGCTGAAGACTTGTACGATATGTTAAAAGATAGTGCGGAATAAATTAAGCCTGTAATTCTGGAATGAGATATCGGTTATAGATTATCGAACAGAAAATCTTATAAAATAAAAGAGCATGTCCTGTTTAAGGGCCAAGGCCCTTCGCAGAAGGGGCGTAGATCTTAAACAGGACATGCTCTTTTATTTAAGAGACAATCTTTAATATTTGAAGCTGTCAGCTTTATAGAAAATCAGTCCTGTGTGGCGTGAATACGTCAACGATCATCCCTGCTTCCAGGCAAACTACTCCATGCACAGCATTTGGCGGCACAAAAAAACCATCACCAGCTTTAAGGATCCTTTTCTGCCCGCTAATCGTCACTTCAAAAACACCGCTTTCAAAATAACTGACCTGCGTATGGTGATGCTCATGCAAAGTGCCGATAGCGCCTTTTTCAAATTTAACCTTCACCATCATCACCCTGTCTTCATAACCAAAGATCTTGCGCTGAACACCATCACCCAAATCCTTCCATTCAATGTCCGAGTCTGTCTGGAATAAATCACTTTGTAGCATATACTAAATAATTAAACTATATAAATAAATAATGTGTAACCTTAAAAAATAGGACTTAAAAAAATATGACCTCAAAAAGTATAATCTTTGAAACCTGAAATCTATTAAATCGTTACGGCCTCTCTGACCATTTCAATGTGATCGATACCATCCTCGTCATAAACATCGCTGCTGGTAACAAAGCCAAATGATCCATAAAAATCTTTTAAGTAGAGCTGGGCACCAATCCTAATAGGTTTATTGCCGCATAAACGGATACAATTCTCGATAGATAGTTTGAGCAGCTGCCTGCCAAATCCTTTTCCCCTTACACTATTGCTGCTAACGATCCTGCCAATAGAAGGCTCAGGATATGATAGTCCGGCCGGGACAATCCTTGCATATGCAACCAACTCGTTTTCCGAATATAACATCAGGTGCTGACAATATTGATCCTTGTTGTCCATATCTAAAAAGATACAGTTTTGTTCAATAACAAAAATCTCGCTTCTTAATCTTAATATCGCATAAAGCTCCTTCGTCGTCAGCGCATCAAAAGGCTTACATATTTCTGTAAATTCCATTTCTTTATAAAATGTTAAAGGTAATAAAAATCATTACTCCTGTTTTTGATTTTTATTAGGATATATTTGTTTTGCAGGTTATCGTATGCCAGGGACCAGCCTCCTATTAATATAATCCGAGCAAATATGCCCCGCATACGGTATATATAATGTCCTAAATTTATATTATTGTTTATATGCAAAAAATAGCCGCATTTTTTTTTCTATTCCTTTTTTCATGTTCCTGTGTTATGGCACAGCCCGTTAGAGTTGCTGTGGCGGCCAATGCTCAATATGTACTCCAACAACTTAAGGCAGATTTCAATAAAAAAACTGGCATATCAGTGGAAATAATTAGTGGTCCGTCAGGGAAATTAGCTGCACAGATCAAAAACGGAGCACCTTATGATATTTTTTTATCCGCAGATATGAATTTTGTCCAGATAGTTGATAACGCAGGTATGACCTTGATGAAACCAAGAGTTTATGCCACCGGGAGCCTCATTGTATGTTCTGCAACGGGGGCCGACTTAAAAAACTGGAAGAAAATTGCGGTACAAAAGGGGGCAGGTAAAATAGCCATTGCAAATCCGAAGGTAGCACCATATGGTAAAGCTGCTGAAGAAGCATTTAACCATTTCGGCTTGTATAAAGCGATTCATCCTCAGTTGGTTTTTGGCGAAAGTATCAGCCAGGTGAATACTTATGTATTAAATAAAGTTGTGGCGATAGGATTTACCACAGAATCGCTGGCATATGAAATAACTGCTAATGCTGACTTTAAATGGCTACGGATTGACCCTTCAGCCTACACACCAATAAAACAGGGTGCTGTACTACTTAAACACGCCAAAAGCAGTAATTATAATAGCAATAAAAGATTTTATGATTATCTTTTTTCGCCTGCGGCAAAGGCGATCTTTAAAAAATATGGTTATGGTGTATAATGCAGTTTTATTTTAATGGAGTGGACACCGATATGGCTTAGCTTAAAGCTGGCTGCCATCACTACAATGATCCTGGTCATCATTGGAATTCCTCTGGCATACTGGCTCTCCCGCCGCAGTTCGTTTTTAAAGGTGGTTACTGAGGCAGTGTTGACTATGCCTCTGGTGCTGCCACCATCTGTGTTAGGTTTTTACCTTTTGCTGGCCTTCAGTCCGAATAGTATGCTAGGCAGCTGGCTGCTCAGGTATTTCAATATCAGCCTTGTCTTTTCTTTCGGCGGACTCGTGGTGGCGTCTGTGATCTACAGTTTGCCATTTATGGTAAGCCCGGTGAAATCAGCATTGGCCCACCTGCCAAAATCGCTGGCGGAAGCATCTTATACAATGGGTAAATCAAAATGGGAAACGTTTTACAGGATCTTGTTGCCTAATATAAAATCCTCCTTATATACCGCTGTTGTGTTAAGTTTTGCACATACGCTTGGTGAGTTCGGTGTTGTTTTAATGATAGGTGGTAAACTGAATGGCATCACTAAAGTAGCCTCAATAGCTATTTATGATGCGGTGGACAGTAATCAGTACCATGAAGCGAACCAGTACGCCCTGGTATTGTTCGCAATTACTTTTAGTATAGTAATTCTTGTGTTTATTTTTAACAAAAATGCTGCGAAAGGACCACTGGAATGATAGATATATCAATTGATAAAAAGATAAAAACATATAAGGGCATCAGCAGGCTCGTGATTAAAACCCATATAGAGAAATATTCAGTTACTAAAGTATTTGGGTCTTCTGGCTCAGGGAAGACTACTTTTCTGAAAATTCTTGCTGGCCTGATTTCTCCGGAAAGGGGTATTATAACCGTTGACGGAGAAATATGGCTGGATACTGGCAAACACATTAACCTGAGTCCGCAGAAGAGGCAGGCGGCTTTTGTATTTCAGGATTATGCTTTATTCCCTAATATGACAGTTTTAGCACATCTTAATTATGCGACCAGCGATAACGAACTGATAGAAAGACTGCTGCAAATAGGGAAAATGAGCCCGTTTACAGCCCACAAACCCAGTCAGTTATCCGGAGGCCAACAGCAACGGCTGGCTATTTTAAGAGCTTTGGCTATGAGGCCCAATTTGTTGCTGATGGATGAAGCATTCTCAGCACTGGATGATGATTTGCGCGAAAGCCTGATTGCTGATATAAAGTTTCTGTTGAAAGAATTTGGTACAACTACATTGATAGTGAGCCACCATGCTCAGGAAACTGCTGGATTTGCAGATCATTCATTGAAGATTGAACTGGAAGAGAAATAGTATATATTCATCCACATATGTTGACACAGGTTTGTTAAAATATGCCAAATGATGTTAAATGTTCAATAAACGTTTATTATATATTATAAATACTTTAGTTAACAAATAGGTTTTATTAAATTTGCAATACAATGATTATATATAAAACAGAAGACGAAATAAAATTAATGCAAACCAGCGCATTGCTTGTAAGTGCTGCTTTATCCGAAATCGCTAAAGTATTAAAACCAGGAATGACGACGCTTGATATCGACAGGTTAGCTGTTGAATTTATGAGGGACAACAAGTCTGAACCTTCATTCCTTAATTATAATGGTTATCCTCACAATATATGCACTTCGGTAAATGACGTAGTAGTTCATGGCTTCCCCAATGATGTGCCTTTACGTGAAGGTGATATTGTATCTGTAGATGTAGGCGTATATAAAAATGGTTTCCACGGTGACCATGCCTATACTTTTATATTAGGAGATGTAGCTCCTGAGGTTTTAAAGCTGGTAAGGATAACAAAAGAATCCCTTTTTGAAGGAATAAAACATGCCGTAGTTGGAAAACGGGTAGGTGATATTTCAAATGCCATTCAGGAATATACTGAAAAAGAAGGCTATGGTGTGGTAAGAGAGTTGGTGGGACATGGTTTGGGACGTGCGATGCATGAAGATCCTCAGGTTCCGAATTATGGCAGAAAAGGTTCCGGAACGATGATGAAAGAAAATCTTGTCCTGGCTATTGAACCTATGATTAACCTCGGCACCAGACATATCTATACTGATGATGACGGCTGGACAATAAGAACTGAAGACGGAAAACCTTCAGTACATTTTGAACATGATGTATGTATCAGAAAAGGCGAAGCTTTTATTTTATCTGATTATACGCCAATACAAATTGCAGAGAAAGCGAATAAGAACCTGAATTCTTCTTATTACGAACTATAATTATATTGGTATTTTAAACAAAAAAAGCTGTATCATTCAACATGATCAGCTTTTTTAATTTACCTGGCAAGAAGTCAGTTTGCATACTTCTCCTGATAGTTCAATCTGCAAGCGTAGGGTGCAGGATAAAACCATACTTCCAGAATCAGCATAAATATCATACTTTTATAGGAATATCTATCTGAATATTTTTCGACCCTATGAGTTTACCTTCTTCCTATAACCCTGTACCGTTTCTAAGGGAACATTATAAAATTCTCGGCAGTTACATTTTCACTCTTTTCTTTATCGGGCTGGCTATCTGGTTTATTAAGCATGAAAGAGCAGAATTGCAGCAGGTTAGGGCTTTAGTAGTTACTTCCAGATGGGATTGGATCACTATCGGCATAGTGCTAAGTGTGGTATATATATTTATCCACGGACTGATGTACAGGTCTTCGTTTGCTGCTGTAGGAAGCAAAGTCTCAATAGGCGACGCGAGTATGCTTTTCCTGAAGAGGAATTTTGTGAGTGTTTTTTTACCCGCCGGAGGTGTTTCTTCACTTGCATTTTTTAGTGGAAATATCGAATCTAAAGGAGTAAGCAAATCGCAGATCAACTTTGCTTCTTCAATATATGGTTTCGTAGGCATTCTCTCGGTTCTTGTAATTGCTATCCCGGTTTTTGTGTATGCTATTTTCCAGGGAAGTATTGGCATGGGAGAATGGTTTGGACTTATTGCCGCTTTTGCACTGATTGGCTTTGTTTATTTATTATTCAGGTCTGTTATTTCAAATGGCAGGATATATAGAATGATAACCCGCTATATTCCTGTTATAGAAGTTTACCTAGGTGATTTCAGAACAAATAAGATTGAACGGAATAGCTTCATCAGCACTTTTTTGTACAGCATGCTGATAGAGATCATCGGTATCGTCCATATTTATATTGCGATGGTCGCTTTAAATATAGCACCATCGATCGTTGTAGCTACAGTGGCCTATGTTGTTGCGGTGGTATTTTTAATCATATCTCCTTTTTTACGTGGACTGGGTGCTGTTGAGGCATCTATGACTTTTATGCTGATCAAATTGGGTTATAGCGAAGCTGAAGCAGTATCTGTTACCATTTTGTACAGATTTATGGAGTTCTGGATTCCATTAATGCTTGGGGCACTGAGCTTTCTCCTAAAAATAAATAAGTTGCTGATGCGCATAATTCCTGCGTTGCTGATCCTGACCCTGGGCATAGTGAACATAGTGTCGGTGCTTACCCCGGCTATTCATGAACGTCTTGTTTTCCTGAAAAATTTCCTGCCGGTTTCTGCCATTGCTGTGTCCAATTATTTTGTACTTGTTGCCGGGCTTTTTTTGTTGGTTACTGCTGCATTTATGCTGAAGGGGCTAAAGATGGCCTGGTATATTGCGCTGGGCTTGTGTCTGCTTTCTCTTATAGGTAACCTTACCAAAGCAATTGATTATGAAGAGGCTGTGTTTTCGCTGGTGGTTATCGTAGGGCTGCTGGCTTCAAGGAAAGAATACTATGTGAAGCACAATTCAAAGCTAAGGTATATAGGTATCCAAACGACTTTACTGAGTGTTGGTGCTATCATTTTATATGGTGTGATAGGTTTTTATTATCTTGATGCAAGACATTTTAATGTGGATTTCAGTCTTCGCCAATCGGTTAAATATACACTGGAAAATTTTGTGCTGATAGAAAGTTCAGAACTGATTCCCCGTGATTCATTTGCAAAGGGCTTTTTGTACTCGATTAATATCAGTGGTTTCCTATCTATGGCCTTCCTGTTTTATACGCTCGTCCGTCCCTATATTATGAAAGACACCACCGGGGATGAAGAGTTTAACTGGGCAAATTTACAGCTGGAGAAATATGGCAACTCCGCTATGGATTATTTCAAAACTTATCATGATAAGCTGATCTACCGTAACCCTGATATCGAGGGCTTTGTTTCATACCGCATATCGGGCAATTTTGCCGTAGTTCTGGAAACACCTGTTACAGCACCGGAGAACTTAAAAGCTTTTATTAAGGCCTTTGATAAATACTGTTTTGAAAGTGGCCTGAAAAGCTTCTATTACCGTGTGCCTGAGGAGGCCATGGAAACATTTATGGAATGCGGCAAAAAACGTCTGTATCTTGGCCAGGAAGGAATAGTAGACCTGACTACCTTTACGCTGGAGGGCGGAAGCAGGAAATCTATCCGTAATGCCTTGAAAAAAGTGTCCGAAAAAGGTTACCACTGTAATATCTATGCTGCTCCTGTGAAAGATGGGTTGCTGCAGAAAATTAAATCTGTTTCTGACGAATGGCTTGCTGATACGGAGCGTGAAGAAATTGTATTTTCTCAGGGAATGTTTCTGTGGGAAGAACTTAAAGAGCAGACAATTATCACCGTAGAGAATGCTGAGGAGAAGATTGTTGCATTCTTAAATGTTATTCCTGATTATGCCAGCGGTGAAGGTACCTATGATTTAATAAGAAAAACTAAAGATGCACCTAACGGTGTGATCGATTTTATTCTTGTCGCACTTTTCAAGTACCTGAAAGATACTGGCTGCACTTCTGTGAACATTGGATTCGCACCGCTATCAGGTTTAATGGACCCTAAAAATCTGCCCGAACGGTCGATGAAGTTTGCTTATGAAAAGATTAAATCATTTTCTCACTATAAAGGGCTGAGGGATGCAAAGGATAAATTTTCGCCGGTATGGCACAATAAATATCTGGTTTATGATCAGGACTACGACCTTATACAGGTTCCTGCTGTGCTGGCAAAAGTGATTAAACCGTAATGATAATGCGCATACTAGCTTCATAACCTGTAAAGACATATCAATTGATGAAACAATTATTATTACTCTGTATCCTTCTGGGCGGTTTAAAAAGCGCATCGCTGGCTATTCCTTCCATGTCGCCTCATGCTGATATTACTGGTGCGGATATATATAATGACGATTTACCCTTAAAGCTCATCCCGGCAGCTAAAAAATCAAATCTCCCTGTATTTTTTATGATCTCTGGTGATGGGGGCTGGACCAGCTTTGATCAGTCGTTTGCAGAAGCGCTGGCGGCTAAAGGGATACCTGTTGTGGGACTCGACGCGCAGAAATATTTCTGGTCGGCCAGGACACCTGAAAAGACAACGGAAGATTTGAGCAAAGCTATTTCTCACTATATGGCTCAGCTGAACAAAGATAAAGTAGTGCTGGTAGGCTATTCTTTTGGCGGCTCTGTTGTTCCCTTTATTGCGAACCGTTTACCTGCTGCACTAAAAATGCAGCTTGCAGGGGTGCTGGCAATTTCTCCGGATGTGCTGGCAGATTTTGAAATTCACGTGGCCGACATGCTGAATTTTGGTGGTCCACGTGGTAAGTATAACGTTTTAGCTGAAATGAAGAAAGCTAAAGCCCTTCAGCCCGTGGTCTTTTTTGGAAAATCTGAAGGGAATAAGATTGCAGGCCGCTTTATCAAAGATGGATGCAAAACGGTGATATTGCCCGGCAATCATCATTATGGTAATGATTTTCACGGTCTCGCCGATGCCATGGTTAAAAATATTGATATAAATTAGATCACTGATATAAATTAGACCTATAGATGAATGCCAAGCTTTTAAAACTAGTCAGCATCTCGGCAGCACCATCCAGAGTTATCGCCGGACTCATGTCGGGGACATCATTAGACGGCCTGGATATTGCATTATGTGAGTTCCACGGGGCCGGACTGGATACACAATTGAAAGTACTTCATTTTATTACAATGCCTTATGATCAGGATTTTAAGGAAGAGCTAAAGGCGATATCTTTTAAGGATCAGGTAGCGTTGCAAAATGTGACGTTGATGAATGCTAAAATTGGCACTTATTCTGCCGCATTGGTTCTAAAAGCTTTATCGGTATGGAACTTTCCGGTTGAGAGGGTAGATCTGATTGCCAGTCACGGACAGACGATATTCCATGCACCCAGGTCGTTACATCATCATGATGAGTGGCCTAATGCTACCTTACAGATAGGTGATGGCGACCATATTGCTGAGATGACTGGGGTAATTACTCTTAGCGATTTCAGACAAAAACATATTGCCGCAGGCGGAGAGGGAGCTCCGCTGGCGGTATATGGCGACTATCTGCTATTTTCTTCGGCTACTGAAAACAGGATTTTGCTAAACATAGGAGGAATATCTAATTTCACTTATCTTCCGGCAGGAAGAAATCCGGATCAGGTATTTTCTACAGATGTGGGTCCGGGTAATACTTTGATGGACCAGTTTGTACAATTGCATTTCCCCGGGAAATATTTCGATAAAGATGCTGAAATAGCCGGGTCTGGCCAAGTCAGTACACTGCTGGTTGAAGCATTGCTCGACAATGAGTTTTTTAGCCTGTCATTTCCGAAGACTACAGGACCAGAGCTATTCAATATTGCTTATTTAGATGCTGCGATTGCAGGTATTGAGGCAAAGCCTTCGGGAACGGACTCTACGCTTTCAAAAGCAGATATTCTGGCTTCACTATGTGAATTTACTGCACTGGCCATTGTCAATGCAATTAAAAAGTCCGTTGCAGATCAATCATTCAAAATATATCTTAGCGGGGGCGGCATGCATAACCCGGTGTTGACAGCGCGCATCAGCAAGCACTTAGGCACCACATTGAATAATACAGCAGATTTGGGAATAGATCCCGATGCAAAGGAAGCCGTGTTATTTGCCCTGCTTGCCAACGAATGCGTATCAGGAGGAGATACCGGCTATGGAAGCCGGCCGGGCATCCCGGCGGTAACGATGGGCAAAATCAGCCTTCCGGGATGATGCTTTGCCCAGTCAATTAATTTTACATTTCAATTTCAAAACATTCTTTAGTTTTAACTGTCGTTAATCAAAGAATATTTCAGATATTCTGCGACATATATGCGGATAATTGACAAAGTATGCGAAAAAGAGTAATTATAATAGGCGGTGGATTCGGAGGAATTAACCTTGCCCAGGCATTGGGTAAAAACAAAGACTATGAAGTAACGCTGGTAGATAAAAATAACTATAACTTCTTTCCTCCCTTAATTTACCAGGTGGCAACTGCTTATTTGGAACCTTCGGCAATTAGTTATCCGATCCGTAAGCTTTTCAGGTACAAGAAAAATCTGCATTTCAGATTGGGAGAATTGCTGAAAGTAATGCCCGAAGAAAATAAGATTCTACTGAGCAATGGCATACTGGAATATGATGAGCTCGTATTTGCAATGGGAGCGGAGACAAACTATTTCGGAATGGATAATGTAAAGAAATTTGCCATTCCTATGAAGACGCTTGGTGATGCCATACAAATGCGCAACAGGCTGCTGACACACCTTGAAGAAGCAGCTATAGCAACTGAAAAAGAGGAGATATTAAAATATCTGAATATTGTTGTAGCCGGTGGGGGACCAACTGGAGTGGAGATCTCAGGAATGTTTGCCGAAATGCGGTCGAGTATTATTAGAAAAGACTATCCCGAATTGATAAACAGCGGCGCTAAAATTTATCTGGTAGACGGCGGACATGCTTTGTTAAAACCGATGAGCGAGAAGTCACAGCAGCATACTTACGAAGCTTTAACAAAACTTGGTGTTGAAATTGTTCTCGACAGCCATGTAAATGACTTTGTTGACGATAAGGTAATGATCTCTGACGGAACAGTAATTCATACCAAAAACCTGATCTGGGCTGCCGGTGTGAGTGCTATGGCTGTTGATGGTATCCCTGTGACCAGTTATGGAAGAGGGAAAAGGCTGTTGGTTAATCCCTATCATCAGGTAGCTGGTTTTGAGCATATCTATGCTATTGGTGACACCTGTTTCCAGACTGGCGACACTAATTTTCCTGAGGGACATCCGCAGGTAGCACAGGTAGCTATCCAGCAGGCGAAGAATCTGGCGCATAATTTCAGGCAGCTCGCATTGGGTAAACCTGCGCGCGGCTTTCTGTATACCGATAAAGGCAGTATGGCGATAATAGGGAAAAATAAGGCAGTGGTAGACTTGCCGAAACCTCATGTCCATATGAGCGGATTTATCGCATGGCTCACCTGGTTGTTTATACATTTACTTTCTCTGATTTCTTATAGAAACAGGTTTAACACAATGTACAACTGGACTGTAGCTTATTTCTCCAATGATCAGTCGTTAAGGATGATTATCAGGCCGGTAGATAAACCGGCCGACCATGAACCAGTAAAGGTTATCAAATAGATGGAGTATGATTTTAACTTATTGTCTTTTATTTGACATTATATGCATTGGTATTGGCTAAATTATAAATAGTTTTGCGCCCTACAATTTTAAAGCCATTCTCATGATCAGCCATAAACAACTCTTTCTGTTAAATAATGCTCAAACCTCTGCAAGTCCGAATTTTCTTGAAGTAGACCATGCAGAGGGCATTTATTTGTATGATATAGAAGGGAAGAAGTATATGGATCTTGTTTCTGGATTTGCCGTCAGCAATATTGGACACAGACACCCGAAGGTGATTGATGCAATAAAAGAGCAGCTTGATAAATACCTGCATCTTACTGTTTATGGTGAGTTTATCCAGTCGCCCATGGTAAAGTTTGCTGAAAAACTGATCAGTGTTTTACCGGGTTCATTAAACAACGTTTATTTTGTTAATTCTGGCACTGAAGCAACTGAGGGAGCACTGAAACTGTCAAAACGTTTTACTGGCAGATCAGGAATTGTCTCCTGCAAGAATGCTTATCACGGGAGTACCCATGGTGCTTTAAGTGTGATGGGCAATGAGCATTTTAAACAAGCCTACCGGCCTTTACTGCCTGATGTAAGCTTTATTAATTTTGGGCGTGAGGAAGATCTTGAAAATATTACTGCTCACACTGCCTGTGTGATCATGGAGACAGTACAGGGCGAAGCAGGTATCAGGGTTGCCTCCCTGACCTATATGCAAAAATTAAGAGCCAGGTGTACCGAAGTAGGCGCCTTATTAATTCTTGACGAAATACAGGCCGCATTTGGCCGTACAGGAGAGCTTTTTGCTTTTGAACATTACGGCATAGTGCCGGATATACTTTTACTGGCGAAGGCACTTGGTGGCGGGATGCCTATAGGTGCTTTTGTGGCTAATAGGGAAGTAATGGGAGTGCTAAAGGAAAACCCGATTTTAGGACATATCACTACTTTCGGGGGTCACCCTGTTTCCAGTGTAGCGGGATTGGCGAGCTTGAATGTTATTATTGATGAAGATCTGGTGAGGGATGTGACCAAAAAGGGAGAGCTATTCCGATCGTTGCTTGTCCATCCTAAAATTAAAGAAGTCAGAGGTATTGGCTTAATGATGAGCGTACAGTTGGATACATTTGAGCAGGTAGAGCAGGCAAGCCGTCTCTGTGGTGCCGATGGAGTGGTAATAGACTGGTTTTTACATTGTGAAAATGCTTTGAGGATAGCCCCTCCGCTGATTATTACTGAAGAAGAGATTAAACTCGCCTGCGCAGTTATCCTGAAAGCATTGGATCAGCTATAGTTTATAGCTAAACCTCAAACACCTTATGAAGCCAGCTGAAAATACACCTTATCAATCAGTTCGCCGGCATTGAATGGTTTATTGAGGTAATCATTGTGGCCATAATCTTTGTTTTCGACACCAGAATTCTGAAGTCCGGAAATCAGGATGATTGGAATGTGCTTTAGTGCTGAGCTAGCTTTTATGGCCATACATATTTCCCTTCCGTCGTAACCGTCAAGAAGTACATCCATTAAGATAAGATCTGGTTTTTCCTGTAAGATTACATCTATTGCATCTCTGCCTGTGGAACACGTGATTAAATCCCAGTCTACAAAATCAAGTACGGATTCAAGTGCTTCTAATATTTCTTTATCGTCGTCAAATATTACTATTTTCTTATTCATATTTATTGTTCTCGTAAACAGGAGCGTAAATGCTTAAGGATTTTATTTCTGTATATCTTTTTGTTTTTTAATGCTTTAGTATTTATAACCATCCGGTATTTAAAAACAAATGCTTGTATGTCTGAACAAATGAAGTTTGTAATTGTTCAAAATATATGATTAAATTATCCCAGGTCATAACGAGATTAAATATGAAAGCGAAATACACTTTATAACCCATAAATATTATCATATTCTGATGAAACTTGATTTGATGCATAACAATACACATAGATTTGATGAGGATGCCTCTGAAACTCATACCCCGATACATTGATGCAGGAAATACGCTGGATATTATTGTTAGAAATACTTTATGCGCTGGTGATTTTTGCGACATGTCTGCGTATTATCTATGACACCCGCTCAACCATTAAAACACTTGCTTATCTGATGTTAACTGTGTTTCTGCCGGTAGCGGGTATTATTCTCTATTTCTGTATTGGCACTAACTACCGTAAACGTAAGTTATACAGTAAAAAGATAATTAAGGACGTGCAGATGCAAAATAAGATGGAGGAAGGCATCTACCGGAAATCTGAAAAAATATGGAATACAGTTCCTGATGAAATACTTAAATATCAAAAGCTTGCACATCTCTTGCTCAACGATGGAACGAGTTACCTTACAGGTAACAATAGGGTAGATATCCTGCTGAATGGTGAGCAGAAGTTCCCGGAAGTGCTCAAATCGCTGCGCGCTGCGAAACATCATATTCATATCGAGTATTATATTTATGAAGATGATGAGATTGGCAATGCGATAAAAGATATACTGATTGAAAAGGCTAAAGCGGGTGTAAAAGTGCGCCTTATATATGATGATTTTGGCAGTCGTAGTATACGGAAAAGGGTGGTCCCGGAGCTGATTGCCGCTGGTGTAGAGGCTTTCCCTTTTTATAAAGTCCTTTTTATTGCCTTAGCGAACAGGCTCAATTATAGAAACCACAGAAAAATCATCGTCATTGATGGATGTATTGGCTTTACAGGTGGCATCAATATCAGTGACCGTTATGTGAATAGCACTGCTCATAACGATCAGATTTACTGGCGTGATACCCATGTAAAAATATCAGGTACTGGTGTTTATTACCTGCAGTATCTTTTTATATGTGACTGGAATTTTTGTGCTGATGAAGCGCTGGCCCCTCAGCTAGATTTCTTCTGCGATTCTGAGGAAGATTTTGGTGACTCTGTAGTGCAGATTTCTGCCAGCGGTCCGGATTCTGATAATCCCACTATTTTGTTTTCCACTATCCAGGTAATCGGGATGGCAGAGAAGGAGATCCTGATTACGACCCCTTATTTTATCCCTGGAGAGAGCTTAATCGATGCGCTCTCTGTAGCGGCATTAAGTGGTGTGAAGGTGGTGCTGCTGGTGCCTGGTCCGAAGACTTCAGACTCCAGAATGGTCGCTGCTGCTGCACGATCCTATTATGGGGAGCTAATGAAGACCGGAGTAGAAGTATATCAGTATGAAAAAGGATTCGTCCATGCCAAGACAATGGTTGCAGACGGGTCGTTATCTATGGTAGGTACTGCAAATATGGATAATCGTAGCTTTGAGCTGAATTTTGAAGTAAACTGCGTAATCTATGACAGTAAGATCGCTTTAGAAATGACTAATACTTTTTATGAGGACTTGAGGGATGCCAAAAGGATTGACCCGCTTGAATGGGAGAAACGCCCTCTTTACAAACAACTACCAGAGAAACTGGCCCGGCTGCTGTCTCCCTTACTGTAGCTGTCTCCCTTACGGTAACTATGGTGAAAAAGAGGCGGTCAATATACTGACCGCCGCTCTGATTTTTGATTACATTATATATCGGAAAATATCATTCATCAATGAAGATTATGATCTCATTTACCTTCCCCGGAAGGCTTGTTTAAGGTAGAAATATATCAGTAATATAATTAGTACAGTAAGTACAGTAGAAATTAATCCTGCCGCGATACCCAGCGCAAGGTGTAAAACCGGGAAAACAATATATTTTACTATAAAATAAACGATAACCAACAGGGCAGCTATAGTAATAATGCTGCTTAATTTCAGATCTTTTCTCATTTAAGGGGGTATTTGCTTCGTATATATTTCTCTACCTCTTCGGCTGCTATAGTTCCTGATTCTTTTACTGCTCGTTTTAATATTTCGGGAGTTACCTGGAATTTTTCGCACCAGTATTCTACCTCGTAATATTCTTCCAGGTTGATGTTTTTACTATCTGTTATCCTCATCTCAATTTTTATTATGAAAGCTCTGTCTGAGCATAAATATTTGGTTAAATAGTTTTATGAGTATCTTATATCAATACTTATGCCTAAAATAAATATTTTGTATCAGACAAATGTTACTATTCATATGATGTTTCTATTAAGCATTTATCGGAGTATATGTCCGGTTCAATTAAAACAGGCGCTGCTATTTCGTCCGAACTCATCCATCTCCTGTCAAAAGTTCAGCAATACTTTCTCATTATGAGTCAATTGCACCACAACTTTATTGGCTTAAGAGAGGCATTTATATAACAAAAAATGGATAAGCATTTTCAATATAAAGGAATTATTGATTTAATGCAATCATTTTAAGATGGTAGAAAATAAGGAGATTTGGGTTGTATATTTATCCGCTGTATAGCTAATAGATAAGAATGAAACTTAAAACTGGTCGTTTTACATATTTGATTTTACTGTGTTGTGGCCTTGTTAGTGCATGTCTGACTGGTTGTTCTTCACTTTATGAAGCGGCTGGGAGCAAAACCAGGGTCGGAAATTCAGGAGAAATTAAGCTGAGGTATATCAATGAATTTGTGCTGCCTCATCATCTTGAATTTCAACATACCACAGTCGGAGGGCTTTCAGGAATTGATTATGATAGTCAAAACAATATTTATTATTTGATATGTGATGATCGATCACATATCAATCCTGCAAGATTTTACAAGGCGCATATTTTAATATCGTCGAAAGGAATTGACAGCGTAATCATTACCGGGGTAAATACTTTGCTTCAGCAGGATGGTACAAGCTATCCCGAATTGAATATCAATGCAACCAGAACTACTGATCCTGAAGCTATGCGCCTGAACAGACGTACTCATCACCTGATCTGGACCAGTGAGGGCGAACGATTACTTCTGCCTAAGGATACTGTACTCATTGACCCTACAATAAATGTGATAGATACCACTGGAAGGTATGTCAATTCTATTTCGCTGCCACAAAACCTGAAGATGGAAATTGCTGAGCATGGCCCCAGAAGAAACGGGGTTTTAGAAGGACTTACCTTTGATGATCATTACCGGTCTTTATATGTGAGTATGGAAGAACCTTTATATCAGGACGGACCGCGGGCGGATCTCAGCATCAATCATCCATTGATCAGGATTTATAAGTTTAATTTAAAAACCGGGAAGCACACTGCACAATATGCGTATGAACTGGAACCAGTTGCTTTGCCTGCGCTAACAGATGGGGGTGAGATCAGCAATGGGATCCCTGATATCTTATGGCTTGGCAAAGATAAGCTGATGGTAACTGAGCGTTCTTATTCTACCGGCAGGCTAGGTACCAATATCAAAGTGTTTTTAGCTGACATGAAAGGTGCTGATAATGTAATGGGGGTTGAATCCTTACTGAAGACGCCGCCAGCACATGTGCTCAGTAAGAAATTGCTGGTGAATATGGATAACCTGGGGATATATATTGATAACATTGAGGGAGCGACACTAGGACCTGTTTTACCTAATGGCCACCAGTCGGTTATTTTTGTGGCTGATAATAATTTCAGTACTACGGAGAAGAACCAGTTTTTGTTGTTCGAGGTGCTGCCTTAAAACAGTTCCAGCTGATCGGGATTTAAGTTCTTCGCTGAAGCAGCGTGGCTAAAATTACTTAATGAGATGCCCAGCAGCCTTACTTTTTCATCCGACAAATCGGCCTTAGAGAGTAAGTTTTTTGCTGCATTGATGATTGACAGATAGTCGCCCGCTGGTTGCGGCAGCGAGTGGTTCCTGGTAATTTGCCTGAAATCACTGAACTTAATTTTTAAAGTTACTGTCTTTCCCTTCAGGTTATTTTTTTCGAGCCTTGCAGCCACCTTCTCGGCAATGATCTCCAGCTCTGTACACATTTCTTCATAAGACACCAGGTCTTCACTGAAAGTATCTTCAGCACCAAGAGATTTTGTTTCCCTATGTGGCCGAACGGGCCGTTCATCGATACCTCTTACGATGTTGAAATAGAATTTTCCGGTTTTACCGAATTTCCTGATCAGTTCCTGCTCTGAGAGTTGCTTTAGGTCGGCACCAGTATGCAATCCCATCTTCTTCATCTTGTCGGCCGTTACCTTTCCAACGCCGAAGAACTTTTCTACCGGCAGCTTCTCCATGAAAGCCTTGATCTTTGAAGGGCCTATAAATGTAAGTCCGTCTGGTTTGTTCATGTCTGATGCGATTTTTGCCACGAACTTATTATTTGATACCCCTGCTGATGCGGTGAGATTTAGCTCATTCCTGATCGCATCTTTAATCTGCTGTGCAATTGCCAGTGCTGAGCCGATATTCAGCTTGTCGGAAGTAACGTCAAGGTAGGCTTCATCGAGCGACAAGGGTTCTATGATGTCTGTATATCTGCTGAAAATTTCCCTGATATGTACAGAGACACCTTTGTAAGCATCAAAGCGCGGACGGACAAATAAAGCATGTGGACATAACTGGATGGCTTTGCGGGCCGACATGGCCGAATGGATGCCAAAAGCCCGCGCTTCATAACTTGCCGTAGCTACCACGCCACGTCCGTCGGGCGAGCCGCCGACAACCAGGGGTTTTCCCTTGTATTGAGGGAAATCACGCTGTTCTACAGCAGCATAAAAAGCATCCATATCAATATGGATAATTTTCCGTGGCATAGATTTATTGTCGCTTGCTGGCATTTATAAAATTTAATTTGCAAAGCTCTGGAATTTCTTGCGGATTAATCTGTTTTGATTGATATATTTGACAGCTTTGTGTGTTTGTAACAGATAAGTAAGTATTTATTTTTTATACATTTATTATCAATTATTGATGCACATTTGCGCCCTGATTTTAGCTTTATAAATCTCAAATGCCTGGAAAACAAATTTTTCAAACTGCCAAGAAGAGTCGTTGGATAACTTTTCAATGGTTAACTAGAAGTATCATTATCGTTTTTATTGTTGCTTCTGCGTGTGTTGCTTATAGTCTTTTATCCGACCATTATCCAAATTTACCTGTAATCAATACTGCCGCTACCTTAACAAAGAAGCAGATTGAACAAATTAAAAAGTCTACACCTTATAAAGATTTTAAAATTTCCAAGAAAAGACTGCTTAAGATCAAGCACGATCAGCAGATGCACAGGCTGAAACATCCTAATAATAAAGTACGCATCAATGCTGGCTTTTATGTAGACTGGGACCCTCAGTCGCTCTCTGATCTTAAAGACCATATCAAACAACTTGATATGGTAGTTTCTGAATCTTTCTTTATCAAGAACGGAGCAGATACACTGATAGACAACGTAGATAAAGAAGCTTTAAAGGTTACTTTAAAGTATAAAAAAACAGCTATTGCTATGATCTCCAATTTCAGTGTTGATCATTTTGATGGTAATGCCATACATAAATTGCTGCAGGATAAAGATCTGCAGAACAGATTTATAGCCAATCTGATCACTAAGCTGAAGTTCTATAAATTTCAAGGTGTAAACATAGACTTTGAAGAAATTAAGGAAAATTCTGACATCCCGCTGGCAGCATTTCAACGAAATTTGTACGAACAGTTGCATGCTGCAAATATGATCGTATCGCAGGATATTTCGCCAGATAACGAGGATTATAACTTGAAGGTACTGGAGAAGTATAACGATTATATTTTTATAATGGCATATGATCAGCATAGTGAAAATAGCAATGCGGGTGATATTTCTCACCAGGCATGGGTAGAAGAGCAGCTGGATAAGATTTGCGGACAGATATCCTCAGACAAGGTGATGCTGGCGCTTGCCTGTTATGGATATGACTGGCCGGATCAGGATGTTGGAAAAACGATTACTTATCAGCAGGCAATTGCCAATGCCAACCGCTATAAGGGGAAAATCAGTTATGACACTAAATCGGCAAATCTGAGCTATAACTATAAAGATGAATCTTCCATCCGTCATGAGGTGTTTTTTAACGATGCTGCTACTAATTTTAATCTGATCAGAAAGGCCGATGATTGGGGTATTGCAGGAATTGCAATTTGGCGTATGGGTGCAGAGGATCCGCGTTTGTGGACATTTATTTCTAAGAACCTAAGCATTGATTCTGTAAGAAAAAGTGGGGTAGACCTCAAAAGGCTGACTCATATCGGGTTAAATGATAGAATTGATTATTCTGGTGATGGAGAAATCCTCGATTTAGTATCTATTCCTAAAGAGGGCAAAATAGAGGTGAAAATGGACACTTCAAACTATTCCATTTCAGAGCAGCAATATGTAGACTTGCCAACAAAATATAGTATACGCCGTTATGGACGTGCGGAGAAGAAGATCGTACTGACATTTGACGATGGACCTGACCCTGTGTATACACCTCAGATTCTTGACATTTTACAGGAAGAAAAGGTACCGGGAAGCTTTTTTGTAGTGGGTATTATGGCTGAGCAAAATATGGGCTTATTGCTGAAGGAATACAATATGGGGTATGAGATCGGTAACCATACCTTTTTCCACCCGGACATGTCTAAAGTGGGTACAGAAAGAGTAAAGTTTGAGTTAAATTCTACCAGGAAGATTATAGAATCTGTTACCGGGCATAGTACAATATTATTCAGGCCACCTTATAATGCTGATGCTGAACCTACAACGTCTGCAGAGATCCTGCCTGTGGTGCAAAGCAGGGAAGAGAACTATATCAATGTTGGGGAATCTATTGACCCTCAGGATTGGCAACCGGGGATCACTGCTGACGAGATTTTTGCAGCTGTGGTAAAACAGCAGCATATGGGTAATGTTTTGTTGCTCCATGATGCCGGTGGTAACCGCTCGGCCACTGTTGAAGCACTGCCACGAATTATCAAATATTTTAAAGCGAAAGGTTTTGAGTTTGTAACGATAGGTAATCTGATCGGGAAGACAAAAAATGAGCTGATGCCAGTAGTAAATAATGATGGAAATATGTTCGTTAGTTCGGGCGATAACCTCTTCTTAAAGGTTTTTTCTTATGGTACTTTAACATTGAACTTCATCTTTATACTGGCGATTATCCTGGCCATGCTCAGGAGTGTATTTATTGCAATCCTGGCTATCAAACAGAAGATTACAGCTAAAAAGGAAGCGGGACTTTTATTGCAGGACCCCAATTATAAGGTAAGTATTATTATTCCTGCATATAATGAGGAAATCACCGTTGTCCAAACCTTAAACAGCCTGTTAAAGACAACCTATAAAAATGTAGAGTTTGTTTTTGTAGATGATGGCTCGAAAGACAATACCTTTGAACTGGTAAAAGCGCGTTTCTCAGAGCGTGACAATATCAGGATTTTTACCAAGCCTAATGGAGGTAAGGCTTCGGCCCTGAACTTTGGAATAGCGCATGCTACTACAGATTTCGTGATCTGTATAGATGCCGATACGCAGTTGAAAACCGATGCGATTACCGAACTGATGCGGTATTTTTATGATGAAGATATTGCTGCTGTAGCCGGAACAGTTAAGGTAGGCAACAAAAACAACCTGATCACCAACTGGCAGTCTATTGAATATATCACTGCACAAAATATGGATAGGAGAGCTTTTGATATTCTCAATACCATTACTGTAGTGCCGGGAGCTATTGGTGCTTTCCGTAAAAGCGTAATATTGGAAGTGGGTGGTTTTACGACAGACACATTGGCTGAAGATTGTGATTTGACAATGCGCATCCTTCGTGCCGGGTATCAGGTCAAAAATTGCGATACTGCAATTGCTTATACTGAAGCGCCTGAAACTGTTAATATGTTGCTTAAGCAGCGCTTAAGATGGAGCTTCGGAGTGATGCAAAGCTTCTGGAAGAATAAGAAAACATTATTGAATAAAAAGTATGGATATTTTGGAATGATCGGGATGCCGAATATCCTGATCTATCAGATTATTTTACCTTTATTTTCGCCGCTGGCAGATTTCTTTATGCTGCTCTCTATGATTACAGGCCTTTTTTCTTTAGCATCTGTTCACTCACTAACCTTTGAAGGCATAGGCAGCCTCATGAGCCTGAATAATGGCTTCGGACAAGTATTCTTCTATTATTGCATGTTCATCCTGGTAGATCTTGTTTTCGCAGCTATTGCTTTTAGTATGGAGAAGGAATCTTACAGAAAATTAATTTATATTATCCCTCAGCGCTTTTACTGGAGACAGTTGATGTATATCGTGCTGTTCAGATCTATTAGAAAAGCATTAAAGGGAGAACTGGAAGGCTGGGGCGTGCTAAAGAGAACGGGTAACGTGAAGGAGCAGGAAGATTAATTTACAAATTTTATTACATCGAAAGAATAACAATATGAGCAATACAAAACAAACGTTTAAAGATTTTAAGGAATTTTATCTGGAGGGTGTAGCACCTTTGAAAAAGGAAAATCCTGCATTTATAAGATTGGATGGGAAAATGAAGGGAAATACGAGAATAGTTTTTGGCTATTTTCTATACGCTGACAAGAAATGGAAAGTAAATGCCGATACACATATAGATAGAATTCTCCTGGCTTATAATGAACTTGAGAAAGGAAATGATCCTTTTGTGATCAAAGCCTTACGTGACCATAAGGGAGAATATCTGGCGATCAAAGGCCAGCCGGTAAGAGACAGTAAGTTCTACGTTTTCGCATAACATAAAATAGAATTACCGGTGTAAATAGCTATTCCGGTAATTCTTTCTTAACCCTATAACAGAGTGTTATTTTATATATTAGGTATACTGAGCTATTTTTTTACTTTTTCTAACTTATCTTTTAGTTTTTCTAAGTTCAATAATAGTAATTTCAGGCCAGATGCCTATTCTACCCGAAAAACCAAGGAAACCAAACCCTCTGTTGATGTTCAATATCCTTCCATTTTCCTCTTTTATGCCTGCCCAATGGGCGTAACGGTATTTTACGGGACTCCATTTAATACCGAAGGCTTCAATACCAAATTGCATGCCGTGGGTATGTCCTGCCAGGGTGAGCTGTATTTTCGACGGGTAAGTTTTCACCTCTGATTCCCAGTGTGTCGGGTCGTGTGAAAGAAGGATTTTAAATTCATCAGGAGTACTTCCACTGAGCGCTTTTTTTAAGTCGCCTCTTTGGCCGAATCCAATACCCCAGTTTTCAACTCCTGCAAGCAGTATACTTTGATTGTGTTTTCTGATACGGGTATGGTTGTCTAATAGCAGGTTGAAACCTAATTCAGCATGGTATTTTTTGAGCTGCTGCAAATTTGCTCTTTTATCTTCTTCATTCTCCCATTTGATATAGTCGCCATAGTCATGGTTTCCCAGGATAGAAAACTGTCCGTAAGGTGCTTTTATCTGAGAGAAGAAAGATAGCCATGGTTTAATTTCTTCCGCCTTATTATTAACCAGGTCGCCCGTAAAAACAAATAAGTCGGCCTTTTGCCGGTTCACCAGATCAACTCCGCGTTGTACGGCTTTTGGGTTATTGAAACTTCCGGCATGAATATCTGAGATTTGTGCTATCGTAAATCCATCAAATGCTTCGGGCAGATCGTCAAAGAAAAGCTCATGTCTGATCACCCTGTATTTGTATTTACCGAAGATCATGCCATAAAGGAATATCAAGACCGTGAGGCAGAATAGAAGGAAAGAAAATTCTACCCAGTAAAGGCTTCTGGCTTCTCCTCTGAAAAGGCGGTAACCATCTCCTAAAAAAAGGGTGATGGATAATACCAGCTCAGCTGTCAGCAGAATTAAGGTGATATGCGTAACTACTTTAAAAAACGTACCCATGCCGCCTTTGCTGAACTGGCTTATTGCATAAAAAAAGGAAGCCGTAATTCCTGCAATAATAATCCAGAAAGCGGGAGTAATATATTGATTAGTACTCAGTACGCTCAGGCCGGAAACAACATACCAGTTTAAGAGGAAGATAAATAGGCCAATGATAATAATCGGTAACAAATTGATTTTTCGTTTCATAAAAGATGGGCTCCAGATCTTAAGGGAGCAAGTTATAATTTAAACTATGGGCATATGTTTCGGGCTGTATGATGACGAAACGAATTAAGTGGAATTCTTTTTTAATATCTGTTCTTATTCTTTCTATGGCTTCGTTAATTTCTGCAGTGTCGAGATTTTCTTTAAAAGCGACGATCAGCATTAAAATTACTTCTTCGGGAGATTGATAGGTAGACAGGATATGCGAGGCCTTTAATACTGCAGGGTCTTTTTCTGCCAAAGCAGTGATTTTATTTTTGGAGATGTCGGAAATACCTTCCCCCATTAAAAGGCTCCGGCTTTCCCTGGCCAATATAAGAGATACACCAACAAGGAGCAGTCCTACAAGGAGTGAAGCTACACCGTCAAGCTGTGGAATATTAAGATGATGGCTTACTGACATGCAGATCATTACTATAAATAAACCGAGTACGGCGGCGCCGTCTTCAAAAAGAACAAGGAAATTCGAAGGATCTTTACTGCGTTTGATAGCTTCCCACCAACTGTCAGTACCACGTACCTTATTAAACTCTTTAGCCGCTATCACTAAGGAGGTACCTTCAAACACTACAGATAAAGCAAGCACGACATAATTCCATGTAGGATTGCCTAATGGCTCCGGATGGATGATATGTATAATGCCCTGGTAGATGGAAATCCCGCCCCCTAAGCCAAATATGAGGATCGAAACAATAAATGAATAGAAGTAAAGCTCTTTCCCATAACCAAAAGGGCGAAGGGAATCTGCTGGTTTCCTGCTTCTCTTTAATCCGAAGAGAAGAAGTATCTGATTAATGGTATCCACCATTGAATGTATACCCTCAGAAATCATTGCAGCACTGTTGCTAAAAGCCCCAGCCGTAAATTTCGTAACTGCAATGAGTAGGTTTGCTGCAAGTGCGCTGTAAATTGATTTGTTTGATGTGGCCATATGTATGATTTGCGATAATCAAACCTTATACCACAAATATCAGATGTCAGTGTTTTTTAGTAGAACGAACGTAATGTTTTTATTGCTGTACGTACTCTTGTTTTGATAGTGCCAATTGGGATTGCCAGTTCTTCGGCTACCTCTACCTGGGTATACCCTTCAAAATAAAGAAGGTTGAGGATTTGGGTTTGTACGGGGCTTAGCAATTTAATCAGGTTCCGCAGGTCTATGGTTTCCGGATTATAGCTTTCATAATGCTCCAGGTTAACTTCAACCATAAGTTCTTCAAGTGATTCATTTTTTGACCGGTTTAATTCTCTGCGGCTACGCAGATGATCTATTGCTGTATTTTTACATAACCTGGCCATCCAGGTGAATAGCCTTCCTTTGTCGGAATCATATTGCGCTATCGACCTCCATATTTTAATAAAAGATTCCTGAAGTATATCTTCTGCCAATTCTTCATGCCTGGTAATCTGATGGATAATGCCTAACAATGAGGCAGCATAAAGATGATATAGTTTTTCCAGTGCCATAGCTTCACCAGATTTTAAAGCCTCGATAAGCTCTTTTTCTGCCTTAGTCTGTTGTTTCTGGATATTGTTAGTACTATTAATTACAGGAAGTATAAAACTGATCATAATATAGCTATTGAGCGTAAGCCAAGCTTTTAACAAAATTCAAGCCTAATCATTTGTTATTCCATATAGCTCTGAGAATTATTTCCTAATACGTTTAACCTGCATTTTCGACTTTGGAAATAAGATGTCTTGTCCTCTGCTGAAATCTAAAAAATAAAAGTATTGAGGCAGTGAGCAAACCGAAGGTCAGTCCATACCAAATGCCATTTACACCTAATTCAAGCTGTATACCTAAGAAGTATGCCAGTGGAATTCCTATAATCCAATAGGCGATGAAGGTGATGAACGTAGGCACATTGACATCTCCAATTCCGCGCAGCACACCTAAACCTACAACCTGGGTACCGTCAAAAAGCTGAAAGAAACCCGCAATGATCAGCAACTGAGCTGCTATATGTACAACAGCAAGATCTTCTGTATAGATAAAAGGAAGAATATTATTGGCACAGATAAAAAATATTGCAGTAACAGACATAAATGCAATAATCACATGGTAGCTTGCAATTGCAGATCTCCTTAGATCTAACACGTTATTTTTACCAAGAAAGGTGCCCGTTTTAATGGTAGCTGCCGAAGCTATTCCACTTGCAAGCATATAAGTCATCGAGGCGAGATTAATCGCTACCTGGTGTGCTGCCTGTGGTACGGCACCAATGGTACCTATAAGTATGGCAGCTCCGCTGAAAGCACTGATCTCAAAGGAATATTGTAATGCTACAGGAGCGCCAATTTTAAGGATTTTTATACTTCTTACTTTATCTACCAGCGTGAAGCTGAAGGTTCTGAGGTATTTTTTGAAATTTTCTGACCTGAATACATAGATGAACATGACGATAGCCATCAGTGTCCTGTCTATCAGTGTACTTAATCCTACTCCTTTTACACCCATAGGGGCGATGCCGAACATGCCTTTTACGAAAATTATTCCCAGGATAATATTGATCAGATTGCCCCAGATGGATATATACATAGCCTGTTTAGTGAAACCCAGTCCCTCAGTAAATTGTTTAAAGGTCTGGAAAATCATTAAAGGAATGATAGATAATCCAAGGTAGCCGAGGTATGGCTTGGCATAAGCAACTACTTCGGGCGACTGGCCGATATGATCAATAATCAGTAATGTGCCGAAATGAACCATTGCATACAGCAGGATACCCATAATGATATTGATCATTAAGCTGTTAGACAGCAGTCTTCCGCATTCTGCATGATTCTTACGGCCGTTTTCCTGTGCGATTAAAGGGGTGAGGCCGTAAGAAATACCCAGCCCCAGCACAAGGATCAGCATAAAAAGACTATTGACAAGTGATACAGCAGCTAGTTGTACTGTGCCGGCAAAATGACCAACAATAATACTGTCGGCAAGTTGTACAAGAGTATGGCCGAGTTGAGAAACCACAATTGGCATCGCAAGACGGAGATTGTCTGAGTAGTATGGCTTATATTTATTGTATAGGGAACTGAACATGGTATAGGTAATGAACCTGCAAATCTATACTTATTTAACATCTAAAAGGCTAAAATATTCTTCTTTTTCAGAAGAATGGGGCCGAATTAAACCTGTCAGTATAAGACTTACCAATATTTTTTGCGCCTGTTTATGAGAACTCCGTGTAAGTTTGCAAAATTGTTTTAGCGTTATCCTGCCTTCCTTATCCAGAAACTGCAGGAGTTTTTTCTCCTGATCGGTATACGTAATCAGCTGTCCGCTTTGCGTGTTGTCTTTTTTCAATACATCTATAATGATCTTGGAGGCAAGGATACTTTTATCGTTAACACGGAAGTATACCCACCATTTTTTGTTTTCATCGAGCGCGTAATGTGGCTTTGTATTACTTTGGGGAATGGTTGCGACAAGCACAAGCTTGCTATCGATATAGATTTCTTCAAATTCAGGCTCTATCGCCGGGCGGCAATATTGATGGGCAGATTTTAAGATCATATATCTTTCTTCATCTTCAGACTTGACGCCTTTTATAGAGCCGTCATCGGCTACGCCAATTAAAAGCTGGCCTCCTCTGTTATTGGCGAAAGCAACCAGACTTTTAGCTATTTTCTCATTGCTGGAAATGGTCTTTTTAAAATCGAGTGTAGTGCCTTCACCTTGCAAAATCAGTTTCCTTATGTTCATGTTCAGCAGTGATTAAGAAAGACAGGATCAGTAAGCTACACGTCCTTCTTCCCCGTTATATAGGTTTCTTATATAAACTTCATTCATTACAGTTGCACATAGCTCACCGCTTTTATTGAATATTTCCATGGGATAAGCTTTTATAAATTTCCCGCCGGTGTTAAGTGCTTCAATTGCTTCGTTGAGCATTTCGTCGGTTATAATCAGGGTGAAAAAGAGATCGGAACGCCCTGGTTTCAGGTATTGTATGCTTGCACTTTTTAGCCATACCCTGATCTTGAAGCCTTCTCTCTGCAGCAACTGATCAAATAATAAGGCATAAAAAGGATCTGTAGCTGCATAAATGGTTCCCCCAAAAATAGACCCGTTGTAATTCTTGTTAAATAAGCTCTTGTTTATTTTTACATCCACTCCGCGGAAACCATCATGGAAACGGCGGACCCAGATACGCTGGAATAACATTGGCGGGTAGAGACAAAGTCCCCATTTGAGTGTTTTTTCTGATACGATCATGACGAATAAAGATCTGAAAGATTATTGAACATTTATAAGATATATATATGCTTAAAGTAATATTTAAATAGAAAAATTGTGTTTACAATCATGATGGAGTACTAAAGTGTTCGCCATCAAACCATACGGTGTAAATACCTGTTAAAACAAGAATACTTAAAACCTTCAGTCATTATACTTCGTTAGTAATGATATCTAAAACAAAATTTTTAAACAGAATCTATGAAAAAGCAATTTTTTAATGCTGCAATGGCCCTTTCTTTACTCGCTATGGTTTCGGCTTGTAGTTCCTCTAAAACAGAATCGGCTACAGACAGCACAATGAATGACAGTACGGCTATGGACACCACTATGGCTATGTCTGATACAACAATGCATACACAGGAAGGCGTAATGGTTGGTGGTGCACTAATGGTGCCTACAAAAAATATAGTTGAAAATGCAATGGGCTCCAGTGACCATACTACATTGGTAGCAGCAGTTAAAGCGGCTGGTTTAGTAGAGACATTAAGCGGCAAAGGACCTTTTACTGTATTTGCACCTACAAATGAAGCTTTCGATAAATTACCTAAAGGTACGGTGGAATCTTTATTGAAACCTGCTATGAAAAAAGACCTTACAGGTGTTTTAACTTACCATGTGGTAGCTGGAAATTATAAAGCGGCCGATTTGAAAGATGGTCTGGAATTGACTACTGTACAAGGCCAGAAAATCAAGTTTAGCTACAAGGACAAACAATGGTATGTTAATGACGCAAAAATCACGATTACTGATGCTGTTTCCAGCAATGGTGTAACGCACGTTATTGATGCCGTATTGATGCCTAAAAAGTAGATTTAGTATAATTAATTAATTTTTTGCGGGGCTATTCCTTTATAGGAGCAGCCTCGTTTTTTATGGATTACTTTATATACATTTAGTTCATGAAAAAAATTATACTTATTGGAGCAGTGATACTATCGCTGTCAGCGTGTTCAAAGAAAAAACCTTTTGAATCTATAAAAAAAGGCATGTCTAAAGAGAAGGTTTCGGCATTAATTGGTGAACCGGAGCAGAAAATGCCGATGTTTATTATGGAATGGTGGATGTATCCTAAAGATAATAAGCTGGTTGTAATGAGAAATGATACTGTAGTAAGAGTAGTAATGGATTTGAAAGCAAGTCAGGATAGTATGAAAACGATGTCGAAAGACATGGAAAAAGCTGGTGAGGATATGAAAAAAGCACTGGACAGTCTTTAGTTTCCTGTTTTATGCATGATTACCAAAAATGGTATAAACAATCTATAAGATAAGTTGTTATGAACCTAGTATTAAAACAAAACCTATGAAAAAGATAATCTTAAGTCTTGCTTTTGCCGGCTCATTAGCAATAGCCGCTTCTGCATGCAATTCTACAAAGAGTGTTTCTAATTCCTCGGATAGTTCATCAGTTAGCGGTGGTTCTGCAGATACTTCGGCTGCTACGCCAACAGATACGATGACCAGGGATACCACAACTGTTCCGCCGGATACGACGAAAACACCTAAAATGTAATACTAAAATAATAAAGACTGCCATTATGGTGGTCTTTATTGTTTTAGTGTAAAATTGAAGCTAAAACACCTTTATTTACCATGCTGACGGTTATATTAAACTTAACTTTGGCGTTATAATCGGACATGATGTTAAGAGATAAAATTGTACTGGCGTACCAAAAGATTCAGGATGAAATCTGCGAGAGTTTAGCAATTGCAGATGGAAAGGGGAGGTTTGAAGAAGAAATTTGGGAAAGAGAAGGTGGGGGGGGTGGACGGACCCGGGTTTTTCAGCATGGGGATGTGATCGAAAAGGGCGGTGTCAATTTTTCTGCCGTTTACGGTAAGCTGCCTGAGGCAGTAAAGAAAGCATTCAAAGTGGATAATGATGAGTTTTTTGCTTGCGGTGTTTCTATCGTTATTCACCCCATTAATCCATTTGTCCCTATTATACATATGAATATCCGTTATTTTGAAATGGATGAACAAACACGCTGGTTTGGCGGTGGCATTGACCTTACGCCTCACTATGTGATCGATACAGATGCAAGATATTTCCATCATATACTAAAGCAAACCTGTAATGAATTTGATTCTTCATTTTATAAGAAGTTCAAAAAGCAGGCTGATGATTATTTCTTTATCAAACACCGCAATGAAACGCGTGGTATTGGAGGGATATTTTACGACAGGCTGAAACCTGAAAATACAGGGCTCGACTGGGAGCAGCTTTTTGAATTTTCTCTTGCCGTAGGCAATTCCTTTATACCTATATATACAGAACTGATTGATCGTAACCGTGACACTGAATATACTGAAGCAGAACAGGAGTGGCAATACCAGCGCAGGAGCCGTTATGCAGAATTTAATTTAGTTTATGATTCTGGTACAAAGTTCGGTTTGGAGACTAATGGAAGGATAGAATCTATACTAATGAGCTTACCGCCAATGGCTAAGTGGACATATAACCACAAACCCGCAGACAACAGTTTAGAGGCTACAACTCTTACTAAGTTAATAAAAGGGATAGACTGGGCTTAATTTTTTTCCACAATACGCTTAAAGAGCAATATTTTCGTATTTTCGCAAGGTTATAACATTACCTTATTTAAATCGTTTTTAACGAACATTACTTTTTATGGCAGAAGATTTAGAAAATCAGGATAACGACAAAATAATTAAGATTGACATAGACGAGCAGATGAAGTCTGCTTATATCGATTATTCGATGTCTGTTATTGTATCAAGGGCTTTGCCTGACGTACGTGACGGACTTAAACCAGTACACAGACGTGTTCTTTACGGCATGCTCGACCTTGGGCTTGCCAGCAACAAACCCTACAAAAAATCCGCCCGTATTGTTGGAGAGGTATTGGGTAAGTATCACCCGCATGGTGACTCTTCTGTATACATGACAATGGTGCGTATGGCACAGGAATGGAGTTTACGTTACCTGCTTGTTGAAGGGCAGGGAAACTTTGGCTCTATTGATGGTGACTCGCCGGCGGCGATGCGTTACACAGAGGCCAGATTCCAGAAGATTGCTGAGGATATGCTTGCTGACATTAACAAAGACACAGTAGATTTCCAGTTGAACTTTGATGATTCCCTGCAGGAACCAACGGTGTTGCCTTCAAAGGTGCCTAACTTATTGATCAATGGATCATCTGGTATTGCTGTAGGTATGGCTACTAATATGCCTCCTCACAATATTACCGAAGTTATCGGCGCAACTATCGCTTATATTGAGAACAATGAAATTACTGTTCCTGAGTTAATGAAGTTTGTTAAAGGGCCTGATTTTCCTACTGGTGCTATAATTTATGGCTACAATGGTGTTCAGGAAGCTTTCGAAACAGGCAGAGGACGTATTGTTATGCGTGCTAAAGCTGAGATTGAAACGGTTAAAGACAGGGAAACTATTATTGTAACAGAAATCCCTTACCAGGTAAATAAAGCCATGATGATTGAGCGTACTGCTGAATTGGTTGGTGAGAAGAAACTGGAAGGTATTTCTAATATTAAAGATGAGTCTAACAAGGATTGTATCCGTATCGTTTATGAAATTAAACGTGATGCGAATGCTGCAATTGTATTAAACAACTTGTTCAAACAAACAGCACTTCAGACTTCTTTCAGTGTAAATAACATTGCATTGGTGAAGGGAAGGCCACAAATGCTGAACCTGAAAGATTTAATCAGTTACTTCGTAGAACACAGGCATGAGGTTATTGTACGCCGTACTCAATTTGAATTGAATGAAGCACAGAAACGTGCTCATATTCTCGAAGGTTTACTGATTGCGTTAGACCACCTCGATGAGGTGATTAAACTGATCCGCGGATCGAATACGCCTGAAGAAGCCAGAACTGGCCTGATGGAACAGTTTGGATTAAGTGATATCCAGGCAAGAGCTATTCTGGATATGACGTTGCGCCGTTTAACAGGTCTGGAAAGAGATAAGATCAAAGATGAATTCAATGAGTTGATGAAAACTATTGAGCACTTACAAGCTATTCTTGCTGACGAAGGCCTGCGTATGCAGATTATTAAAGATGAGCTTGCCGAGATGCTGGAGAAATATGGTGATGAGCGCAGGACCCAGATCGTACATTCAGCTGAAGATATGAGCATGGAAGATTTCATTGAGGATGAAGAAGTAGTCATCACAATTTCTCATGAAGGTTATATCAAACGTACTCCGGCAACTGAATACCGTACACAAGCCAGAGGTGGTAAAGGATCTAAAGGAAGTGATTCCAGAAATGAAGATTTTATCGAGCATTTATTAATTGCCTCGAATCACAACTATATGCTCTTCTTTACAGAAACCGGCCGCTGTTTCTGGTTAAGGGTTTATGAAATTCCTGAAGGCTCAAGGTTAAGTAAAGGTAGAGCTATACAGAATATCATCAATATCCCTAAGGAGGAGAAGATAAAAGCTTATATTAAAGTTAAGAACCTGAAAGACCAGGATTATCTAGAAAACAACTACATAATCATGTGTACCAAGAAAGGTACTATTAAGAAAACTTCTCTTGAGGCTTACTCAAGACCAAGGGTAAATGGTATTAATGCGATCAATATTAATGAAGGTGACCAGTTACTGGAAGCTAGTTTAACCAGCGGAACAAGTGAAATTGTAATGGCTTTACGTTCCGGACGCGCAATCAGGTTCAATGAATCTACTGTCAGACCAATGGGCAGAACTGCTACAGGTGTAAGGGGCGTAACACTCGGACATGATAAGGATGAGGTAGTTGGAATGATCGCTGTTGATGACCCATCTGCCACAGTTATGGTTGTTTCAGAAAAAGGTTACGGCAAACGTACTGACATAGATGATTATCGCGTTACTAATAGAGGTGGTAAAGGGGTTAAAACTATTACCATTACCGAGAAAACGGGTGATTTAATTGCAATCAAGAGTGTTACAGATGCTGATGATTTAATGATTATCAATAAATCAGGTATCGTTATACGTATTGTATTGAGTCAGTTGCGCGTAATTGGAAGAGCTACTCAGGGTGTCCGCCTGATCAATTTAAAAGGTAATGATGCGATAGCATCGGTTGCTAAAATTGAACACGAGGATGAGCCGGAAGATGATGGCAATGAAGATTTAGTTGTGATTGCAGGTGAAGAAGATTTAGCAGATGGATCTGTTGCCCCAGCGGTAACTGACGAAGCGGAGGCCGGAGAATCAGCAGAAGATGATGATGATGACGCCGAAGAAGGTGAAGATACTGATGAAGAGTCTGATGATACCGACGAAAATTAATTTAATCAAATAAATTAAAAAATAGATAATATGAAAAAAGTACTTTTAAGTATGCTATTAATAGGTGCTGCCACCTATGCAAATGCTCAAAAGGGTGAGGTGACCAAAGCTAAAAATTCATGGGCTCTGGCAAGATTAGGATCGCAAACTCAACCATTGGATGCCACTTTAAAAACTCTGAACGAAGGGTTGAAAATCACTGATAATGCGATTGTTCACGAGAAATCGAAGTTAATGCCTGAGGCATGGTCTTATAGAGCACTTTTTGCATCCAGGATCGCTTTCGTAGATTCACTAAACGTACCTAATGCTTTGGCTAATGGTAAAATTGCTGAAGAAGCAATTGCTAAAGCCAAGGAATTGGATACAAAAGGAGAGGAGAAAGAAAACATTCAGGAAGCTGAGCTTACGCTATCAAATGCGGAGAGAAACAGAGCCATTTTTGCCTATAATAAGAAAGACTTTAAAGCTGCCTTAGGCTTCTTTAATGATATTACAGCTAAAAACCCTACAGATACTTCCAATTTTGTAAATGCAGGTGTGACTGCTAAACAGATTGAAAATTATCCTGAAATGGTTAAGAACTTTAAATCTGCTATTGGCCTGGGATACAAAGACAGCGAGTCTTTATACAGCGAAATTATCGGTACTACTTTTGAGAAATTAAAAGATACTGTTGCTGGTGCGGCCTTGCTTGAACAAGCTATCGCAAAATATCCTGAGAATTCTTACTTCGTAGGTATGCAAACTGATCTTTATATTAAACAGGGAAATGTAGCTAAGTCACAAGAACTGTTAGCTAAATTAATTGCTAAGGACGGTAAAAATGCTTCATATCAATATGCTATGGGCGACACTTACTACAAACAAGCTTTAGATCTGCAACCTAAAAGAAATGCTCTTGATGCAAAAAAGAAAAAAGAATTTGATGCTATTACAGCAAAAATGATTGGCTTTATTGATCAGGCCATGCCATACTATAAGAAAGCATATGAGTTAGATCCTAAAATGACTTCAGCATTGGAGAATCTGAAAATTATATATCTTTTTAAAGATGATAAAGTGAACTATGAAGCGACAAAAAAATTACTTGACGCCGCTGCTAAGAAATAATATCCATTGAGAATCATATTAAAAGAGGGATAAATTTTATCCCTCTTTTTTTTTGTATAAATTTGCATGGAGCTTAAACCTATATATATGATTGATAAGAGATACTTCTTTCCTGCAGCCCTTATACTGTTACTGAATATAAATTCTGCCACCGCACAGAAAACACAAATGCAAATAGCCAGGAACAGTGTAGGCAAGCTTCGTGTCGCTATAGCAAATAAGCAGGACGAGAAAACACAGCTGACAATACTAGGGGAGGGTATTAAAGCAAGTGAGTCAGCAGAAAAAGATAAGACGACAAGAAAATGGCCCGAAACGTGGGCAATAAAGTCTTATTTAAGCTCATACATTTCTATTCTTGATCCCAATGAGTCTAATTCTGATAAATACTATGAGCTGGCATTACAGGCACTTGACTCGGCAAACAGGTTTGATAAATTTGAAGACAATTCCGGACTGATTGCGGCGTCTAATTACAATATAAATATCAAAAAACAGCAAAAAGGAAATGCTGCTTTTGCTGCAAATAACTTTCAGGCTGCTTTTGACTATCTTAAACAGGTGAGTGACTTCTTTCCAAATGACAGTACATTGGCCGTAAATACTGCAATGAGTGCTGAAGCGCTTAAAAAAGATAATGAAGCACTATACTATTTTAAACGTGCAAAAGACAATGGTATGAGAAATCCTGCGCTTTTTCAAAAGATGTCTGCCATTTACACCAGTAAACTGGAACACCCAGAGGCGATTAGAATTATCGAGGAAGGCAGGCGCATAAATCCTTACAGTACATTACTGACAAATAATTATATCAACCTTTTGCTGGATAACGAACGTTATAATGAAGCTAAAATGGTGATTGAAAATACACTTAAAGTGGAAACCCGCGATAAGCTGCTTTATTATCTGTATGGTTATCTGAACCAAAAGAATACTAATCTGGGAACTGCTGAGCTTGCTTATAATAAATCTATTGAACTTGATAAAAACTATTTCGATGCACTGTATCAATTAGGCCTGGTATATATTAATGTGGGTAATCAATCTTTAAGTGATGCTGATAAGGATGTATCGAAATTCTCGTCTTCACTAAACAGAGCTGAAGTTATTCTGTTGCGTGCACATGATATCAAAAAGAAAGATAAACAAACGATTAATTTGTTGATTGATATTTATACGCTGAAAAACAGGTATGACAAGGTACAGGAGCTAAGAGCACAATTGGACGAATTCTAGCCTTATTAATCCATCTTTTCTTGCCTGTGAATTAGTATAGAGCAGGTGAGTATAATCATGTACTTAACATAATGTTAATTATGACGTATATTATTATTAATTTATATTATGTGACATTTGATGGTATATTTGTTTGTATTGGTCAGGTTATTGATGATTAAAAGAATAATCTGTTTTGATAAAAGGAATAAAGGAATAACTGGTTTTTAACCTCTTAAATCGTCGTTTATAAAAAATGCTAGATCGTCCCATTAGAAATATTCAGGATTTTTTGCTAAGTACGTATTTTGCTGACGGACTTAGAATCACACTTGGCGTCGTATTTCCTTCGTTAGTCCTTGCACAGTTCGGAATGCTTAAATTTGGAATGACACTGTCTTTAGGTGCACTATGTGTGAGTGTTGTTGATTCACCGGGACCTATTATACACCGCAGAAATGCGATGCTGATTACAACAGCACTGATTACGCTGATTTCGTTACTGGTTGGATTAACTAATAAGAATCCTTATTTTATTGGTGTTTTGCTGGTGATATTCAGTTTCTTTTTCTCCATGTTTTTCTTATACGGAAACCGTGCTGCCTCTGTGGGCACTGCTGTATTGCTGGTCATGGTACTGAGTATTGATGATATCCGGCCCTGGAAGGATGTCCTGGTGTATTCTATGCTTGTTTTCTGTGGTAGTGTTTGGTATACTTGTCTTAGCTATTTTTTCTATCGTCTACGCCCATTCCGCATCGTTCAGCAAACATTAAGCGATTCTATTCAGGAAGTAAGTGAATTTCTCCGTGCAAAAGCGAAATTCTACCATTCCCATCTTAATTATGATGATAACTATGCTGATCTGCTGCAATTGCAGGTACAGGTACACGAAAAACTCGATGCTGTACGTGAGGTTCTGTTTAAGACCAGGGAATTTGTAAGGGATTCAACTCCCGAAGGCCGCTTTTTACTGGTAGTATTTGTAGATATGGTTGACCTTTATGAGCAGGTAATGTCTACTTATTACAATTATCAGCGTCTTCATGAACAGTTTGATACTATTGGTATTTTATCCCGTTATGGGATGGTCATCTCCAGGATTGCTATAGAGCTGGATGAAATCGCTTTTGCCCTGAAAACGGGTGGTACCCCTCGCCCACCTACAACCTTAATAGCAGAGGTTGCTGAGCTTAGACAGGAGATACTGACCCTGGAAAAGGAAAATACAGATGGGAAATATAATACCCTGGGTATTATAGCTTTGAAGAATATCGAAGTTAACATTGAGAATATCCTCGCCAGGGTTAAAACAATTAATGGTTATTTCAATAAAAAAGTGAAAAAGCATCTTAAGGATGAAAAATTGGATACTGAGCGCTTTATTTCGAGGCAAACCATTGATATTAAGCTGATGTTTGAAAATATAACCTTCAGCTCTACTACATTCAGGCACTCCATAAGAGTAGCAATTGTAATGCTTTTAGGTTTCCTTGTAGCAAGACTGATGAATTCTACACATAGCTATTGGATTCTGCTCACCATTCTGGTGATTTCAAAGCCGGGCTTTGCACTGACTAAAGAACGCAATTACCAGCGACTGATTGGTACTGTAATTGGTGCCTTTGTAGGTATGGGAATTTTGGTATTTGTTGAGGATAAAAATTCGCTCTTCGTTATTTTGATAGTCTGTATGATTTGTGCTTATAGTTTCCAGCGCAAAAATTATGTAGTCAGCGTTCTTTTTATGACCCCATATGTTCTTGTTCTATTTGATTTTCTGGGTATGGGAAGCTTATCTATAGCCAAGGAAAGAATCTATGATACCTTGATAGGCTCAGGTATTGCCTTGCTTGGAAGCTATACTTTATTCCCAAATTGGGAACACATAAACCTTAAAGACGCAATGCTGAAAACACTGCATGCTAATCTTAATTATTTTGAGCAAGTAACTAATCTTTATTTTAAGAATAACTATGACCTTACCAACTATAAAGTTGCACGAAGGGACGTTTATGTAGCGACGGCGAATTTGGCTTCTTTATTTCAGAGGATGTTTTCTGAACCTAAAAGCAAACAGGTGCTGATGAAAGAAATGCATCAGTTTACAGCATTGAACCACCTTCTTTCTTCTTATATAGCTACTCTTTCACTTTATAATAAGGAACACTCTTTTGTAATGTCGAACCTGGAATCATTAAAGCCAGTCATAAATAATACGATTTATCTGCTGAACCTTTCTTCGCAATTCCTGGAGAAAAATAATCAAGAGGAGAACAATGTCCCTTTGGTAAAAACTTCGGAATCAGGTACGAAAAATATAAATGCTGATGAAACGCTGATTATTGAGCAGTTTGATATGATCCAGAAAGTGGCATATGATATTTTTAAGCTTACTGAGAAGATTAAACTGTAGAATAATCAAACTATACAATGATTAACCTATAAAATGATTAAGACGTTAATTAATGGACCGTTAAAGTAATAACTTGCTCGCAAGGCCCAATAAAAGTAAAAAGCCAAAAACATCTGTAAATGTGGTTATGATGATTGAGGAGGCAATTGCCGGATCTATTCCTACCCTTTTAAGGATTAACGGGATCCCCGCTCCTGTTACTCCGGCAATCAACAAATTCCCCGTCATAGCCAGAAAAATAACTACACCAAGCAATGGGTTTTTATCGAAAAAGAGAGAGAAGACGAGTACGATCAGGCCCGTTACTGCACCATTGATTAAACCGACAGTGAACTCTTTCAGAATTGCTCTGTAAGCCTGGTTGTCTGTAAGATCATATAAAGATATACGCCTGACAGTAACAGCTAACGCCTGAGTTGCTGCATTTCCTCCCATTCCTGCAATGATAACCATGTAAGCCGATAATACAGCTATACTTTTCAATGCAGGCTCATAATACCTTACAACCGACGAAGCAAGAAATGCGGTCGCTAAATTTATAATTAACCAGGGTAAACGTGATTTTACAGCTTCAATCCAATTACCGCTCAGTTCTTCATCCTCCGATACTCCTGATATTTTCAGGAAATCTTCGGTGTTTTCATCTTCCAGTACGTCGATCACGTCATCAAATGTAACCCTTCCGAGCAGTTTCATGTCCTTGTCCAGTACCGGTATACTGGTAATGTTATATTGAGAGATTAATCTTGCTACTTCTTCCTGGTCCGTATCGGGGCCTACCCAGGCCACATCAGTTTTGACAAGGCTTGTGATCTCTACATTTCCCTTTGCTTTGATGATATCTTTTAAGGATACAATGCCTTGAAATACATTTTCGTCATCGATCACAAAAATAGTATAGAATTCTTCGATTTCCTCGCTCTGACGAATGATTTCATCAATGGCATCTTTCTTTTTCAGATGCAGATGGATCCTGATAAACTCCGTGTTCATCAGTCCGCCGGCAGTATCCTCATCGTAGCTCAGCAGGTTCCTGATATGTGAAGCATCATCTTCACTCAGATCCCCAAGGATCTCTTTTTGCTCGTGTTCCTCTAATTGCGAGATAATATCTGTAGCATCATCATAGTCGAGCTCCTCTACAATTTCGGTTCGTTTATCCGGGTGTAGCTGTAGCAGGAGCTCCTCGGGATGTGCTTCTTCGTGCATCTCTGATATAATCTCAGAGGCAATTTCTACAGGAAGAAGATTGATTATCCGCTGCCTGTCTTCTTTAGTAAGGCTTTCGAACAGGATGGCAATTTCAGACGCATGATATTCTTCCAGTATGAATGATAGCTGGTTATCGCTGCCACTAAGTGCTAGTTTGAGTTTGGAAACATCTGATTTATCAAGTTCGAAAGATTGCATGCAGCGCTAAGGTAAGGATATTTTCCTTTTTAACCCCTCTTATATCTACTTAAACCAACCTTTTCGCCAAAAATATATCACCTGGGCAATGGCTATTACCAGCATAATAATCATTGTATACAAATAACCATGTGCCTGGTAGAGTTCTGGCATGTTATATGGCATCAGCTTTCCCGTTACCGGGTCTTGTTTAGCAAAGTTCATCCCATATATACCGGCAATAAATGTCAGAGGAATAAAAATCGAAGATATGATGGTCAGCACTTTCATGATCTCGTTCATTCTGTTGCTGATGATTGACAAGTACATGTCGATATTACTTGCTGAAATTTCTTTTAATGATTCTACCAGGTCTATAATCTGAATACAATGATCGTAGGCATCACGGATATACAGTTTGGTCTGGTCCGTAATCAAGGGACTGTCGCTGCGCAGCATATCATTTAATTTATCTCTTTCTGGCCATGCTACCCTTCTGATATTAATCAGGTTCCTTTTAATCAGCTGAGTGTCGTACATGATAGATTTATCAGGTTTTTCCAGCAGTCTGTCCTCAATAACGTCCAGCTCTTCGCTCCATTTACCAAGAATTTCAAAGTATGTGTCTACGATGACATCCATGATGGTGTACATAATATAACTGCTTCCCGTAACCCTGATATTGCCTTTCCCTGCCTTAAGCCGTACCCTAACGGCATCCAGGCAATCTTCATAAGTATCCTGGAAGGTGATCAGTGTATTGTCGGTAAGAATAAAAGCAATCTGGTCATTTTCGAGGTTCTGTTCTCCATCAAGAAATAGCATGCGGCTTACGGCAAATACATAGTTCTCGTATTCTTCCATTTTTGGCCTCTGGTAAGTCCTTGTTATATCTTCGAGCACGAGCTTATTGATATTCAGCTGTGTGTTTAAAGTCTCAAATAATGCAGGTGAAGAAAATCCCTGAATTTCAACCCAGAAAGTAAACGTTTTGTCGGCTGTAAGCTGTACAATGTTGCTAATATTCTCTAACGCTTTTACTTCATAGCTATTTGCATTAAAACGATGCAATTTAATCTTCGGTTTGAGGGAATTTTCGTCAATATAGATTAGGCCGGGACTTGTTCCTGCTTTAGGCAGAATATATTTTTTCTTCTTTTTCTTCAGTCTGCTTTTATCCATTCTTTACAGGTAGTGCTTCGCTTGTGGCCCTTGATTAAATAACAAATCAATGATGCTCAGGTTTGGTAAAAAACCATTTCTGTCTTCAAATACCTGAAAGTATGGTTTTGCGGGAGCGGTATATTCCGGGCTTTTAAAATGAAGCTTAGTTCTGAAATCCAGTTCGCCTGGAATTTCTTTGCTATATTCAGTTGTGAAGTTGAGTGCCGGAGCCTTTTTCAGTTGCTTTAATATCCATTGAAAGATCTCCAGATTGTAATCAAAAAGATAATCATACTTATTTTCATAGAATGGCTTAAACTCGTCTTCATAGTATTCAAAGTAAGCGGAGTTACGGTAACAGCTTTCAATGCTTAGCCAATGCAGGCGCTGCCACTTAAAATCATAGCTGATCTTGACATCTTTGACTTTAGTATGGAATTTTGACCCTTTTATCACAGGAATAAAAAGATCAAGATTCCCATTTGGAGAATATATCCTTGCTCTGTTGCGATAGGTCTGCTTTGGGAAGTGTTCTTCTTTCTCTAGTATGAATTCAAAATTGTTATCATTTAAGGCAGAAAAATAACTTACTGGCGGAAGATAAAAAAGTGGAAAAATTGCTGAACTGTGCATTGGTTAATTTATGTTTGCATTCTCAATGCGGCAAAATAGCCATAAAAAAAATGTTTTTCTTAATAGATGTCAATTTTAAATAATGTAATATCAGCACCATCAGTGGCTGTAGTCATACTCAACTGGAATGGGAAAGACTTATTGTCCCGTTTTTTACCCAGTGTAATTAAAACGAACTATAGCAATCTACAGCTCATAGTTGGAGACAATGGCTCAACAGATAGCTCCGTAGCTTTTGTCAGGGAACACTTCCCTCAGGTTACCCTCATCTGTAATGATCAGAATTATGGATTCGCTGAAGGGTACAACAGGGTATTGGAGCAGGTAAAGGCTGATTATTACATTTTATTAAATTCTGATGTGGAAGTTCCGGAAAATTGGATCCAGCCAGTAATCGATAGTATGGAGTCCGATGTACAGATTGCTGCTGCACAGCCAAAGATTAAGTGGCAGGCAGACAAATCGAAATTTGAATATGCCGGGGCTGCCGGAGGATTTATGGACCGGAATGCTTTTCCTTTTTGTCGCGGCCGCATTTTTGACACGGCGGAGACAGACCTTGGCCAATATAATGATGTAAAAGAAATATTTTGGGCAAGTGGGGCTGCATTTTTCATCAGGAGTAAGCAATGGGAGGAAGTCGGTGGATTAGATCCGGACTTATTTGCTCATATGGAAGAAATAGATCTGTGCTGGCGCTTAAAAAACGTAGGGTACAAAGTGATATATTGCCCTGATGCTGAAGTGTACCATTTAGGCGCCGGGACACTCAATGCGGGAAATCCGCATAAAGTGTTTTTGAATTTCAGGAATAACCTGATAATTATGCAGAAGAATCTTTCTGGTTTTGAAGCTGTACTTGGTATCAGCCTGCGAATGTGCCTGGACTTTATTGCCTTGCTGCAGTTCCTGCTCAAGGGAGAAACAAAATTTGCAGCCGCAGTAAATAAGGCTCATGTCCATTTTATTAAATCCATTAGAAAAACTGCAAGGAAAAAAACGGGCAAACAAATGCCCTTTTTACAACATACAGGTGTTTATCACTCCAGTATTGTATGGGCATTTTTCATTAAAGGAATCAAAAAATTTAGTCAGCTTAAATTTTAATCAGGCTTTCTACTGCTAAACGGTAGCCATCCATTCCAAATCCTGTTAGTACGCCTTTACAGTTTTTCCCTGTCAGGGACACATGGCGGAATTCTTCACGCGCGTAGATATTGGATACGTGGACTTCTACAACAGGGGTTTTGATAGCTGCAATAGCATCGGCAAGGGCCACAGAAGTGTGGGTGTACCCACCAGCATTCAGGATGATCCCATCAAATGAAAAACCTGTTTCATGTAGTTTATTGATGAGCTCCCCTTCTACATTACTTTGGTAATAAGTGATAGTTATAGATGGGTATTGTTCTTTCAGGAGCTTAAAATAGTCCTCAAAACCCATATTTCCATATACCCCTGGTTCACGGATGCCTAATAGATTTAAATTTGGCCCATTAATTATTTGTATCTTCATCGTTTCAAACATAGACTTAAAAACTAACAAATTCAATTTTTGTGTGCTAAAATATTCATATTTAAAAGAGTTCAAAACATACCTGACACTAGAGCGCGGGCTTTCAGACAATTCTGTGGAAGCTTATTTAAATGATATCAATAAGCTGATACAGTATTATGAAGCAAAGGCAATGGAAATTGGCGTAGACAGTATTGATCACGATAGTTTAGTGGGTTTCATCTCCTGGATAAATGAACTGGGCATGCTCTCCAATACTCAGGCAAGGGTAATATCCGGATTAAAAGCTTATTTCAGTTACCTGATGATGGAAAATGTGATACATGAGGATCCATCTGCCCTATTGGAAACCCCTAAGTTAAGCCGTAAGCTTCCAGACGTACTTAATCTGATTGAGATCAATGCGCTGATTGATGCCATTGATGCTTCAAAGCCTGAAGGCATGAGGAACAAGGCTATTCTTGAGCTATTATATGGATGCGGATTGAGGGTTACAGAGCTGGTATCCCTCAGGATTTCTGACCTGCATATGCAGCAGGAATATATCAAAGTGATTGGTAAGGGCAACAAAGAGCGTATTATTCCAATTGGGGAAACAGCCTTGAAATTTATTGGGATTTATCTCAATGAAATCAGGGTACACCTGGATATTAAAAAGGGAAATGAAGATTATATATTTCTGAACCGTTCAGGTACCCAGCTATCCAGAATATCTGTTTTTACAATGATAAAGGCACTTGCAGAAAAGACAGGTTTAAAAAAAAGCATCAGTCCCCATACTTTTAGACATTCCTTCGCTACGCATTTGATTGAAGGTGGTGCTGATTTACGTGCAGTACAGGAAATGCTCGGACATTCCAGTATTACTACTACAGAAATTTATACGCATTTGGACAGGGAATACCTTCAGGGAATAATTACTCAGTTCCATTCCAGGATGTGATCAGTCTGGTAAACCGCAACAGATCATCCTGTCTTTCCCTTGCATATCTTTTTTTAGCTGTACATTACTAAACCCTTTACTTTTCAGCATGGCTACAGTCTCTCTTCCCAGCGCCGCGTTAATTTCAAAAAAAAGCTTTCCATCGGAATTTAAATGGTAGAGGGCAAACTCTGCTATGGCCTCATAGAATACCAGCGGTTGTTCATTGCTCACAAACAAGGCGAGGTGTGGTTCATACTCCATGACCTGCCTTGCCATATCAACCTGCTCATTCTCCTTTATATACGGGGGATTGCTCACAATTATATCATATTTGATATCGCTGGTGTAAGTAAGAATATCGGAATTAATAAAAGTAATCGGGGTTTCATTTAAGTCTGCATTTCCCTGTGCAGTGAGCAGTGCAGCTGCGGAGACGTCCAGTGCAGAAACCTCTATATCTTTTAATTGTTTTTTTAATACTATTGGAATACAGCCGCTTCCGGTACCGATATCAAGTATTGATTTGAAATCAGCAGGATGAGCAGCAACCGTAGTCAAAATCCATTCTACCAGCTCTTCGGTTTCAGGGCGCGGAATGAGCACATCCTGATTAACTTTAAAGGTAAGCCCATAAAATACTGTCTCGCCAAGTATATACTGAAGCGGCTTCCCTGTCTTCAGTTCTGCTATTATTTTTGTATAGGCAGATAGCTTTTCCTCACTGACTATCAGATCTTTATTCATTAATACAAAGCCTCTTCCCCAACCGTCAAAATGATCCGTAAGGATATAAAATACAGCACTTGATTCTTCAGCATTATCAATTGATGCCGTTTCACTGATAAAGTATTGCTGCAGTTGTCTAAGATTCATCTTTGACAAAAGTAATTATTTATTTGCACCTCTATTGCTTTAATATATTTCAGCATCTCACAAATTGCAGCTATTTTTGTCGGCATGAGCGATGAATTATATATGAAACGCTGTCTCGAACTAGCCGAAATGGGAAATGGCAATGTTAGCCCTAATCCTCTGGTGGGTTGTGTGATTGTTAACGACGGAATTATAATCGGTGAAGGATACCATAAAAAATATGGTGAAGCACATGCTGAGGTGAATGCCATTCAGGATGTGTTCGATAAATTTGGTAATGAAGCCCCTGCCCTGTTAAAAAATGCGACAGCCTATGTGAGCCTGGAGCCATGCGCCCACTTTGGCAAAACACCTCCTTGTGCAGACTTGCTGATCAGACATCAGCTAAAAAAGGTTGTGATCGGAAACCGCGATCCTTTTCCTGATGTAGATGGCAAGGGTATAGCGCGGCTTCAGAATGCCGGTATAGCAGTTGTAGCAGGAGTTCTGGAAAAAGAATGCAGTTACGTAAACAGGCGTTTTTTTACCAGGGTAACTCAGCAAAGACCTTATATCATCCTCAAATGGGCTGCAACAGCGAATGGATATTTTGCACCAAAAAATGCAGTACAGCAGTGGATCAGTGGTCCGCTGGCACGCAAACTGGTGCATAAATGGCGTACTGAAGAAGATGCGATATTAGTTGGCAAGCATACTGCAATTACAGACAATCCGCAATTGGGAGCCAGAGAATGGCCGGGAAAAAATCCACTAAGGATTCTGGTAGACCGTAATCTGGATGTCCCTTTAAGCCACCATATTTACAACGATTTAGCGAAGACAATTGTTCTCAATGAAAAGAAAACTGATGTGGAGGCAAACATTCATTTTGTGAGTGTGGAGGATATGCAATACTATCTGCCGCAGAAAATAGCCTTTCAGCTTTACCTGATGGATATTCAGTCTGTTATAATTGAAGGAGGTGCCCATATATTAAATCAGTTCATTTCATCGGGATTATGGGATGAAGCGAGAGTATTTACATCGGCTAACAGTTGGGAAACTGGTATATTCGCCCCACAGATCAATGGAAATATTGTGGACATAGCTCACATCGACAAAGATAAACTAACACTATATGAAAACTCAGTAAACTAATGATATACATATTCTTAAGCATAAGCTGCAGTGTTACTGTAGCAGTATTACTGAAACTCGCAAGACGTTATAAGATAAATGTACTGCAGGCAGTACAATGGAATTATCTATTTGCCATTGTACTGAGTGGGATCTTTTTCAGGCCGGACCTGTCTGCCTTAAAAGCAGCACCCAATGCGTTATCAATTTCCCTGGGAATTCTTCTTCCGGCCTTGTTTCTTGTTTTGGCTGCCTCAGTAAGGAGGATTGGTATTGTAAAAACTGATATAGCACAGCGTCTTTCTCTATTTATACCAGTGATGGCTTCACTATATCTTTTCAGCGAGAATTTTAACCAGTTAAAGGTTGCCGGATTAATTGTAGGGTTTATCGCGATTTTTTTTACGCTCAGCCGCAAGTCGACGGTTAAATCTGAAAGTAAAAACTATATCTACCCAATTCTGGTATTTATAGGCTTTGGCATTATAGACGTATTATTTAAACAGCTAGCCTTAAATAAGGATATTCCTTACACTACCTCCCTCCTGTTTGTTTTTTGCGTTTCTTTTGCAGTGGCTATCTGTTCTGTATTTTATACCATATGGGTAAAAAAACAGCACTTACAGCTGATAAATTTAATTTGCGGTGGCATATTAGGTGTTTTTAATTTCGGGAACATCTTATTTTATATGAAAGCGCACCGCGTAATGGCAGAGAATCCATCCACTGTCTTTGCCGCTATGAATATGGGGGTAATTATTTTGGGAAGCATTATCGGTATTGTAATTTTCAAAGAAAAAGTAAGTAAGCTGAATTATTTGGGAATCGTACTAGCATTAATTGCCATTATCCTTATCACTTTATCGCAACAATATGCTATTCGATGATACTTATAAAACGATAACATCACCTGCTGAAGGGGTATACAAAGATAAGGGAAGCAAATTTATCGCTTATGCCTATCCAATAATCAATGAAGATGAGGTAAAACCACATCTGCAGCAGTTAAGGGCAGAACATAGCAAAGCCGTTCACTTTTGTTATGCCTACCGGCTTACTCCGGATAGAAACGTTTTTCGTATAAATGACGATGGCGAGCCATCAGGCACCGCCGGAAGGCCCATTCTGAATACACTTTTATCGGCAGATTTAACAAACGTACTGGTAGTTGTAGTTCGCTATTTTGGTGGAACTTTACTAGGTGTTCCGGGTTTAATCAGTGCCTATAAAACGGCCACAGCCGAGGCTGTTCAACTAGCTGAAATAGTAGAAAGATCTGTCAATGATGTGTATGAAGTAAAATTCGACTATTTAATGATGAATGATGTGATGAGGCTCATTAAAGAGGAACAGCTGGTGGTACTCAATCAGCTGTTTGATAATAGTTGCGTAATTAGGTTTGAAATCAGAAAGTCGCAGTTAAATAAGGTGCTTATGCGACTGGAGCAGCAGCCGTCTATTGAATTAAAATACCTTTATACTGTTTAAAACCGTATTTTTATATTATTATTTACATTTCCCCTATGCAAAAATTGTCCGAAGCAGATTTAGTTATCAACCCTGATGGAAGTATCTATCATCTTAATTTATTGCCTGAAGACATCGCCGATACCGTAATTACAGTTGGTGATCCGGATAGGATTGGCGAAATCACCCGGCATTTCGACCGTATAGAATTTAAAAAAGGTAAACGTGAATTTCTAACGCAGACCGGGTATATCGGACAAAAACGGATTACAGTTGTGTCTACAGGAATAGGCACAGACAATATTGATATTGTTCTTAATGAGCTGGATGCACTGGTCAATATTGACTTTGGCACCCGCGAGGTAAAAAAGGAACTTACCTCGCTGACAATTATCCGTATAGGCACCTCCGGGGCTGTACAGCCTGATATACCTATGGGCACTGTGCTCGCTTCGTCTTATGGCCTCGGGCTTGACGCTTTAATGCATTACTATGTCCATGAAATTCCAGATGCTGAGAAAGGATTGTTCAATCATGTCAATAGTCATTTTGCAGACTTACATGCTGTGAATCCTTATCTTACTGCAGCCGATCAGAGTTTGTTAGCAACTATTGGTAAAGATATGGTTTGCGGAATTACTGCGACAGCTCCGGGGTTCTATGCACCGCAGGGAAGACAGGTGCGTGCTAAAAATGCAGTACCTAATTTCATAGAAAAGCTGAACACCTTTAGTTATGAGGGACTGCGGATCACCAATTTAGAAATGGAGACGGCAGGAATATATGCGCTGGCAAAAATACTAGGCCATAAAGCACTTTCAGTTAATGCTATTTTAGCAAGCAGGGTAAATTTTCAATTCAGTAACACACCTAATCTCGTTGTCGAAAAGGCTATTCTACTGGTTTTGGATAGAATTATATCAATTTAGCAACATAAATAATCCAACTTCCTGATTTCTAATGACAAAAAATAAGTATTTTTTCCTTATCCTATTGCTGGGATCTCTCACTGCTTTAGGCCCGTTTTCTATTGACATGTATTTGCCGGGATTTCCTGCCATTGCTAAAGATTTGCATACCAGCGTGGCAAAAGTTTCATTATCTCTTTCAGGATTTTTTATTGGCATATCTGTTGGTCAGCTGCTGTATGGTCCGTTACTGGATCGTTTTGGCAGAAAAAAACCTTTGTACATTGGTCTCTCTGTATATATAGCAGCCTCCCTGGGCTGTGCTTTTGCGGATACCATAAATTTACTGATCCTTATGCGTTGTATACAGGCAATTGGCAGCTGCGCAGCTGCAGTAGCCTCAATTGCAATGGTCAGAGATCTTTTTCCGGTTAAGGAGAATGCTAAAGTATTTGCTTTGCTGATGCTTGTTGTGGGAGTTTCGCCAATGATTGCACCGACAGTGGGCGGTTATGTAACAGTGGCCTTTGGCTGGCATTCTGTATTTATTATTTTAATGCTTTTAGGGATTATGAATTTAGTGGCTAGTATATTCGGTTTACCGGAGAGTTATAGGCCAGATAAAACACTTTCTTTAAAGCCAGGACCAATATTGATTAACTTTATGGGGGTACTTAAAGAACCACAATTCTATACCTACGCTTTAACAGGTGCCATTGCTTTTTCGGGGCTTTTCGCTTATGTGGCAGGGTCACCGCTCCTGTTTATGGATATTTTTGCAGTGAAAGAAGAAACCTATGGATGGATATTCGCTTTCTTAAGCATAGGGTTGATTGGGTCCAGTCAGGTAAATACAGTGATGCTCAGATACTACAGTAGCGAGCAACTTATTTTCGGCTCCCTGATTTGCCAGGCGATAACCGGGGTTGTTTTCCTGACGGGAAGTATCAATGGCTGGTTTGGCCTGGGAGAAACCATCGCGTTGCTGTTTATATTTTTAAGCTGCCTGGGCTTTGCCAGTCCTAATGCTTCAGCACTCTCACTTGCCCCTTTTACTAAAAATGCTGGCAGCGCATCTGCCTTGATGGGAGCTGTACAGATGGGATTGGGTGCTTTAGCTTCTGTTGCTGTAAGTATGTTCGATGTACATTCGTCAGTGCCTATGGTCGCGATTATGGCATCCACATCTATTATTGCTTTGTTTATTTTATATACAGGAAGAAAAAAAATAAAGAACAAGGTATCTGTTGATAAAGAGAACACTGGTGTCTCTTTGCATTAATTAAGAGTCATTTTTTCAATGATTTCTTAGTTGATGCCAAACAAATCATAAAGATAAGCGTTGAAGAGTTAGGTCTAAAAAATGATATATGATAAAGAAACTCAAACACCAAATAACCATTCTGGCCGCGAAAAAATTGCTGGATAATTATGATTCTGAAAATGTAAGTACTGGCAGGAGATTGTTAACTATTGTTGCTGGCGCTTATATATTTCAAAACGGTGTTCGGAATTTAAATAAACACCCATTGATTGGTTTCCAGGAGGCCGCTTTAGGAGGATACCTATTATACGATGCAATAAAAGGCATAGCAGATGGGTATAATCGTCAGCCTAAAGAAGTTTATCAGATGCGAAAGAACCAGATACAGGGGAATGATCCGGACAGTCCGGTTCCTGCCTTTGTGTGACCTTAATATGAGTGAATCTGCCAGTTTATCAGATTCACTCATTCTTGGTTACCTATTTCACCCTTACCTATTCATTATTTTGTAGCTGTTAAGACATAGCTTTCTTAATCAATACCTTTCTGCCTCTCCCTTTGTTTAACCGGATCTTATTTAATCCGGTATCTTTAATTTGCCTGATTCTTTCCCTGCTTAAATTAAATGATAAGCTTATATCTGTGAGACTCAATGGCTCAACTCCATTAAGGCCAAAATATAAGATGATGACCCTTGCTTCCCTTCTGGAGAGTGGTTTCAGCATTTTGTAAAAATCTGCGAGATTAGGCATAGCTGTCATGTAATCGTCGGTTGATCTATCTGAATTTTGTGTTACGTCTAATAATGTATTGTCACTGTCCTGACTGTGGACAGCGTCCAGAGAGCATGTTGGCCGGGCTTTGTCAAGATAAATGCTTACTATTTCATGATTAATTTTTGCTTCCTCTGCCAGCTCAATTGGTGTTGGTCTCCTTTCATATTTTTGTTCCAGATTTGACGCGATCCTGTTAATCTTGGAGATGGAAGAAATCATATTCATCGGTAATCTAATAATACGTGTGTACTCCGGTATCGCCATCATAATCCTTTGCCTGATCCACCAGACTGCAAAAGATATAAACCGGAATCCTTTCGTTTCATCGAATCTTCTAGCTGCAGTAATAAGTCCCAAATTGCCCTCACTGATTAAATCACCAAGACTTAAGCCTCTGTGCTGATATGTTTTCGCCACAGAAACTACAAATCTCAGGTTGGCCTTTACCATTTTCTCAAGCGCCTGCTGGTCGCCCAGTTTTATTTTCTTTGCCAGCTTTGCCTCTTCTTCCATGGATATTAATGGGATTCCGTGGATCTCATTAAGGTATTTAGAAATCGATGCTGCATCTCTCTCCATCATTGTTCTTTCTATTTTTATTTCTCTCATAACTAATATTAAATAATGTTTAAATAAATATTTAGTGCTTTTATACTGAATAGGAGATCAAATATTAATAATTACCTTAATTCAATCAACACAAACTCGAAATGCTGGTGATTATTTAATTAAACACATAAAAATCAAGATATTTACTATAAAACGGCGCTATTATAGTCTTAATATAGATATTTAATTAATTTTAATAAATATTGTAGAAATAACTTTATACTTAAACTAAGATTACTACATTTGAAACATGGCAGAAAGAGTCTGTTATTATAAATAATTTATTAAGCATTAAGAAAATCATGAATGAACAGTTGAACGCTATTGACCTTAGCATATTAAGAATGCTGCAAGAAAACCCTCAGGTAACCAATAAAGAGATTGGAGATACGCTGCTCAAATCGCAGGCGACTATTCAGGCAAGGAGGTCAAAGATGGCTGCGCAGAACGTTATTACGGGTTACAGTATAATTTTAAACCCTGTAAAACTAAATAAAAGTTTCCTGGCTACTATAACTTTAAACCTGACGGACTATTCGGACGCAACCAAGGCCGAATTTATTAAAGGTATATCGCAGATCAGGGGAATAAATTCATGCACACATTACAGCGGAACGCCGAATATGGGACTGAGTGTGGCTACGGCAAACAGGGAAACATTTGTTGAAATTGAGAAAAGAATATCCGAGTTAGCCAAGGTTAATTTTGTGAAGAGCCACATTATCCTGGAACAAAATATTTTACACACTCCATTTGAAATTTAATGACAGACAAAGGTGGTCAAGGATTTGCAGTATGATATTGAGCCTTGACTACCAATTTTTATCTTATCTGCCCATTGCCTTTTACTACCCATTTATAACTTGTCAGTTCCGTAAGGCCCATTGGGCCACGCGCATGGAGTTTTTGGGTACTGATACCAATTTCGGCTCCCAGCCCAAACTGACCGCCATCAGTAAATGCGGTAGACGCATTAGCATATACTGCAGCAGCATCTACTGCAGTAAAAAATGCCAAAATAGCCTCTTCGTCATCTGCTATAATAGCCTCACTATGTTTAGAGCTATATTTAGCAATATGAGCCAGGGCATCATTCAGATTGAGGACAGTTTTCACAGACATTTTATAATCCAGGAATTCAGTGCCAAAGTCTTCCGCTTGTGCATGCTGCAGTAAATGGGCAGGATAGTATTCTTTCAGCACAGCATAACTATCTGCATCTGCAAAGATCTGTACAGAAGCCGCAACCATAGGCTCAACAATATGCCATAGGTCCTTTAATCTTCCGTTATGGATCAACAAACAATCCAGTGCATTACAAACACTAACTCTTCTTGTTTTTGCATTAAATACAATCGCTCTCCCCATTTCCAGATCCCCGGAAATATCAAAATACGTATGTACAATTCCGGCACCTGTTTCAATAACGGGAACTTTGCTGTTTTCACGTACATAATTGATCAAAGCCTGACTTCCCCGCGGGATCAGCACATCGACAAAACCTCTGGCATTTAATAAGGCTGCCGTGGCCGCTCTTTCTGGCGGCAATAAGACCGCTACATTGATGTCAATATCATTGGCGATGAGCACCTGGTGTATAATTTGCATTATCGCTTTATTAGAAGTATCAGCATCTGTACCTCCTTTCAATACGACCACGTTTCCAGTTTTAAAACACAGGGCAAAAACGTCCAGGGTCACGTTAGGACGTGCTTCATAGATGACGCCGATGACGCCCAGAGGAACCCTTATTTTAGTCAATTCAAGTCCATTCGGTAATACCTGACCGGAAATTACCTCTGCCAGGGGGCTTTTCAGTGCAACTACGTTGCGTACCTCCTGTGCCATTCCTTCCAGTCTTTCTTTACTTAATTTCAGCCGGTCATACTTAGGATCCGCGGCAGACATTTTGGCTAAGTCTATCGCATTAGCCTCAAGTATCACCGCTGTAAATTCAAGCAGGCTGCTGGCAATATCCCTAAGTACCTGATTTACTTTCTCTGTACTGAGGCTGTTTAGTTTACGGCTTGCCTTAACCGCATTATCAAAATATATCTGGTAGTCCATTTCCGTTCGATTAACCAACTGCATAAAAATAATTATAATGAACTAATGCTTTATGCCCTTTTTGCCCCATTCGTTCCTTAGCTTTTTCAGCACCATATTCAGCAATACCGAGGCCGATCAATTGCCCCTGTTCATTCACTAACCTGATAATATCTCCTTTATCAAATGATGAATTTATACCAATAATACCTACGGGCAGTAAGCTGTGCGCTTCACCGGCAATCAAAGCCAGTGTGGCGCCGGTATTCAGCTGAACTGTGCCGGTTGCAGATTGTTCAGAATGTGCTATCCATCTCTTCTTGCCGGAAGTGATTTTTTCAGGCACAAAATAAGTATGTATCACCTTTTCAGCAAGGAGATTTATCAAAATATTATTACGTGTACCATTTGCTATATGTACGGGGATACCTAGCCTCGCAACTTTTTTCGCCATACCCAGTTTTGTAACCATCCCACCACGTCCGGAGCCTGATTTTTTATGACTGATGAAACTTTCTATCTCACTTAAATTCCGTTTTATTTCTTCAATAACTATGGTATCAGGTAAACCAGGGTCGCCATTATAAATGCCGTCTACATTCGAAAGAATAATCAGGGCGTCCGCATCCAGCATTGAAGCAATCAATCCTGCCAATTCATCATTATCAGTAAACATCAGTTCTGTTACAGACACAACATCATTCTCGTTTACGATAGGGACTACTTTATTTTTTAACAAAATCGTTAAGCAGTTTTTGATATTGAGGTAATGTTTCCTGTCTCTGAAGTCCTCTTTGGTGACCAATACCTGGGAGC
>JAATFQ010000241.1 GCA_015655115.1 Sphingobacteriales bacterium
CCCAAAGTACTGCGGTGCTGTTTGCTGAAAGTTAAAACCAAGAAGCGCACGCAGTTCCGGGAACTCGTGCGCTTCTTTATAGTCGTCCATACCAGGTTTCCGTACAAACGTACCCATTACTACATTTAAATTCTTCAATTCCTCCAGGCTGTAAGGCCCCTGGGGCTTTCCATTGATAACAATGGTATATGATTCTTGTGGATTCAATGGTATGTTAATATCTGCTCACCTCAAAATTACTCAATCCACCGTCCAGATTTATAAAAATCTTTTTAGTAGCAGTGCTATAGTTAGAAGTCTCATAGTTTCCATTATCGACCTTCGTAAAGCCTTCAAAATCTTTGGCTGATAATCCTGTTTTGGTTTTGATTCTGCAGCCGGATCCTTCAGGGATATTAATTTTAACATCGGCCACCCCTGTTTTAACAATTACATCAGTAATAGGCAACAGATCACCGATTTTGATATCCAGTGAAGCGGCACCGCCATCAAATCTGAAGCTTCTCAATTTATAGTCAGAAAGGTCAAAATCTATTGCACCCGCGCCCATGTTTATTTTCATTGTCCACTCAGGCGATTTATTCAGCTTAAAATCTACAGTATTGCCGCCATCATTAAAGTTCCATTTACCTTTTTCATTTTTCATTTTAAAAGAAACAGTATTCACAGAGTCTGATGTTTCCTTCTGCAGCATAAAATTACTGTTCTTACCTTCTACATTTGCAACGATCAGGCTGTCCGTCTCCCCTTCCAGCTTGAATGAAGTTCCGCCGCCAGAAATATTTAAATTTGTTTTTTTCACACTGTCAGCAGCTATGAAAGGCTCAGAGAAGCTTGCCCGCTTCAAACTGGCCGAATCTCCGTCATCATCAATATCTATATCAATGTCCTTAGGGAAATTATCGCTAAACCAGTTCCTGTTTGCCGGCGGCTGCTGACCTTTGTAAAACACAAATCCAAGCATCACAACCAGCACACCCAGGCAGATCATATTCCCTGTCTGCGATTTATTTTTGTTAAAAAGTATGTTCACTCCTGAAATAATCAATACTACAGGCCAGAAGCTCCATACATTTCTCCAGTAAAAATCTATAACATTAAAGTTCTCTAACAACAGGACAATACCTACAAACAGCAGGATTATTCCCCACATTACTCTATTTAGTTTCATGATAATTTTCTTTGATTTAATTCAATTGATAAAGCTGGTTTAAACTATGTCCTTAGGTTTTGCTGCATCCTGATCATCCGACAGATCAGTGCCCTTCGTTACATCATCATTAACAACTGCCGGCCCTTCTTCTTTAATAATAACCGGTTCTTCTTTAACAATGGCCTCCTCTTTAACGATAGCCTCTTCCTTAACGATAACAGGTTCATCTTTAGCTGCCATCGCCTCCTCCTGTTTAATTTTCCAGTCTTCCCAATTATTTTTACGTTTAGCTTTCAGGATAAGGCTCAGGCCAATGATTATAAAAATACCCGGCCATAATTTGTGAATACTGAACCAGAAAGGGATGATATTGAACTCATTCATTAAAAAATAGATTCCTATCACCAGCAGGACCAGCCCACCTACTGTTCTGCCTGTATCATTGTTCTTAGGAATAGCCTTAAAATCTATCGGGTTCTGCCATTCCTTGCCCTTGTCAGTTTTAAACCCAGTCTTCTCTTCAGCAGTAAAAGGGTTAGGCTGTGCCGGAGGGGGCGTATTAAAACCCTGAGGATTATTGAATCCCATAGGATTGTTAAAAGGTGAGGGATTATTTTGTTTCTTAAAATAGTCGTTGAATTTTGTAAACCTTGCTGCAGGGTCATTATTCACCGGCACCACTATCCACATCACCAGGTAAACCATTATGCCTGTTCCTACTAAAAAGAAAGTAGAAAGTACAAACAACAATCTTATAATGGTCACATCAACTTGCATATAATCTGCTAAACCAGATGAAACGCCGGCAATTACCTTGTCGTGTTCGTTTCTTAATAATCTATTTTCCATAAGGCGTTCTCCTTTATTAAGCGTTTAAAATTGTATCGGTCTTACGAAATCAAAATAGTCTTAACTTTGATATTATATTTTGACAGCTCTTTCCGCAATACAGTATTAAGACATACCAAGGCCGATTTAGTTACAAATAAAGCCTGCATTTTCAATATATTCTTTACTGGCTCCTGAGCAGCTGCTAAAACGTGTCCGTAGTGTTAGCTACGCGTCATTTCAGCGAATTAAAAAACCGCAATATCCATTAAATGCCAGAATATATTTAATAAATAAAGAAAGGCACAACAATTTTTGTTGTTTCTTTGTATTATTATTGTACAAATACACCCGTTAATTTTTCACGAATGAATTTCACCAATTTTGGCAAATACCTTCTTCTGTTAAAGGCAGTTTTCAGAAAGCCGGAAAAATCAAGTATATATCTCAAAGCTATTTTTCAGCAGATGAATTTCATAGGTGTTGGTTCACTGGGCCTGATAGCTATTATATCCACATTCATTGGTGCAGTAATGACCCTGCAAATCGCTTTCCAGCTGGTGAGTGATTTCATTCCTAAAACCATTATAGGTAGCGTAACGCGGGATTCGAGTATCCTCGAATTAAGCCCTACCATTACCGCTATTGTTCTTGCAGGTAAAATCGGATCGGCCATTTCATCAGAAATAGGCACAATGCGCGTGAGCGAGCAGATAGATGCCCTGGAGATCATGGGTATTAACTCCCCTGGCTACCTCATCCTTCCGAAGCTATTGGCCGGGATCACAATGGTTCCCGTACTGGTCATCTTTGCAATGGCACTAAGCATTACAGGTGGTTATTTAGGCGGTACATTATCCGGTGCTGTAACACCAGCAGAATATATCCAGGGTATCACAACAGATTTTAATCCATACACCATCACCGTAGCACTGGTAAAAGCCTTCGTATTTGGCTTTATCATTACCACCGTACCAGCCTATGAAGGCTTTTACGTTAAAGGCGGTGCTTTAGAAGTTGCGCAGGCAAGTACCAGGGCTGTGGTTGTTGCCTGTATCAGCATCCTTGCCTGTGATTACATCGTAACCCAGTTATTACTATGATCGAAATTAAAGACATTGAAAAATCTTTCGGCTCCAATATCGTACTGAAAGGCATATCCGGAAAGTTTGAAGCTGGCGAAACCAATCTGATCATCGGCGGTTCCGGTTCTGGAAAAACTACCCTTTTAAAATGTATGATAGGCTTGCACACCCCCGAAAAGGGAAGTGTACAATACGATGGAAGGGAATTTACAGACATGAATTTTGAACAGCGTATAGAAATACGCAAGGAAATAGGTATGCTGTTCCAGGGCTCAGCCCTGTTCGATTCAATGACTGTACAAGAGAACATCATGTTCCCTTTAAACATGTTTACCGACCAGCCATTTAAAGAGAAACTGGAAAGAGTAAACTTCTGCCTGGAAAGGGTAAACCTTGAAGGTAAAAATAAGCTCTTCCCTGCCGAACTTTCGGGAGGGATGAAAAAACGTGTAGGTATTGCGCGTGCTATTGCCATGAGCCCTAAATATCTCTTTGTCGATGAGCCGAACTCCGGCCTTGATCCCAAAACCTCTATCGTTATTGATGAACTGATTAAGGAGCTTACAGAAGAGTACAATTCAACCACCATCGTAGTTACTCACGATATGAATTCCGTGATGGGAATTGGTGATTATATCATCTTCCTTCATGAGGGCAAAAAGTTTTGGGAAGGCTCCAATAAGGAAATTGCCCATACCGATATACAGGAACTGAATGACTTTGTTTTTGCCAGCCGCTTTATGAAAGCCGCCAAGAAAAACTTTTAGTCAAAAAGTATAAGTGTACAGGCGCCTAAAAAAAAATACAAAAGAGTACTTAACCGAAGAATGTGCATATTGCAGGAAATCTTGCAATAACAGCATACTGAAATAACAGCATACCCCGAACAATACAATTATAATATGATAAGCCTTTTAACCCCCACTCATTGGAAAGACTATGAGTTGATTGACTGTGGTGATTTTGAAAAACTGGAACGCTTCGGCAATTTGATTTTATCCAGGCCTGAACCTCAGGCCGTATGGAAAAAGACTCTTTCAGAGCAGGAATGGAAAAAACAGACCCATATCAGGTTCAAAGGCCGTTCAGCAACATCAGGTGAGTGGATAAAAAGTTCAGCACATTTGCCGGAACGCTGGAATGTAGAATACAAGAACGATGATGTAAAAATCAACCTGCGCCTTGGCCTTACCTCTTTCAAACATGTAGGCGTATTTCCTGAGCAGGCCGTTAACTGGGATTATATCTCTTCCTCTATCAAAAAATTCAAGACAGAAAAGCCTAAAGTACTTAATCTTTTTGCCTATACAGGTGGAGCATCGATGATTGCAAAAGCTGCAGGAGCTGATACCACACATGTAGATTCTATCAAACAGGTAGTAAACTGGGCCAATGAGAACCAGGAACTTTCACAGCTGAAAGATATACGCTGGGTAGTAGAAGATGCACTCAAGTTTGTGCAGCGCGAATTAAAACGCGGTAAAAAGTACAACGGTATTATTCTTGATCCACCTGCTTTCGGTCATGGTCCTAACGGCGAAAAATGGAAATTGGAAGATCATATCCAGGAAATGATGCACGATGTTGTACAGTTGCTGGATGAACAGGAACACTTTTTAATTTTGAACACTTACTCCCTTGGCTTCTCTTCTGTAATTGTCGAGAACCTGATCAAAACCTCCTTTCCACAAGTCAAAAACCTGGAAACCGGAGAACTATACCTGCAGGCAACTTCAGGAATTAAATTGCCATTAGGTGTATTTGGTAAGTTCAACTGCTTTTTAGCGCAATAAACTACTCAATCTATCTTATTTTTAATTAATAGATAAGGCCGGCATATCACCGGCTTTATCTATTAATTATCCGCCGCCTGTATCAACCGGTAATTCAGATTAGGTTTCCCCCGCGTTCCGCCATCACTTCTGGTAAAGCTGTTAAACCGTAGTGCATAGATATTCCCTTCTGTATCTTTAATCAGGTAAAAACGATCCCTGTTTACAGTCGATATATTTGTAACTTCATTCAAAGTTCTCCAATTCGTACCGATCACATCACGCTGAGCAGAGAAAGTTATACCAGTCAGATTAGCCGCTGAAAAGTTCGCAAAGGTCAAATCATCGGTAATTTTAACTTCTGCAGCTTCTACCCCATTTGCAAAATTGATCAGCACAAAATCAGCTGTACCCACTGGAGTACCATCTGCTGCTTTATAAGTAGAATAGGTCCATTCAAAATCCCACAATTTCTTTGCAGGTTCTATCGCTACAGGAGCTGCCTGATTAAAGTAAAAATACCTGAAATTAAAAGATGGATCTTTGGGTATAATAATGTCCGTCTGAATGGGTTGGTCCAGAGCCGCATAAGAAAGCTTATAGCCCCTCCCACTCCTTACCACCATGATCTTCTCCCATCTCCTCGCAGTTGCAGTAACAGGTACGGCACCACCAGATACACCACGGTTAATGATATAAACTTTATTGTCAGCGTCTGTCTCAGAAACCTCATCAATAACCGTTTTACTAAGATAATCTGCAAATAATCCCGTCATCGCATCTACAGTAGCAGAACTCTTTCCTAAATCCAGTGTATTTGCATTGATCAGATCTACGGTGTCTGCCGCTGTCACATCAGCGAAACTATTTTTATCCAGCTTAATAGCTGTAGCCCCAATAGAGTGGTTCAAAATAATCCTGAAATCCGATCCGGCATATAAACCAATATCCCAGCGGTTACGCAGCACAGAACTTTGTACTCCTTTGCTTAAATCTACAAAAACACTGTTAAGTGCATTTGCTCCTTTCAGATCCGCAGTTGTACCAACCTCATTGGCAGACAAACCTTCCAGAATCAGCGTATCGGCTAAAACAGGTGCAATAGGGAACGTTTCGGTGGTTTCCTTTTTACATGCGCTAAACAATAAGAATATAAATGAAAGTGCAAAAAGCACGGAATTTCTGGTCATAATTATTTCTTTTTATAAATAACGCTATAAATATAATTTTAATTCAGTTCAGGAATCTTATACTTGTAGGAAGATTTGTCAGCCTAATGTGTACTTTTGCGAACAACACTCCAAAAGTATCTATTTATATTTTATCATACCCTATGAAACCTGCATAAGCTTATAGCTTTACAAAAAGACACCGCAGATGCAAGCTTCATAACTATTAAAACCATTGTATACCCTATGAAATTACCTCAATTAGCAGGAACAGTACTCATCGCATTTACATCCATCGCATTGTTTGCAAACTGCAGTTCCAATGCAAAAAAGAAAGACCAAAGTCCCGGATCAGCTGTCACCGCTTCAGGTGATTCAACCGGTACAGCAGCAGCCGACACTACTCGTAAGCCCACCGACACTGCAAAATACAATGCATTGATGCTTAAGCTTGCTAATGGCGATACTACAGGCAAATGGCCTGTTAAACCACAGCCTTACCCATTGGCAGGAGCTATACTTCCTTTCAAGAGGATCGTAGTATACTACGGAAATTTACACTCTAAAAAAATGGGTGCTCTGGGCGAATATGCCCCTAAAGAAATGTGGAGCCGACTGAATGCTGAAGTTAAAAGATGGGAAAAAGTAGACCCTTCTACTCCTGTGCAGGCTGGCGTACATTATATTGCCGCCGTGGCAAGTGGTACTCCAGGAAAAGATAATAAGTATATCAACCGCATGGGCGATAAACAAATAGATTCTGTTATTAAAATTGCAAAAATGCACGACGGAATTGTATTCCTTGACCTGCAGGTAGCACTGAGCAATATTAAAGATGAATTGCCAAGAATAGAGAAATACTTAAAAATGCCAAATGTACATTTAGGTATAGATCCAGAGTTTTCGATGAAAGACGGCTCTAAACCAGGAAAAAGAATCGGTACTTATGACGCTGCCGATATCAACTATTGCTCACAATACCTGGCCAACCTGGTAAATAAATATAACCTTCCTCCAAAAGTATTTACTGTTCACCGTTTTACCAAGAAAATGGTCACTAACTACAAAAACATTAAGCTTCGTCCTGAAGTTCAATTGGTAATGCACATGGATGGATGGGGCGAGCCCGAACTTAAAAAAGGAACTTACCGCCACTTTATTTACGGTGAGCCAGTTGAGTTCACCGGATTCAAGTTGTTTTACAAAAATGACCTGAAAAAAGAACCTAAACGTTTAATGACGCCAGAGGAGCTGATGAAACTGACACCTATTCCGATCTATATTCAATACCAATAGGACAATAGTTCAAAAAAATATTTATATAATAAAAGGCTGTATCATAAATCCATGAGCAGCTTTTTTTTTGCTATGGCATTATTCAGCACCTCAAACCACACAGTTTTCATCTTATTGCCAGCCGCATCATGGGTGGTATCCTTTTCCCGCCTTAAAATAAGCTTTGAATACCGTATAAACGTCGGTAACGGTCCAGTTACGGGTTGGGATGTAGCCCGACTGTTGCCCGGCTGTTACCCGGTTGTTGCCTGGGCAACCGTACCCCATCCGTACCCTAACCGTACTCTAACTGTACCCCATCCGTACCCCTAGGTATAGATGGGGTACGGATGGGGTATAGTTAGAGTACAGTTGACCGGGCAACATCTAGGCAACAGTCAGGCAACAACTGGGTAACAACCGCACGAGTCCCCGGACCGTTACCGGACTATTTCAAGCACTATGTGAATCTTAAAATGTACCAGTAAGACAATAATTGCCGCTAACAATGCTGTACACCAAATAATTAAACATTATTTCGTGTACACTTATCAAATTTGTGATCATTTATCATGTTAAAATAAATAATTTAGCAAAATGCTGGATTTCCCTTTATACTTTGAGCTCGGCTGGCAACATATTTTAGACTGGAAAGGATATGATCATATCCTTTTTGTAATGGTTTTATGCGGAATCTATACTCTGGGCGACTGGAGAAAGGTACTGGTACTGGTTACCGCATTTACGATAGGCCACAGTATAACACTTGCCCTTAGTGTATTGAAAATAATCACCGTAAGAACGGATACAATAGAATTCCTGATCCCCGTAACGATAGTAATCACAGCCCTGTCAAACATTGTGTCAAAAAATGCAAAAGGCAAGGGAATAACGTTCAAATACCTTCTGGCTTTATTCTTCGGATTAATCCATGGGATGGGGTTTTCAAACTACCTGAACAGCCTCTTAGGGAAGAGCACCAACATTGTAGCTGAATTATTTGCTTTCAATATAGGTCTCGAATTTGGCCAGGTGATAATTGTTGTGGCGGTCCTCCTATTATCCTTTATACTGATCAACATCATCAAAATAAAAAAATGGGACTGGACGTTCTTCCTGTCCTCCGCTATATTCGGTATTGCTTTTATTATGGCTGCCGAAAGGCTGCCGGGTTTGTTACATTAAAACAAGCCCAGCTGACCTTTATCGTCAATATCTATATCTTCAGGATTAGTAATCTCCAGTGTAATATCTTTATTAGGCTTACTTTCCTTAGTCACCTTGCTCTTGGAATCGTCAGATTTACGCGGCTTGTCTACCGGCTTCTTATCCTTTGCTGTTGAAGGTTTTTCACTTACCGGTTGTTCAGTATCATTTTTTTTCGGAGCGGGCTGTTCTGCTGCAGGCAGTTCAGCAGTTTCAGCCGAAGTATCATTTGCCTCTTTCACAACAGGCAGTGCCTTTTTATCAGCCTTCTTCACAAAAGTTTTTTCAACTTTCCCAGTATCATCCTTTTCAACCTCTATCACAATGGGCTTCACAGGTTCAGAAGTACTATCAGGCACAAGAGATTTTTCAGATACAGCAGGTTTTTCAGCTATCGGAGACATTTCAGCTTTTTTAACCGGCGCTCCCCAGGCCTTCTTAGTCTCCGGAACTATAGGTTTTACTTCAGACTCAGTTTTTTCCTCTTTAACATCAGGCAGCTCCTTTTTAGGTTCAGCAGCTGGCTGATCTTTAACCGCAGCAGGCACAGGCATAGAATCAGTCTTATCTTCATCTTCCGAAGTTCCTTCCTCATTGCCATTTGTATCATCCGCTACAGCTATCTCTTCAACATCCCCGTCATCCTCATTAACCGATGAGCCTGACTCCGCATTAACAGAGCTAAATTCATCAACAAACAAAACCCCATCAACAGCAGAAGTATCTTCAGTAGCAGCAGATTTATCATCAGCTTCATTTTCCAGGCTCAGCTCCTGCTCCTCATGGTTAGATATACTAATGTTCTTCACCTCATGCTGGCTCAGCCTGTTTCCGTTGGCCCTGATACCTTTTACATCAATAAATTCAGCAAGTACAATATCAATCGTTTCCGGAATCTGCGTTTTGCCTTTCAGCACATCCACCGTTAAACTTGCTTCAGGGTTACTGGTCAGATACAGGAATTTAGAACCGTTTTCTTCACTGATCAGCGTCTGTTTCTTACCAATAGCGATCGGTTCAAAAACAAAACGTTTAATATAGTAGTTCTTCGCCTTCCCCTCATAATGCACCACTGCAAAGGCCTTCTCCGGATCAAACTTCTGGATCAGCAGCAGGTCCGCATCAAAGTGATTGCTCAGCTCAAAAGAACTCAGCTCGTACCATCCATCATTGTGCACCTGCAGAATTTTATCATCCCCGTCAAACTCGCCCAGGTATTTTCCCCTGCCATCCACATTTAACCTTCTCAGCAGCTCGTCATACCAGATCTTCAGTCCCGATAAAGTAGAAACACCCTTGCTTTTCAGTAATATCCGCTTCAATGGATACTTAGAAACAATATTTCCCTGCGACGCACGACCCTTAATAGCGATATCAGCAAAGTCCATATCAAACTGCAGCTTCTTCAGCTTCGTATGCGGCTTCAGCATCACCGTAATGATCTCAGCCTCCCCATTAGGGTTTGCCGTAAAATATAGTATTTTCGAGCCCTTGCTGCCCTTTGTTAAATCATATTCCTTATCCCTGGTAATCCCTATCACAGCAAAGCGCTTGATATAAGAAACACCACTTGCCGCATCTTTATAAATCAGGTTATAGATCGTCCGTTCATCGTTCTTCTTAAACACATGCGCATAGATAATATTCTTCCCGACAAAAGTTTTATCAGCAACTTTAGAGATAATACATTTGCCATCCTCTCTGAAAACAATGATATCATCCAGATCAGAGCAATCAGCGATAAACTCATCCTTCTTCAGTCCGGTTCCGATAAAACCATCTTCACGGTTCATATATACCTTCACATTGGCCAGCGCAACTTTCGAAGCCTCTACCCTGTCGAACAGCCGGATTTCCGTTTTACGCTCCCTGCCCTTACCATACTTATCTTTTAACCGTTGAAACCAGGCTATAGCATACTCGGTAAGATGACGCAGATGGTTCTTCACCACTTTAATCTCATCAGCCAAAGCCTTCATCTGGTCGTCTGCTTTTTTAACATCAAAGCGGGTAATGCTGCTCATCGGTTTATCGATCAGCTTCTTAAAATCTTCAGGTAAAATCTCCCTGTACAGCTGATCTTTAAAAGGGTCAAACAACCGGTTCAAAACAATTACAACTGCATCAAAATTACTGGAATTCTCATAGTCAGCGTGTTTGTACATCCCTTCCTGAATAAATATCTTCAGCAATGAACTGAAGAAAATCTTCTCCTGCAGCTCATGCAGCTTAATCTCCAGCTCCTGCTTCAGCAGGTCCTTCGTATTCACCGTATTCTGCGTCAGGATATCATTTACCGTCAGGAACTGCGGTTTATCATCCTTAATAATACACGTATTCGGAGAAATAGAAACCTCGCAGGAAGTAAAGGCATACAGCGCATCAATAGTCACGTCAGGCGAGATACCTGGTGCCAGCTGAATCACAATTTCCACATGCGCAGCCGTATTGTCTTCTATTTTCCGGATTTTGATTTTCCCTTTATCATTAGCAGAAAGGATACTGTCTATCACTGAGCCCGTTGTAGTGCTATAAGGGATTTCGGTGATTACTAAAGTTTTCTTATCCTTCTCCGTGATCTTAGCACGCACGCGTACTTTCCCACCACGCATACCTTCATTATAAGCAGAAAAATCTGCCATACCCCCAGTAAAGAAATCGGGCAGGATATTAGGCCTGTTGCCATTTAATATCTCTATCGATGCATCCAGCAGCTCAATAAAGTTATGCGGCATCACCTTCGTGGCCAGGCCAACGGCAATACCTTCTGCTCCCTGTGCCAATAGCAAAGGGAATTTTACAGGTAAAGTAATAGGCTCATTGTTACGGCCGTCGTAACTCAGCTGCCAGATGGTAGTGTCAGAGTTGAACACCACTTCATTGGCAAACTTCGATAACCGCGCCTCAATATAACGGGGTGCAGCAGCACTGTCGCCCGTAATCGGGTCACCCCAGTTTCCCTGACAATCTATCAGCAGGTCTTTCTGCCCTATCTGTACCATTGCATCACCAATTGAAGCATCCCCATGCGGGTGATATTTCATCGTATTACCGATTACATTGGCTGCTTTATTGAAACGTCCGTCGTCCATCTCTTTCAGCGAGTGCATAATCCTACGCTGAACAGGCTTCAAGCCATCATTGATATGGGGTACGGCACGATCCAAAATTACATAAGAGGCGTAATCGAGGAACCAGTTTTCGTATAGACCATTTATTGGGATTACGGTATGTTTTGTCTCTTCGTTTACGTTATTATCTAATTCGTCGCTCATTAAGAAAATTGTTGGATGCTGTAAATATAAGGCATCCTGTCAAATTTTAGAACACAATTTCCCAACAATTCCCAACACTTCTTTTTTACAGCTGTTTTGTATTTTTATTTAGCAGGAAGATCAGTAGGTAATCTCTCCCGATGGGTTTTCAATTAACCGGTATCTGCTTTTTGTAGGATAAGAAAATAATTAAACGCTAAAAATGATAGCATAATAAGGTGCTTTTTCAATACCGCATTACTTGAATATTTCATTGTAATTTTAGTTTCTGAATGACGGCAATTATTGAAATAAAAAATAACCACAATAAGCATCTATCTGAATACATTTGCATTATGAGTCAAATGAACGCAGTTATTATATCTGACGAAGTAGTCATGAGCTATTGAGCAACCTTCTGGTAAACCCTCACATAATCTACTTCCATGCGATTTGGAAATTTCGTGTCCCCCAGCGGTCCACCATTCATGCCACCTATCGCAAGGTCGAGCAGAATATAATGCTTCTGCTTAAAGGGATGAATGGAGCCTTCTCTCGTATTACTCAGTTTATCGAGCCCAACTTTATTCAATAGCATACCATCTACAAACAAACTGATAGATTCACTATCCCAGTCCATCCGCCATACATGGAACTTTGCTGCCCAGGCAGCGCCCCCCAATTCAGTTACAGGCTTGGACGTACTGTACCAGTTAGGCTGTCCGTTGGCTTTGCTACTGGCAATATTTGCCAGTAGCTTACCTTTATAATACTCCATAATATCTATTTCGCCATTTGCAGGCCAACGTCCTTCTACCCCTAAAGTCCAGAATGCAGGCCACAGCCCCTGGCTGATATCAATGCGCCCGCGCATTTCAAAACGCCCGTATTGCCAGCTCTGCAGCCCCTCTGTAATCAGACAGGCAGAGGTATAATTGATCTGCGGGCGACTTTTTCGCCAGTCGCGGCTACCTTCCTTAAATTCAGGGTTAGCCCTTTTCTCTTTTCTTGCTTCAATCACCAGCAAGCCATCCTTGCAGAAAGCATTTTCAGGCTGATACCACTGCTCTTCCTCATTTCTCACAAACCCTCTTTCATAAGTCCAGTTAGCCGAATCTGGCCGTCCTGAATGATTAAATTCATCTGACCACACGAGGGTATACCCTTCTGTCTGATAGGCATGGAGAGCATCCTGCCTGTCAGCCTTATGCAGCCCACAGGATTGAAAGAAGAAACAATACATACCGAGCCCAAAAGCCCAATAACGTCCGGTCATTCTATATAGTGATCTATTCATCTTATAATCCTGCTTTATCTATCAGACTGATCGTATAGCCATAAGTATATTTTTTATCCAGCAGGCGGTAAGCATCGTGAGGATAGGCACCCCAACTATCGTCACCACCCACACCACGCTGTTTCAGGTCGACCGTTAAAAACACATTCCTTCTTACAGGTAAATCTGTAGGATGCTGCTGTTTTTTGGTCAGCCCCGGATCAAGATCCTCTGTAGAGTGGTTGATCGCTGTAAAGCCTAGTGGCTGTTGGCCTTCAATCAATATCCCCTTTCCAGCATCATTGGTTAAACTTAACCAGCGCACATCGGTTTTATTACCACTTTCCTGCGGACGGATATAGCCTTTGTAGTATTGATTCTCTGTTTTATCTGTATAAAGGCCTATAAAAGTCCCGTCTTTTCGGTCTGTATAATTTTCATATGGTCCTCTGCCATAATAAGCAAGGTTATCATATTGTCCCGATAGTGCTGTACGCATGCCAAATCTTGGCAATTCAGGCAGGTCTCTTCCTGAACAATCAATCGATGCGTTAACCTTCACCGTACCATCATTCAATATAGTATAAGCAATGGTATAAGGCACGCCAATGTTGCCCAGCTCAAAATCAACTTTAATCAGAAGCCCCTGCGCATCCTGCTCGCCGACAGTTACACCTTTTAACACTTTGTTTTCATGCGCAGAGCGCCATACACCCAATCGCTCAGGCATATTATTACCAAAATCGTTATCCGTTGGTGCCCTCCAAAAATAAGGCTCAGGGAAATTATTAAAGCTGTTATCATTTCCAGCATTATAACGTCTAAACCTACCTGCTTTAAGATCGAACTCACCATGAATATCACCAGATACAAAGGTAAGCAGATCACCTTCCTTCTTCACCTTTAGCTCACCGGCTGACTTTTTCGCTTTAGCAAAATAATCTCCGGCATACTTGAACTGCTCCTTTGCAACCTCAAAACCGGCAGGCAATAGAGGTGCCTCATTTTTAGTATAAGCGTAAACATTCAAATAATACTCCGTACCTGCTACCGACTTAAATTGCGGTAAGCTCAGCGTTACAGCCTTCTCTGTATGCGGAGCAAGTGTAAGCGCAAAGCTTCCCTCTTTGACCTTCTTACCATTGCTCATCAGCTCCCATTTAAAATTATACTGGTCGAGATTGGTGAAGTCAAACAAGTTCTCTACGGTAAGGTTTCCTTTAGAAATAGCATTGGAGCTGAACAGTATGTTCTGATATACTTTCTTAATCTCATATGCTCCCGGATCCGGAGTCCTGTCAGCACTTATCATTCCATCGGCTACGCCATTCTCATCGTTCTGCAAGTCGAACCCACCTAAGTCGCCCCCATAAGCCCAGAAAGTTTTACCATTCGTATCTTTAGTTTTAATACCCTGGTCAACCCAATCCCAGATAAAGCCCCCCTGCATATGCTTGCTGCTGCGGATGATATCAAAATATTCCTGGAAATTACCATTACTGTTCCCCATTGCATGAGCATACTCGCACATGATATAAGGCCGCTTTTTACTGGTGTCAGCAGCATATTTTTTCATCCATTCTATACCAGGGTACATCGGACAAACGATGTCAGTATTCCAGTCTTCCCCGGCCTGCTCAAACTGTACAGGGCGTGAAGTATCACGCTTCTTGATCCATTTATAATTGTCATGAAATACAGGTCCGTTACCACATTCATTGCCGAGCGACCAGATGATGATCGATGGGTGGTTTTTATCGCGCTCCACCATACGTACAGTACGGTCAACATGTGCTGCGGCCCATTCTGGCAAGTATGCAGGATGCTTGCTTTTGTCAAACCAGCTCTGAAATTCGGCTCCCATACCATGGGTTTCTATATTGGCCTCATCAACAAGGTAGAGACCGTATTCATCGCACAGTTTATACCAGAGCGGGTCATTCGGATAGTGGGATAAGCGTACGGCGTTGATGTTAAATTCTTTCATCAGACGGATATCCTTCATCATCAGCGCTCTAGTGGTAGTATGGCCCGTTACATCATCATGCTCATGCCTGTTTACCCCATGGACATATGTGGCTACACCATTGATTAAAAGCTGTGCATTTTTGATCTCCACTTTTCTAAAACCAATCTTTGCTCCGGTTACGCCCAGAACATTGCCTTTCTGATCTTCAAGTGTAATGATACAGTTATACAGATTAGGCTGTTCAGCATTCCATTTCAGCGGTTGAGTTACCTTTCCGGCAAAACTTAAAGTCTGGATCGTATCTGCGGTGACAGAAAAGGCCTGCTTTTTACTGAATACTTCTTTACCTGATTTATCCATCACCTTAACCGTAACGGATCCAGCAGTAACGCTGTTTTGCGCAAATTTACGCAGGTCGATAGCGGCGCTGAACAGTCCATTGGTATAGCTTTCATCGAGGTCACCTTTCAGAAAGAAATCCCATACCGACAATTTTGGCAGCGCAAAAAGATAAACATCACGTTCAATACCACTTAAACGCCAGAAATCCTGATCTTCCAGGTAGCTGCCATCATGCCAGCGGAAAACCTGAACGGAGAGTATATTTTCTCCTTTTTTCAAATAAGGACTTATATTGAATTCTGCAGGAGTTTTGGAAGCCTTCGTCATCCCTACCTTTTTTCCGTTTACATAGATAAAGGCACATCCGGAAATAGACCCGAAATGAATCATCACTTCTTTTTCTTTCCAATTTTCCGGAACGGTAAAGGTTTTATGATAAGTACCTACAGGATTATTTTCACCAATAAAAGGAGGAGTCCGGGGATGCGGATAAGTGATATTGGTATAAATAGGAATCCCGAAACCGTTCAGCTCCCAGTTGGAAGGTACGGTTAAGTTCGCCCATCCGGAAACGTCAAGATCAGTGCGGTAAAAATCCTTGACCCTGTCGGCGTATTTATCTACATAGTTAAACTTCCAGCTGCCATTTAAGGATTTATAATACGGCGATTTTGCGTAATCATCATTCACAACATCCTTTTCTTTATCAAAAAGGAGGAACGTAGCATGAGCCTTTTCTTTGCCCTGATCTACCAGAGAAGGGTTTTCCCAATCATTGTTTTGCGCATTCGCCTGCACGAAAAAAAACAGGCATAACATTCCTAAAAGCTTCGTCTTCATTATGTGTATTTATGTTTCGGTTGAATATAATTGTCTTTTATAGGCCATAGCTATCATAAGCTAGCCTGTTTGTAAGTAGTGTGCTTATGATGGTTCTACCTTATCATTTTAAGCTCTCACTATGGTCATTCTGGAAATCCTCGCCGCTCCAAATTTTCTGTGCCGACCATTTCGTTGCTGGCCCAGCCCAAAAAGGGTCTGTTGCAGGTAGTCCCAGTGGCAAAAAGATATTGGTACAGATATAAGGGCTACCCTGATTATTGTAAAAATCGCCCAGGGTAGGCTGCGCACCATATAAGCCTATCGTCAGCCATCCGTTTTTATAGGTACTGATGCTCTCCAGTGTTTTTTTTATCACTGCCGTTAAAGCGCAGCGTACCTGCTCCGGACTCAGTTGTTTAGGGAGTGCTTTGCGCCAGGCCATATCTGCCAGATGGTGGAATGCACCTCCGCGGTATACTATAGAACGACCTGTTGCAGGGTAAGTGCCATCTGTATTGATCAGCCTCTCCTGGATAATGGCATAACGTTCGTTCCGCTTTTTGATCTTTCCGAACATCTCCTTATAACTATCGGTCTTCTTGCTTATATTTTCAGCTATCGTGGCCAGGTAAGGATGGATCACATAACTATTGTAATAATCGTATGCAAAGGATGTCCCATCACTGTACATGCCATCGCCCACATACCATTGCTCCATCTGCTGCAGCGCATAGTCTATCCGCATAGGGTCCCAATCATAACCGAACTTCGCCAGAAACACTTCATTCATGGCCGAGAACAGAAGCCAGTTAGAGAAAACAGGCTTAAACCTCCTGGTGGTTACGATAGATTTCATCAGTAATTCCTGATTCTTTTTATCGAGGTTTTCCCATAACCAGGGTGCACGTATAAATGCCAGAGCTACATATGAAGCATCTACAAGCTGCTGCCCGCCAATGTCGAAATTCATAAAGTCCTTCGCATTAGAGTCCAGCGCATTCTTTATGCCCGCAATTGCCCAATCCCTGTATTGTTTGCGCAAAGCTACCTCGTCGGCCGCCCCGCCTTCAAGCTGCAACCATGGGGCAATGCCACTCAATACCCTACCCATAACTTCTACGTACTGGACTTTTATCCGGTGTTCTTTGTTGTCTATATGGACAGATGTTACTTTGGGCATCGCAATGCGCAGGCTATCTTTTGCCAGGTTGTACAACACAGGTTTGATCATCTTGTCCATCTGCTGCAGCCAGAATTGCCTGTCTGTTAATTGCTTTTCCTTTTTAGCAGTATTTCTCTTTTGGGAATAACTATTCCCTGCAAGCATGGCCACAACCAGGCAGGTGATAGAAATTTTGTGCAGTAAACTATTCATCTATTTATAATTTGGTTCTATTTTCAGGCGTTAAAAACCTGTACATCTCGCAGTTTGCCAGTAAAAAGGCACCTACACCAAAATCGGCTGTAGAGTTCGCATCTACCACCTGTCCGGGGATAGCCTTCTCACCTATAGGCTGTACATATCCAACTTTACCATCCTGCTGCAAAGCAGTTTTAGTCAGGTAATTCCATCCTTTCAATGCTGCCGGCAGATAGGTTTTCTCTTTAAGATAGCCGTTGTTGATGCCCCATAGCAGGCCGTAAGTAAAAAAGGCAGTGCCACTTGTTTCCGGTCCCGGGGCATGCAGTGGATCGAGCATGCTGCGCGTCCAGTAACCTTCCTGCTGCTGACTTTTGAGAATGGCTTTTGCCATGTTTTTGTATTTGCTGAGGTACTCCTCACGATGAGGATCAGTAGCTGGCAGATCTTTCAGCACCTTTGCCAGTCCCGCGAATACCCACCCATCACCACGTGCCCAGAAGTCTTTCTTTCCATTTGCCGTTGTATGTTTCGGATATACATATTTCGCATCCCTGTAATAAAGTTTAGCTTTATCATCATACATGATGCTGTTGGCATATGTAAAATATTCATACAGCTTGTCCAGGTATTGCTGGTTACCCGTTACTTTATACATTTTGGTCATCACCGGCATTACCATATATAAGCCATCGGCCCACCACCAGTACCCTTTTTCCGGCGTGCTCATCTCATACTCCATCACCTCCCTGGCTCTGGCAATTTTACCAGCTTCGGGCTTCAGCTGGTATAAGTCGATATAAGTCTGGAAACAAATTTGCCAGTCGCCAAACAGCACATGTTCATCGGTTTCTCCATAGGTGTGTTTCCATTTACTCCGGTCGGCCGACTTTGCTCCCATCCACTGATTATATTCTGCCCAGTTTTCCGAGTACTTCAGGTATGTCTCATTACCTGTAATTGCAAAAACCTCCATATTTCCTGTATGGTAGGCAGCATGGTCCCAAAAAGCACTTTGCTCTGCCTTATTATTAGCCTGCCAATAGGTATTTGCCTTACCAATCACCTTCAGCACTTCCGCTTTTTCTGGGAGTGATTGTGCTTTGAGAACACCGTTCATCAAAAACAACAACAGAAGTAGATATCTATAAATGTTCATATTCATAATTTTAATGCTTTATTCCTTAATGCGATAAATATATAATTGATAAAGGAAATTTACCGCAAATAATTTTAAGCTGTAGTAAAAGAAAAGAAGATATTAAAATCAGCAAGCTGACATCCCCAGTTCCCCTTTACTAAAATCTAAGTACTTGCTTTTTATTTTGACGAGCAGGGGGTATAATGATAATTTAAGGGGGGTATTTAGTAACAAGCAGGGTTAAATAGTAAAACAAACGTTACCAATGTAATATTTCGGCTAACATCATCAGAAAGGAAAGAAAGAAAATCCACAACGTGAGAGACACTACACAAAGGAATATACAATAGCCCCCCATAAAACACCCAGCAGTCGGGAACAAACCGCCGCACCTATACCTTAGCCACACCCCAACTACAGTCTATCTACACCCCAGGTATACCTAAAGGGTATGGTTAGGCTATAGATAGACTGTAGTTTACGTATACACGCAGTATAGGTGAACCGGTTTCTTAGTGGATACAGGCCGATTTCCCTATGCGTTTAAGTGCATCCCTATACCGCGCGTCGGTTTCCGGCGTGTTATCTTCTGGGTAAACTATCCACGGTGGCTCGTCAGGTCTGTATTCCCCAGCCTGTCTTCCACAAAAACAAAAGGGAGCAAGCTCTTTATCCCTTGCACTTTAAGCACCTTTCCGTCAATGCAGTAAAACAAAACCCCAATTTCTTTCCCTTGTTTTCTTTCAAACTCGGCCATCACCTGCAGGCAGGCGCCACAGCAGGTTACCGGAGTAGTAATTTTAAAATTATCAGTATGTGCCGTGATGACCATACTTTCAATTATGGCACCGGGGTATTTAGCACCAATAGTAAAAAGGGCAACTCTTTCGGCGCAAAGGCCAGAAGGATAAGCGAGGTTTTCCTGGTTACTACCCAGCACAACCTCGCCCCCGGCAAGGCGTACCGCAGTGCCTACTTTAAAATTAGAATAAGGTGACCAGGAGGTATTTAAGGCCTGAACAGCATCCAGGCAGAGTGATTTATCATTTGCAGCCAACTCTTCAATGCCTTCATAGGCTTCGTAATCGACAGAAAAATTCAATTTATTCATAGCAATGGTTCCAACAATAAAATGTGGGGGTACATAATACAAAAAAAATGTAGATATGCTAAACAAATTGTTAGGATAAATGTAATATATACTATTAAGAGACCAATGGCATGGTTTTAGTTAATGTTCAATTAGTGTAAATCCTTCAAAACCGACTCACTTGAATACATACGTACGCAAAAGTATTAAGATTGTACTCTGGATTGTGGCCAGTATTATTATGCTGGTGGTGCTTTTAGCAATATCCTTAAATATCCCGGCCGTTCAGAACTTTGTAAAAGATAAGGCTATTACTTATCTGAAAAATAAAACACATACAGAGGTAAGCCTGGAAAGCATAAAAATTGCGCTGCCAAAGGATGTAGTACTTAACAAATTCTACATAGAGGACAAAAAAGGCGATACATTATTGTATGCGCAGAAGCTTTCGGTAGATATTAGCCTGCTTAAATTACTGAGTAACACGGTAGAAATCAACAATATTGAGTTTGAAAAAATCAGAGCCAATGTAACGCGCATTGCTCCCGACACTACTTTTAACTTCTCTTTCCTGGTAGACGCTTTTATGTCTGAACAGAAAAAACCAGAAGAAGAGGTACAGAAGGACAGCACGTCTACGATGAAGTTCTCTCTAAACAAGATCAGCTTAAAAGATATTGGCATTGTTTATAGAGATGATGTTGCCGGCAATGATGTGAGCGTGAAACTGGGAGAGTTTACTACCAAGATCAAGGAATTTGATATGCCTAACCAACATTATGTGATCAAAAACCTGTCCTTAAAAAACACCACTTTAAAATATTTACAGCAGAAACCACTTACACAGCTGGCAGCACACTTGCAGAAAAGTATTGATACCACGCAATCGGCCACGGGGAAATTGCCTTTGGTAGAAGTGGAAGATGTAGCTTTCAGCAATGTGAAAATAAATTACGATGATATGCTGTCTGATACCCGGGCAGACCTAAACCTTGCAGAGCTGTCTCTGACAAAGTTGTTCGCGGATTTAACGAAGAGCAACTTCAAGCTTGACGAGGCAACATTAAATAATTCAAATATCCTGTTTGCTTTTAAACCAGCTGCTGTGGCGAAGGACCTGAAGGCAGCAGATGCATCGGCAAAAACCAGCGATACGCTTGCAGCAGCGCCCTCGGCCATGGCTGTTTTAGTAAATAAACTGAACCTTGCGGGTAATAATATCCAGTTCGATAACCTAGGTGCTAAACCTGTAAAAGGAATGGACTTTAACCACCTTAAAATTAATGGGCTTGGAATAGGTGCTGATTCTCTTTCTTACAGTGCCGCTGGCATCAGGGTGAAAGTGAAAAACGGTTCGATGAAGGAGAAAAGCGGATTTGAGGTATCAAAATTGCAAGGCGATGTGGTCTACAATGATAAAAACGTCAAGATCAGCAACCTTATTTTTAAAACTCCTAATACAAATATTGAGAATAATACAGAACTTAATTACACTTCTATTGATGATTTAACGAAGCACCCTGAACGGGTTAAATTGAATATAGAGGTCAAAAACACTGTACTGGGACTAAAAGACGCTACCTATTTCAGCGATGCAGTACCGGCAAATTACCGTAATCAGAAAATTGCAGTTAATGCACGTGCGAATGGTTATATGAATAATCTCAGCATCCCTCAACTGCAGATCAGCGGACTAAAGAGTACGCGTATTGATGTAAATGGTACAGTGAAAGGCTTGCCTGATGTGAATAAGACTTACCTCAACCTCAATATTAAACGATTTGCAACTACAAAAAGCGATCTGCTTGCATTGATCCCTAAAAACACATTGCCTGCCAGTATTGAATTGCCTAATAGTATAGCGGCAAATGGCCAGTTTAAAGGTTCCATCAGCAATTTTAATACGGGTTTCAATATCAATACGGATATGGGATCGGCTAAGCTATTGGCAACAATGAAAGGTCCTAAAGGCAAAGAGAGTTATACTGCTAATATCAATCTTAATAATTTTAATGTAGGCCGCCTGATGAAAATGCAGCCTACCCTGGGCAGGATCACCGTAAAAGCAAATATCAGCGGTACCGGTATCGACGCTAAAACTGCTGCTGCGAAGGTGAATGCACAGCTGGTAAGTGCTTATTACAATAAGTATACTTACAGGAATTTATTGCTGAGCGGTACTTATGCGGCGCAGAAGCTGAACCTGAAGAGCAGCATGGCGGATAGTAATGCGAATTTCAGCCTTACAGCTTTCGTGAATATGGCCGGCAAATATCCGGCAGTAAAAGCCGATATGAACCTTAAACAGGTTGACTTGCAAAAGCTGAATTTCAGCACTACCCCATTCCAGCTTGCCGGACTGGTGAAAGCGGATATCAAAACTGCTGATCCAGATTACCTGAATGGTGATGTGAGCATTAGGGCACTACAATTGGTGAAAGACGGACAGAAGTTCAATATGGATACCATTGATATACATTCAGAAGCTACAGCGACGTCGAACTTGCTTACCTTGCACTCTGAAGTTTTAAGTGCAAAAGTAGATGGTAAATATCAGCTTACTAACCTGGCCAGTGCCTTTATCAACCAGATCAATAAATACTATGCCTTCGGTGAAGTAACAAAAATCCCTGATCAGCGCTTCAGGTTTGAAGTTAAATTCTATAACCCCAAGTTCCTGAAGAACTTTGTACCCCAGTTAACTGCCTTCTCTCCTTCGCAGATGAGCGGCTTGCTGGATACTAAAAAGGATAGCCTGATCATGAACGCGTGGTTCCCTCAGGTAATTTATGGCGACTATAAAGTAGACAGTACAAGGCTTACGGTAGATAATGCTAATCAACAACTCAATTATAAATTACTGGTAGGCCATCTGCAAAGCCCTTCTATTGCATTATACAATACAGAACTGAGCGGCCAGGCTGACAATAACCTGTTAGGCGTAAATATCTTCCTGCGAGATAGTAAGCTTAAAAATAAGTATATGCTTGGCGGTAATTTTAAATCTATGGGCAAGAATTACCAGTTTAGCTTCGCTCCTGATAAGCTGGTGCTGAATTACGAAAAATGGTCGGTATCTCCTGAAAATTACCTGCAGTTCGGTGCATCGGGGATACTTGCTAACCAGTTTAACCTGAGCCAGGGCTCACAATTACTTAGCATCAATAGCTTAAATGCGACACCTAATTCCCCGCTGAAAGTAGAGTTCAAAGATTTCCAGATCGCAACGCTGACTAAGTTTGCGGAGCAGGACAGTGCGCTTGTAGGTGGGGTAATCAATGGAACAGTGGATGTAAAAGAATTGATGTCCAGCCCTAAGTTCACAGCCAACATGACCATTGACCAATTGCGTTACCAAAAGGATGAACTGGGCACTTTGCGTGTAGCGGTGAACAACAATACTCCTAATGCTTTTGAAACCAATATCGCATTGACTGGCGTACATGAACTGAGGGTAAATGGTTTCTACTATACCAATACGGAGAATGCTTTAGACCTTACGGTAAATATCGATAAGATTGATATGAAAGCACTGGAAAGTCTGTCTATGGGGCAGATCAAAAGAGGATCCGGAACGATTACAGGTGCCCTGACTGTGAAAGGTTCTACTACCAAGCCGAAAGTGCTTGGCGATATCAAGTTTAACCAGGTAGCCTTTACGGCCAGCTATGTAAACTCGTACCTGCGTATGCCGAATGAGACAATCAGCTTTACTGATGCAGGAGTTATCTTCAACAATTTCACAATCATCGATTCGCTGAATAAAAGAGCTACTATCAATGGAGGAATCCTGACAACAGACTATACGAACTTTAAGTTCAACATGGATATCAAGACCAATAACTTCAGAGCACTGAATTCTACGTCGGCTGATAATGACATGATCTATGGAACGGTATTCCTTACCAGCAATATCAAAGTACGCGGTGATTTGAACCAGCCGGATGTGAATATGACTATCAAGGTAGAAAAAGGAACTAAGTTCTTCTTTGCACTACCGGTTGATGATCCATCTGTGATTGCCCAGGAAGGAATTGTCCAGTTTATCGATGCCGATGTGGCACCATATAATGGACAGAAGGCACTGAAATCTGACAGTATCAGCAAAGCTCCCGTTAAAGGGTTTAACCTGACGGCAGACCTGGAAGTGGATCCTGAAGCGGAGCTGAATGTAGTAGTCGACCCTTCTAACGGTGATGCTTTAAAAGTCAGAGGAACAGCTAACCTGACGGCAACGATGGATCCTAGTGGCAAGACTAGCTTGACGGGACGCTATGAAATTGTTGATGGCTCATATAATTTATCTGTAGGGCCTTTGGGCAAGAAAGAATTTAAACTGGTAAAAGGAAGCACAATCGTGTGGACAGGCGATCCGATGTCGGCGAATGTAAATTTATCGGCATTGTATGAGGTTAATGCTGCTCCTATTGATTTGCTGAATCAGCCCGACCTAATTGAAGCAAAAACAAAATTGCCTTTCCAGGTCTACCTGACCATGAAAGGTGAACTGCTGAAACCTATAATATCTTTCCGCCTGGATTTACCTGAGAACGAAAGAGGAGCTCTAAGTGGCCAGGTATATACCAAGCTATTGCAGGTAAACAGAGATGAGAATGAGCTGAACAAACAGGTATTTGCATTACTGGCATTGAACAGGTTTATTGCCAGCAATCCATTCCAAAGTCTTGCTGGTGGCGGAGGCGGGGTTTCTACCCTTGCCCGTTCAAGTGTGAGCAAGCTGTTAACGGAACAGTTGAACAATCTTGCATCCGACCTGATACAGGGTGTGGATATTAATTTCGGCGTAAACTCATCGGAGGATTATTCTACCGGAGCACTGGAACAAAAAACCGATCTCGAAGTTGGACTGTCGAAAAAACTATTGAACGACAGGCTTACAGTGACCGTAGGTAGCACCTTCGGACTGGAAGGTCCGCAACCCAAAGGACAGAGCTCAAGCAATATTGCAGGAAATGTAAATGTGGAATATGCCTTATCTGCTGATGGCCGATACCGTCTCCGTGCCTACAGGCGCAACCAGACTGAAGGTGTGGTGGAAGGACAGATCATCGAAACCGGATTAGGATTTGCATTGGTGGTAGACTACAATAAATTCAGGGAAATATTCCAAAAAAGAAGAAACAGAAACAGATCAAACACAGAACAGAAGCCGAAAAATGAGAAAACTAATTAAACCCAGCTTATTAATTTTTGTATGTTTAGTATGGGCTGCCTGCAGTAATACTAAGTATCTGAAACCGGGGCAAAACTTGTATACGGGTGCTGAGGTGAAGATAAACCCTGATTCTTCGGGCAGAATAGATAACGAGAAAGATGTAAAAGCAACGCTGGAAAGTAAAACCAGACCACGACCTAATAAGTCTATCTTAGGCCTTAAGCCTAAGTTATATATTTATAACCTCGCCGGAGAGCCGAAGAAACCAAAGGGGTTCAAACACTGGCTGCGGACAAAAGTTGGAGAGCCACCTGTATTATTAAGCGAGGTTAAATTACAATATAACAACGATGTATTGACCAGCTACCTGATTAGCCAGGGTTATCTTCAATCTTTGGTTACCGGAGATACTGTGGTTAAAAATAAAAAAGCAAAAGCTATTTATACTGCTAATACAGGCGACAGGTACAAGATCGCCAGCGTTACTTTTCCGAAGGATACTGGTGAACTTTCTAAAATCATCAGCAATAATCAGGGAAAGTCATTGATCAAGGTTGGCGACTATTATGATCTTGATGTTTTTAAAAATGAACGTATCCGTATTGATAATGATCTCAAAGAACTGGGATATTTCTACTTTAGTCCGGATTACCTGATCTTACAGGTCGACAGTACTATCGGTAAAAGCATGGTAAACGTTACGGTAAAGGTGAAAGATATTGCACCTGATGCAGGCGTAAAGCCTTATACGATCAAGAATATCAATATTTACCCTAACTATTCGCTGCGCAGGGATAGTGTATTAAGAAAGCTTGATCCTTTACAGTACCACGATTTCAATATCTATGACAACAGGAATACCTTTAAACCAAGGATATTTGACAGGCTGGTTTTCTTTAAAAAGGATGAAAAATATAACCGCAAAGACCATAACCAGTCTTTAAATCGGATGGTGAACATTAATGCTTTCCAGGATGTAAGAGCCGAATTCCTTCCTCTTGATAGCTTTAAGAATGACGAGCTGGACCTGAATATTTATCTCACCCCTTTAAAGAAGAACTCCTTATCCTTCGGGGTAACAGGTACAAGTAAGTCGAACAATTTCGTAGGATCTGAGGTGAAAATCACACAGACTACCCGGAACCTTTTCAGAGGCGCAGAGCAGTTGGATGTGAGTGTGAGCGGTGGTTTTGAAACACAGGTGAGCGGCGCTTCACAGGGATTAAACTCTTACTCACTGACGGGCGAAGGAAAACTGACCTTCCCCCAGTTTATCGTTCCTTTTTATAAACCTAAAAGCACAACTGCATTTATCCCTAAAACTATTGCTTCCTTATCCTACCAGCTAATTAACAGGGGATCTTTATACAGTATCAATTCCTTCAAAGGTGAATTTGGTTACAACTGGAAAGAGAATCTGCATAAGGAGCATACCTTTAATCCTATTTCGGTCAATTATGTAAAACCTATTATTGCCGATACGAACAAAAAGGATAGCTTGTATAGAATAGGACTGAGAAACGTGCTGGAGCCTCAGTTTATAATCGGAAGTAATTACAACTTTACCTTTACTAACCAGATGGAAGAGTCGCGCAGAAATACGACTTATTTTAACGGAAGCCTGGAAACAGCCGGGAACGTATGGGGACTTTTTGTATCGAAAAACGACAAAGGCGAACGTAACATCTTCAATACGCCCTTATCACAATTTGTGAGGCTGGAGGCCGATGTGAGGGATTATTTCAAAATCACCCGTAATGTGACCTGGGCAAACCGCTTAAACCTGGGTTATGGCTATGCTTATGGAAATACGACTTCATTACCTTTTGTGAGACAGTTTTTTGGCGGCGGAAGTAATGATATCCGTGCATTTGCTGCACGTTCTTTAGGTCCCGGTACTTATTATTATAAATATGATAAGACACTCGACAGTACCTTTATCCCTGATCAGGGCGGTGATATTAAGATCATGCTGAATACTGAGCTTCGTTTTAAACTGGTGAGTATTTTATATGGAGCGCTCTTTGCGGATGCAGGAAATGTGTGGCTGCGTAAAGAAGATCCGAAAAAAGCAGGATCCGAATTTAAAGCAAATAAGGCATTAAGTCAGATGGCGGTAGGTACCGGAGCTGGTCTAAGAGTTGATGCAACGATTTTCGTTATCCGCCTTGATGTTGCCTTTCCGATCAGAAAGCCTTACCTTCCCGAAGGTCAGCGGTGGGTGATAGATCAGGTTGCTTTTGGCGACAAGACCTGGAGAAAAGAAAATTTAGTTTATAACATCGGAATAGGATATCCTTTTTAAACAACATAATGGCATTAGTACATAAGTTAAAACATTTTTTCATAGCCCTATACCATCTGTTCATTGCTGCCGGAAAAGGCTTTATGGAAGATAGAGTGATGAAGCTTAGCGCCGCGCTGGCTTACTACACGATCTTTTCATTAACTCCGCTCATCATTATCATAATTGCTGCAGCGAGTATCTTCTTTAATAATAAGCTGAATCCAGGTACAGAATTATTTTCGCAGATCAGCGATATGGTAGGCGTGGATGCGGCTAAACAATTGCAAGGGTTTGTAGAAAATGCCAACTTAACCGGAAAAACCACCATTGGCCTGATTATAGGTGTTACTACTCTGATAGTTGGTGCTACGGCTATATTTATTGAAATCCAGGATAGTATCAACCTGATATGGAAGGTGAAAGCGGTACCTAAAAAAGGATGGAAAAAAATGATTACCAACAGGCTGTTATCCTTCTCTCTGATCGTCTCGATGGGATTTTTACTCCTTGTTTCTCTTGTAGTAAACAGTATTGTAGTGAGTCTGGGTGATAAGCTGGGCTACCTGATTAAAAACAGCCAGATCGGGGAAGCCCTGCCTGTAGCCGGTGACACCACTACCCTGCTCATTTATATCTTGAATAATGTGATTACTATCGCTGCCGTAACTGCCGTGTTTACAATTATATTTAAAGTATTGCCCGATGTAGATCTACGATGGAAGTCAGCCATTATAGGTGCACTATTTACAGCACTGCTGTTCAGTTTAGGTAAATACGTGATCGGCATTTATATAGAAAAAGGAAACCCGGGATCCGCATTCGGTGCAGCGAGTTCTATCATTGTTATCCTCTTATGGATTTACTATACTTCTATTATCCTGTATTTTGGTGCCGAGTTTACGCAGGCTTATGCAGAGAAATATGACGGAGGGATCAGACCTAGTAAATATGCGGTACATACACAGATTACAATTGTAGAACAAAAGGTAGATGTATTACCTCCGCAGCATCCTGAAGATACTGTAGCAGCAAAGGATTAATCCTTTGCTGCTGATTAGATAAATATGTTTGCCGATCAGTACCCCTGTAGAGAAACAGTCAACTTATGCTGATTGGGCAGTTTCAATAAGATCTTCAGACACCGCAGCCGTAGCGGCGCTTGCATCGGAAGAAATCAGCTCTTCAATAGTATCCTTCTCAATTCTCAGGTTCCTGATAATATGCTGCTGCCTGTCGGGCGTATTCTTGCCCATATAATATTCCAGCAGGTTTTTGATGGTTTGATCTTTTAAGATCACAGGATCAAGCCTGATATCTTTACCGATAAATAATCCGAACTCATCCGGCGAAATCTCTCCCAGTCCTTTAAACCTGGTGATCTCTGGTTTGCTGCCCAACTTCTCAATAGCTTTTTTACGCTCATCATCGCTGTAGCAATAAATGGTTTCTTTTTTGTTCCGTACACGGAACAATGGTGTTTGCAGAATGTAAACATGCCCTGCCCTTACCAGATCGGGAAAGAACTGCAGAAAGAAAGTCATCATCAGCAGCCTGATATGCATGCCGTCAACATCGGCATCGGTAGCAATTACAATATTATTGTAATGCAGGCCTTCCAGTCCGTCTTCAATATTCAGCGCGTGCTGCAATAGGTTGAACTCCTCGTTTTCATAAACCACCTTTTTTGTCAGCTCGTAACAGTTTAAAGGCTTACCCTTTAAACTGAACACCGCCTGGCAATCTACGTCTCTGGATTTTGTGATCGAGCCGGAAGCTGAATCACCTTCGGTAATAAAGAGGGTTGTTTCATAACGCTTATCATGCGGCGTATTGAAATGTATTTTGCAATCCCTCAGCTTCTTGTTGTGCAGGGATGCTTTTTTCGCTCTGTCGTTAGCCAGCTTCTTGATGCCTGCAATGTCCTTACGCTCCCGCTCGGACTGTAATATCCGCTTTAACAGTGCATCGGCAATATCAGTATGCTTGTGCAGGTAATCATCCAGTTCCTTCTTTACAAAATCATTGATAAAGGTACGTACCGAAGGCCCTTCAGGCCCCATATTCTGAGAGCCCAGCTTGGTTTTAGTCTGCGACTCGAATACTGGCTCCTGCACGCGCACGGAAATTGCCGCTATAATTGAAGCACGGATATCTGCTGCTTCGTATTCTTTTTTATAAAACTCCCGGATGGTTTTAACCACAGCCTCCCTGAACGAAGCCTGGTGGGTACCACCCTGCGTAGTGTGCTGTCCGTTCACAAAGGAATGGTAATCTTCGCCGTATTGCTGACCGTGGGTCATGGCAATCTCGATATCGTTCCCTTTCAGGTGAATGATCGGGTATCTCAGGTTTTCTACATCTGCAACTTTATTCAGCAGGTCGTACAGACCGCGCTCGGAAAAGAATTTCTGCCCGTTAAAATTTACTGTCAGCCCAGTATTCAGGAATACATAATTCCAGATCATGCTCTCTACAAAAGCAGGGATATAATGGTAATTTCTGAAAATACTTTCATCGGGATAAAAAGTTATCGCTGTTCCATTGCGCTGTGTGGTATCGATAACAGGATGGTCTAAAACGATCTCCCCTTTAGAAAACTCAACCTTCTTGGTCTTGCCATCACGGTAAGACTGCACCACGAAATTGGTAGAAAGCGCATTTACTGCTTTAGTACCTACCCCATTCAAACCTACAGACTTCTGGAAAGCATTACTGTCATATTTACCACCCGTATTGATTTTAGACACACAGTCTATCACCTTTCCCAGCGGGATACCACGGCCATAATCCCTGATGTTGACCTTTGAATCGGATACAGTAATATCTATAATACGGCCGGAGCCCATCACAAACTCATCAATGGAGTTGTCCATGATCTCTTTCAGCAATACATAAATGCCGTCATCCTGGGCAGAGCCATCACCCAGCTTCCCGATATACATACCGGGGCGTAACCTGATGTGTTCCTTCCAATCCAGGGAGCGTATACTATCGTCGTTATAAATCGGTTCAGCCATAGTTGTTCTGTATACCTGCAAATTTAATGAAATATGCAGGTCATTTGCCATACAGTTTTCAACAAATACACATTTTGACGTACCTTCGCCCAATTATTTTAATAATCGACTATGCAGCCCAGGAAACAGCTCTCTCTTTTTGACCTATCGATGATCGTTGTCAGCTTAGTAATAGGAATGGGGATTTTCCGTACTCCTGTCAATGTAGCAGCCAAGGCACAGATTCCTGAATTGTTCTTTCTGGCATGGATCATTGGCGGGATAGTAGCTTATTGCGGAGCGCTGATCTATGCAGAGATAGGCTCCCGCTTTCCGGCAACGGGCGGATATTATAAAATATTCTCTGCCTGCTACCATCCTTCTATCGCCTTTGCAATCAATGGTATTGTGGTATTTACCAATGCCGCATCAATGGCTGGTGTGACGCTGATAGGCTCAGAATACCTGAGCAGTGTGATCTTTCCTGCAGAGATGCAAACTGATTTTTACAGACTTAGTATTGCAGGGGTAACAATCCTTATTTTTTATGGTATCAACCTGCTGGGACTGAAGGCCAGTGCACAGGCACAGAATATATTAACGATTATCAAAATCACACTGGTACTCACACTGATCTGCGCTATATTTACGGGTGCGAATACTGATGTGGTACCTTCTATATTTAAAAACGCTGCAGGCGGACTCCCTGTCTGGTCTGACTATGGCAAAGCATTGGGACTCTGCCTGGTGGCAGTAACATTCTCCTTTGCGGGATATACGCAGACGATCAATCTTGGTGGTGAGGTGAAAGATGCCAAGAAAATGATTCCCAAAGGCATTAAAACAGGACTTTTTATTATTATTACATTATACCTGCTGATTAATTATGCCTATGTGCGCGTGATCGGTTTTGAGCAGCTTAAAACAGCGCAAAGCATTGCCTCCATTCTGGCGGGAAAAATATTCGGCCCTGCCGGATATACCATACTATCGGCTGTAATCTTTCTCTCTGTACTGGGTTATGTGAATGTAAACCTGCTCAGTAATCCCAGGGCAATGTATGCCATGGGCGAAGAAAGAGCGCTGCCCCCTGTATTCGCGCGTAAAAATAAAAAGACGGATGTAATGGTGGTGAGCTTAACGACCTTTACGACACTGGTACTGGTAACGCTGTTTTTTGCGCAGACTTTTGATAAAATCCTGAATTATACCATAATCCTGGAATGTATCGGCACCGCCAGCTCCGCGGCTACGTTATTTATCTTGAGAAAGAAAACAGCACACCTGGATAAAAATACGATCTACACGCTAAAGTGGTACCCGCTTGTCCCGGTGCTGTTCATTTTATTTTTTGTATTTGTAGGAGTCAGCATTTACCAGGATGACCCTTCGGCAGTAATGAATGGCATTTATATCTTTATGGGTTTTATTGTTGTCTATTATATCCTCAGGATTTTCAACAAAAATGACACCGATACTGGTATAAAGCCAATGAATTAAGGCTTTATACTAATATGTACTTGTGATTTGTACCCCACCCATTTTAAAGAAAGTAAATAGTACGGAACTTATACGTATATTTGCTGCCGAAACGTAATTGTTTAAACAACAATCAATTCATTAAATTTAATGCAGAAGTTCACGTTTCTTCATCATTATATACATTAAAATTCAAAACACATTGTTATTCGAAGAATTAAACCTGATTGAGCCTATTCTTAAAGCGCTCCAGGCAGAGGGTTATACTAACCCAACCCCAATACAAGAACAATCGATCCCCACTATATTAACCGGCAGAGATTTACTGGGCTGCGCACAAACTGGTACTGGTAAAACAGCAGCCTTTGCAATCCCTATGCTGCAATTGCTGAACAAAGAACACGAAAATACTAAAGGCGGACCACGTAAGCCAATCAAAGCACTGGTATTAACGCCTACACGTGAACTTGCCATACAAATCGAAGAGAGCTTCAAAGCTTACGGTAAAAACCTTTCCCTGCGTCACCTGGTAATTTTTGGTGGTGTTGGCCAGAAAGGGCAGACTGATGCGCTGCACCGTGGTGTAGATATCCTTATTGCTACACCGGGCAGAATGCTCGACTTAATGAACCAGGGTTTTATCAACCTGAAGGACATTGAGATCTTTGTGCTGGATGAGGCAGACAGGATGCTGGACATGGGTTTCATCCATGATGTGAAGAAAACTATTGCTAAGCTGCCTGCAAAAAGACAGACATTGTTTTTCTCTGCTACTATGCCTCCTGAAATTCAGAAACTGGCGGATACTATTTTAACAAACCCGCTGAAGGTTGAGGTAGCGCCTGTTTCTTCTACTGCAGAAAAAATTGAGCAGTCAATTTATTATGTAGATAAAAACGACAAGAAAAACCTGCTGATCCATATTTTAAAGGATAAAACTATCGCTACTGCTTTAGTATTTACCCGTACCAAACATGGCGCAGACAGAATTGTAAAAGACCTGATAAAAGTAGGTGTTAAAGCTGAGGCTATTCACGGTAATAAATCTCAAAATGCAAGACAGCGGGCTTTATCAAACTTCAAATCTAAAATTACACGTATCCTTGTAGCGACAGATATTGCCGCACGTGGTATTGATATTGATGAGCTGACGCATGTAATCAACTATGAATTACCGAATGTTCCGGAAACGTATGTACATAGAATTGGCCGTACGGGCCGTGCAGGTAACAGCGGTATTTCATTCTCGTTCTGCGATGGCGAGGAAAAAGAATACCTGGACGATATCGAGAAGCTGATTGCGCTGAAGATTCCTGTACAGGAAGATCATCCTTACGCAATGAGCTGGCAGAGCCTGATGTCTGGCGCTGCAGCAGCAAAGGTAAAGGGTAAAAGTAAACCTTCAAGAGGCGCACGCCCTGAAAGAACGGAGCATAAACCTAATCTTAGCGGAGCAAGAAAACCAGCTGGCGGCGGGAGCAGCAATAGTGGTGGCGGCAACCGCAGGTTTAACAACTCAAGACCGAAAGCTAAAACTGATTAATTGAGATTTATTGATCCGGCACATACTAGTGGCTGATCAATACTTAATATAACATATTATCATTTGAGAGAGGATACTTCAGCGTATCCTCTTTTTTTATGCTGCTTAGCTGCCAAAACTTTGCAGGCGCAAGTTAAAGCTCAGCAGAAAATAACGGGTAACCTGGTTGGTCCTGCTCTCTGTAATGGAGTTGCCGGATACGACCCTGTCGAGCGCGTTTCCCTGGTTCAGCAGGTCGTTTCCTTCCAGCTTTAGCATTGCTATCCGGTTCTTGAAGAATGTTTTCTCTACATACCCCCTGATTAATAAAGGATTAGATGCAGAAACACTGAATCCTTTATTGATAGTCTTAGCAGCTACGAAGCCAACAGAAAAGCTTTTAGCGATGAAGGCTTTCACATCTGCATCGAATAGCCAGGTTTGTACCACATTTGGTAATGATTCTGCCAGTGAATAGGTATTGCTGCGGTAGTTATAATTGACGTTTGAGGTCACTGCCAGCCATTTCTGATTCATGCGCATCGTCAAAGCCTGATTGAGGCTCAGCCCGGTGCCAAAATTCTTCTGGTTGTCTGCATAAGATACCTGTTTAGAATAGTTGAGCATGCCGCGGAGCTCCATTGCATATTTCTTCTTTTCCAAAGGCACAGACCAGTAATAATTACTTCCCAGGCTATAGTTGCCATTGGTATTCTGATATCTGGTTTCCTGTTTGAGCGTTTTTACGCTGTCTATCATTACCGGGATAAGTATAGTATTGCTTACCACCTGATCCTGAACAGCAGTGACGCTGATCCCCAGCTGCAGCGTTCGTCCGCTTTTGATATCTACCGCCCGGTAATTTAAGTTCAGCATATGGTTAAATGCAGTTTTAAGATCAGGGTTTCCTACCATTACATTTTGCAGGTCTCTGGTATCCCGCACCGGCTGAAGCTGGTTAAGGCTTGGCGCCAGGCTGTTCCCGTTATAATTGAGGTTGAGCATCTTTTCTTCAGAGATCTGGTACGATGCCTGTGCCACAGGTGAGATATTAAAACCGCTACGGTCAATTTTATCACTGCGCCCCTCATAAGCTCCTGTCAATAAGCTGGGCTGCGCATTGAAACCCAGGCTGTAACTCAATTTCTTTCCTTCATAACGATAATTTATTCCAATAGTATGGGTGCTGAATGTAGAAGCATATTTGTTGCTCAGCGAATCTACACGTCCGAAATTACCAAGGCTGTCATTCGCCTGTGTTTCCAGCTTGTTGCTGGTGCGCGTTAGCGAAAACAAATAAGAAAAATCTATGCTTTTTTTAACCGTAGAATCTTTACCACTATTTAGAGGTTCACTGAAGGTAAAGGATGTATTGAGGGCGCGCGACTGGTTATGCGTATCAACCAACCTGTTTAAATCTGTTTCTTTTGACGGGCCGCCGTTCTCATCATAATATTTGATCAGGTTATCCAGATTATCATTGTTATCGGATACATTGTTGCCCAGAGTGAAGCCAAGGGAAAGGTTCCTCCCCTCTTTTTTAAATCTCCGCGCTACACTAAAATCTGCATTGAGATTAGGACTCTGCTGCGAAGAGCTGCTACCTGTGATCAGGTCCTGCCTGATAATACCTGATTGCATTGACGATAACATGGAGTTGCTGTTTGTACCGGCCACATTACCGCGGATATTTCCCTGGATAAAACTAACGCCATCCCTCGACTGCAGGTCCATTACAAAATTATGTGTATTGCCATGTGCATCATTAGCCGTGGTAGAATTGGTGAAAAGCTGACCAAGGGGATTCACCGTCTCTATATAATTCTGTTCATGGCGCTCACTTTTATTGTATCCATATGAATAATTTCCGCTCACTGTTAAATGTTTATTGAGGGTATTGCGGTAATTTATGCCTGCATTAGTATTTGTACTGATGCCCGCTCCGGAGTCGGTATTACTGGCATCGCCATTTATGCCAAACTGTTTAGTCGGGCGCCAGAAGTTAGTATTCAGGTTTAGGGAATAACGGTCGTCCGTGCCGGCACTGGCTTTAAGATTACTGAAAACACCCTTATTCTTATTTTTCTTCAGTACCAGGTTAAGTATTTTCTGGGGCTCACCCTTTTTAATGCCTGTAAAATTTGCTTTATCACCAAAATCATCTACTACCTGGATCTTGCTTACAATATCTGCAGGCAGCTGTGAAATAAACTCCTTCACATTGCCAGTAAAAAAATCTTTTCCATTAACCCTGATCTTAGTCAGTGTTTTTCCTGCCGAAGTAGCATTGCCCTCTTTATCGACCTCTATTCCAGGCAATTGTTTAAGCAGGTCTTCCACCCTGTCATCTTTGCGGACAGTATATGCATCAGCATTAAATTCCAGCGTGTCTTTTACAATCCGCATGGGAACAATTTTAGCTTTGATCACAACTTCATTCAGCTGCTGGGAGACAGACTGGATCACAATTGGTAGTAAAACCGTTCCCTTTTCCTGCAGTAAATAACTTTTACTGAACGACAGATAGCCGATACTTCTGATAAGCAGGAGGGCGTTATCGCCCCTGAAACCTGCAAAACTGAATTTCCCTGCCGTATCTGTAGTACTTGTTAAGGTATCTTTTCCAACGATTAACCGGACAGATGCGCCTGGTATCCCGACGTTGGTCGTATCACGTACTACACCGCTAAGGCTGCCCTTATTTTGAGCCTTCAGCGCTACAGCGAAAAAAAAATTCAGGAATAGAAAAGTGAATAGGGTAATTTGAGTTTTCAAAATATAGGTAAGGGCCACATCAGGTTGTAATTTTATGTAACGCCCCGTCGGCTGAAATAGTATTTAAAAATAAAAGCCCCGGTTAGGGGGCCTTCACAATTGTATTAGTGCGTGTTTGTGTTTTATCTTTAAGCTAGGTTTTCCTGATCCTGATAATATGCAGCCAATGCATCACTTTCATCAGCGG
>JAATFQ010000278.1 GCA_015655115.1 Sphingobacteriales bacterium
AAGGACGAGCGCTATTTGCCATTTGAAGGTGCTGGTGCAATCAGTCAGTGGCGCCTTGACCTGCCTTCTTTCAGGCAATTTGATTATGATACCATTTCTGATGTTATACTTCATTTGCATTATGTGGCGTCGGAGGGGGGCGACAGGTTACAGAAAGCTGCTTCAGGCAACGTGAAGACGATGCTGAAGAGTATCGAGGGCTTAGGGAAAACAGATGGTTTTTTCGCTGTGGTCGACTTAAAACATGACTTGCCGAATGAGTGGCACAAGGCAGTTCAGCTCATAACTGAAGATCATACGCTAATGCTCCCATTGGATAAGATACTGGAATTTTTGCCCTACTATACGAAAGTAAAACCTGATGGCAGCGTCCGTGATCTCAAAAAGATAAATGCCGGTGATGTAACTGTAGTCATACAAACAGAAGCTCATCCGTCTTTAAGTATCGAACAGCAGGATAATTCTTTTGCTTTTAGTCCGGCTGCCAATATTGGAGATAACCTGGTATTTGTTTGTCAGACTGACGAGGCAAAATTGGATAACTGGTCGCTTAAGATGAGTAACATGGATAAAGAGATCAGTAAAATGTTTATGGTAGTGCGTTATGTTTTGAAGGACTAGCTTTTGAAGAGCTGGCACTTGAAGGATCAGCACTTCAAGAGTTAGCATAAAAATTGAATTTAAGCAGGTCTATAAATAACCAAAATTGCGATCTTCGTATCAGATGACATTATTTTGGGAATTTATAGACCGCTATGTACCGCTCTCTGCCGGGTCGAAAAATGCGTGGTCTTCATTATTGAGAAAAGAGGAACTTACAAAGGGGAGTTACTTTCTAAGAGAGGGCATTATCCCAAAGAAAGTCGCATTTATCAATAAAGGACTGCTTTCTTATGATTATATAAATGCTGAAGGAAGAAAAGTTACTAAAAAGTTCTTCTCCGGAAACTCATTAGTTACCTCTACCAGCGCATTGCTTAAACAGGAGCCTGGCCTATTTTCCATTCAGGCACTGGAAGATTCCATATTACTCAGTTATTCTTTTGAGGACTTCAGGGAATTGATGAAAAAACACACCGATATTGCCGCTTTTTATATCTGTTATCTGGAACGCCATTGGGTAATGGAGAAAGAGGCCGCCGAAATCACACTTAAATCGCATACGGCCAAACAACGGTATCTGGCGTTTGAAAAAGAATATCCAGAACTGAGACTGCGCCTGAAGCTCCACCATATCGCTTCCTACCTGGCAATAACTCCAACGCAGCTCAGCAGAATAATGGCTGAATTATAATTACCCTTTCTCAACATATGTAAAGCGTTTTCTTATTTTTTAGGGATACTTTTGAAGCGCCAGCAATTTGTTGAAATGCTAACTATCAAATGAGCATTCAATCAAAATACCCGGCAACAGGATTTCATCATGCTGGCTTGTTTCAAATCATGCTGGCTTGTTTAAGTTAACATATACCTACATCAATGAAAAATAACGTACTCAAAGGAAGCCTTTTTGTCGCACTTGGCGCTTCTAGTTATGGAATGCTGGCTACTTTTGTGAAAATGGCTTACCATGAAGGGTTTACGACGGCTGAAGTGACGCTTTCACAATTTGGCCTTGGATTTATAGGGCTTTTTATTTTAAATCTATTCCGCAAAAATCTGCCAGTACCAGCAAAAGAACCATCAGGGCTGAAAAGTGTGCTTAAGTTAACCATCGCAGGGACCTCCATGGGCTTAACCAGTATTTTCTACTATATGTCGGTACAGTATATCCCGGTAAGCGTTGGAATTGTTCTGCTAATGCAAACGGTATGGATGGGTGTTATTCTAGAGATGATCCTGCATAAAAAGACACCCGGATTACGGAAAGTGCTGTCAGTCTTCATCATTCTGGCCGGAACAATACTGGCTACGAACCTGCTGAAACAATCGGTTACCATTAATTGGACCGGAATTGGCTGGGGACTGATGGCTGCGATATCCTACACGGCATCGGTATATTCTTCAAACAGGATTGAACTTCATTTGCCTCCCTTGAAAAGGAGCCTTTATATGATATTGGGCGGATTAATCATCATTGCATGTATTTTTCATACATCTCTGAACCGTGATTTTTCATATGATATATTTTTACGCTGGGGTCTTATACTTTCTCTGTTCGGTACCATCCTTCCGCCTTTATTATTTACGCGGGGAATGCCCCTGACAGGGATGGGCGTTGGTGCAATCATTGCCGCGGTGGAAATACCGGTTTCCATATTAATGGCATTGCTGTTCCTGGGTGAATCCGTAAGCTTTCTTCAATGGCTGGGTGTTGCCCTGATCTTATTTGCCGTGGTGCTGATGAATCTTAAAAAAACAAAATAGAAGGCTCAGTTCGTTATCTGATTTGGAATATCATGATGGTTTCATCAGATTCCAGAAACTAATTTTTCTTCTCGTCAGAAAGCCAAGCTTTTCATATAGGCTTATAGCTGCTGTATTATTTTCTGCAACATGTAGATAAGGTGTTTTGTGCTCACTAAATATTTTGCTGCATGTGTGAGCGATTAATTGTTTCGCATAACCCATGCCAGTATGCTCAGGGTGGGTAACCACAGCACTTATTTCTGTGTAATTAGCCATCTTCATCCGCTCGCCCGTAACGGCAATTAGTCGGCTGTTCTTATATATTCCGTAATAACTTCCCAATTGAATTGTTTCTGCTCTGAAATAACCCGGCTGAACCAAATTGATCAAATCAAGTAAATCATTCTTGTGATCTGCTTCTAGTGCTATGATCTTTTCACTGGATTTCACGCTGAAAGGTGTACGCAGCAACATCTGATTACAAACTAACTCTTTATTTATTTTTAAGTGAATATCGAAATCGGGTTTATCTCCAACAATATAAAAATTGTTGGTCAATGCAGAATATTGGTTACAGCCGCTCACAGTTCTATGTAAATCTACAAAACCCCCGAATGGGCAGTAGTCGGGATGATAAAATTTCATGCCGTCATAATCGATTGCGAAATTCAGGTGATTTTCAGCTAATGAATGCCAAACTGGATTATCTAATTGTTGCTCGCTTACCCTCATAATTGATTGTGTTCGTCATTTATTTTTTAATTGTAATGCTCTTTGCAGAAAGCTCTGGGTGGCTATTTTTTCTTCAGCTTCGTTAATCGCTTTTAACATGTTGTTCTGATTGTCTGTAATCTCCGTGAGTACGGTAATCATTACATCCCATACTGGACGCATTTTCATGATCAGCTCTTTGCCTTTTGTTGTCAGCAGGATTAAGCGTTTACGTTCATCAACTTTATCCTTTTTAGAGCGGATAAGCTTTTGTTTTTCAAGCTCTTTTAACAGGCTAATAGTCGATGGGTGGCTATACCCGATTTCGGTGGCAATTTCTAAGATACTCAACGTCCCTTTATGATGCAAGGTATAGATAACCGGAAACCATTTGGGTTCGAAATCGATATCGTATGCTTTATAAACTAAGGCACCATCTTTACGCAATTGTTCACTAAGGCGTTGCAGCCTTGTTGACAAGGCCAATATCCCGGATCCTTCTATAATATTCATTGTTCTTGATTTAATGTTAAGTGGCAGAATACATTATCAGCACTCATTAAAGGGAAGGCTTTTGGAAGGTCTGTTTTCTCTACTCTTATAAAGGAATTTCTTTCATAAAAGCGTAATGCGGCTTCCAGTTTGGTGATTGTACCAAGGTATAGGTCGGTTAAACCATTTTTTCTGGCGTAAGCAATGAGTGTTTCCAGTAATTTTTGAGCAATGCTTAGATCTTTGCCTCTAAACTCTTTTTTGACAAACATTTTCCTGATCGCACCTGCTTCATTATCAAATTTAATGAGCGCAATAGTCCCAACAAGTTGATTGTCTATAAAGGCTCCCCAGAAACATCCTCCAGTACTGTAATAGAAATCCTGGATCTGTAAAAGATCAGGCTGGTCTTCTAAAGTAATGGGTACGTTAAATTCCTTTTGTTGTATGTTTAGGATTAATTCAATCGCTGCTTCTGCATGCAGGTTCTGAATAGGAATGATATTAATGTTCATGTATGATGTTTTGTGTATAAAAACTACGTAGTTGACTACGTATATCAAAAGTAAGAAAAAATTGATTAAAACGAAGGATTAATGTGATTTTAACTGATTTTATACACTAACAAAGGGGGAGTATAAACTGGAGATTGTATATTAAAAATCTACACTAATAAGAAGCCCCGGAATGCCCTGGCGCCATAATAGGACTGGGCACCGTTGTGATAAACGAAGACATTGCCATAACGGAAATCAGCAAAGATGGCACCACCAAGTTTTCTAATGTCTGAAGGTGTTTTCAGCCAGCTCGATGTTTTCATATCGAATTTTCCAAGTTTCTGCAACAATCTGTATTGTTCTTCTGATAAAAGTTCTATGCCCATAGCTGCAGCCATATCAATAGCATTATCCTTGGGTTGATGTTCTTTCCTGGACTCCAGGCCTTCACGATCATAGCAAATACTTCTGCGGCCATGAGGACTTTCTGCCGAACAATCATAAAAAGTGTATTCGTCCGTCTTTTGATCATGACTAACAACATCCGGTTCACCACCTGTTTTTTCCATTTCATTGAGCGACCACAGTTTTTCAACGTTGGCTTCCAGTTTTGCTTGTACTTTCGTCCATTCAACACTTTCATGGCGCTGCATGTTTTTCTCAAAACGGGTTTTCAAAGTGCTGAGTGTTTCTTCACGTTGTTCTGGCGACAACTCCTTTTTATTGCTAATATTATTTTTCATACTTGATATTTTTTATCCGCAGGTCTGAAATGCCAAGATACCAATTCTGGATAATTGTAACTAAATAACTGGTTTTTTATGAATATCCAGGATTCTGACATGTTTCTGCAACAAGATAAGTTCTGCAACAAGATAATAAGTTTGAATGGCTAAAATTAAGCAGTCCGTCAAATCACCCTAATACCGGGCAAAATTCATTTATAATTTTAGATATCCCTGATAGGGCTTCATCTTTCCTTGATTTGGCTTACTTCCCGATTATTCTGGGGCAGATCTTTGTTATACAAATTAAATTAAGTATGGATTTAACAAATTATAGAACATTAGGGAAGTCTGGATTAAGAGTTAGCCCATTGACACTTGGAACAATGACCTTCGGGGAGGAGTGGGGCTGGGGATCTTCGGCCGAAGACTCAAAGGCAATACTGAAGTCGTACATGCAACAAGGGGGCAATATTATTGATACCGCTAACTTTTACACAAAGGGCCATTCTGAGAAAATCATCGGTGATTATTTAAAAGAGAGCGGAACACGAAGAGACAGTATGGTACTTTCTACTAAATTTTTCGGAAATCTTTATCCCGGTGATCCCAATGCCGGCGGTACGAGTCGCAAAAATATAGTTAACTCACTTGAGAATTCACTGAGGCGTTTGCGAACTGATTATATTGACCTGTACTGGATGCATGCCTTTGATGAATTTACACCTATAGATGAAACGATGTCAGCACTGAATGATCTCGTAAGGTCGGGTAAGCTGAGATATATTGCTGTCTCTGATACACCTGCCTGGAAAGTGGCGCAGGCACAAATGCTTGCAAAATTCCGTGGCTGGGCTGGGTTCATCGGGCTGCAGACCGAATACTCGCTACTCGAAAGGACTTCAGAAGGTGAACTGATTCCGATGGCCCAGGAAATGGGTCTGGGTGTTATGCCCTGGTCTCCCTTGAAACAAGGCATCCTGACCGGAAAATATAATCGAGAAAACAATGGGCAACGGTTAAGCTGGCGACATGCAGCACCTGACCTGCCGGAAGCGACCTTTGTGATTATTGACCGCCTTAAGGTGCTTGCTGAAGAGAAGCAGGAGGCCGTTTCAGCCATTGCATTGGCCTGGATATTGGCAAAGCCAGGTATAGCTTCAATTGTTATCGGTGCAAGAACGATGGCGCAATTAAGCCAGAACCTACAATCATTGAATGTAACACTGACCGAAGCAGATATCAACTATCTTGACGAAGTTTCTGAGCCTATCTTAAACTTTCCAATACCTTTTATGCGGGCTGCATATCATAATGGTATGGGGGGTGTAACCATCAACGGCAAAAGTTCGGTAGTACCATCATTGTTGCCGCGGCATATCGATGAAGTTTATTGAGTAAAAATCGTAAGCTGTAGGATTAATCCGATCCATTCCCTTAATTTAGCATGAGTACATGCACTCATGCTATTTAATTTATATGAAGAGCAAACAAACGACACACCATTACAAATCCATCTCCGAATTTCATCGTGATTTCGGTTTGCCAACACCCCTACACCCGCTTATCAGTGTGGTGAACTATGAGGACATGCGATCTGTCAGCCATCAGCGACCAGC
>JAATFQ010000212.1 GCA_015655115.1 Sphingobacteriales bacterium
AGGGAATAGATTCCTTTTTTAATAAACGCTTCGATATACGGATGTACAGCAAGCGTAATATTTTTTTCATTTTGTTCCTGCAGGATATAGGTAAGATTGTTTTCAATGTCGTCCATTAAAACAATACTTGCTTTTATCTCACCGGTACCATGGCACATCGGACAAACTTCGTTTGTTACAATGTTCATTTCAGGGCGTACGCGCTGGCGTGTAATTTGTACCAGCCCAAACTTACTTGGCGGCAGGATCGTGTGTTTAGCACGGTCAAGCTGCATGAGATCCCTTAGGTAATCGAACAGCATCTTGCGGTTCACAGGTTTATGCATGTCGATAAAGTCTATGACAACAATACCGCCCATGTCACGTAATCTAAGCTGGCGTGCAATTTCTTTAGCGGCCTCTTTATTTACCTGTAAGGCATTCTCTTCCTGATTTTCCTTGCTTGCAGTTCTGTTACCACTGTTAACGTCAACGACATGGAGTGCTTCGGTATGTTCAACAACCAGGTAGGCTCCACCGGCAAGATTTACTGTTTTGCCAAAGCCGTTCTTGATTTGTTTTTCAATACCAAAATGCTCAAAGATCGGTTCCTTGTGCTTATACTGTTTCACAATTTTCTCCATTTCAGGAGAGATTTCGTGTACATAAGACCGGATATCTTCGAAAAGATTAAGGTCATTCACGTACACATTTGTAAACTCAGTACTCAAAATATCACGTATCAAAGTTGATGTACGATCCATTTCTCCCCAAACACGTTTTGAAGGTTCTGCATCAGGGAGTTTTTTGATAAACTTTTCCCATTTAGATACAGAATCCAGCAAATCCTTTTGTAATTCTTCAACCCCTTTGCCTTCAGATACAGTTCTGATAATGACACCGAAATTTTTGGGCTTTATACTTTCGATAATCTTTTTTAAACGATTACGTTCTGTATTGCTTTTAATTTTTTTAGAGATTGAAATTACATTAGAAAACGGGACTAATACAATATAACGTCCTGCAATAGAAAGATCAGAGCTTAAACGCGGACCTTTAGTTGAAATAGGCTCTTTGGCTATTTGAACAGGTATGAGCATGTTTTTGGCAACAACTTCAGATATTTTGCCAGCCTTATTGATATCGGCTTCAAGCTTTAAATTATCTAATAATGTCCCACTAACAGTGCCATTCCGCTTAATTTTTGTAAGCTTAAATAAAGATTGAACTTGCGGACCAAGATCGAAATAATGCAAAAAAGCATCTTTCTCATAACCCACATCAACAAACGCAGCATTTAGTCCCGGCATAATTTTTTTTATGCGGCCTAAATAAATATCGCCAACGGCGTAATTGGTGTTAATTTGTTCCTTGTGAATTTCTACAAGTTGCTTATCTTCAATCAAAGCTATGGTTACTCCCACGGGAGTTGAATCGATAATTAATTCCTTTACCAAAAGCTATACATTTCAAGGGATAAATCCCTTATTAAACACATGGACTGAATAAATAAAAAACAGATCAACGACTAATAGATACTAAGCATTCACTCAGTATCTATCAGTTGTTAATCAATAAGAATAAAATCCTATTTTTTCTTATGTCTGTTTTTTCTTAAACGTTTTTTACGTTTGTGGGTAGCCATTTTATGTCTCTTTCTTTTTTTACCACTTGGCATAATTTTAAAATTTAAATATTTTTATAAATCTGTTTATTAATGTTTGTTCTTCAGCTCGGCTACTTTCTTATCAATAAAAGCTGATAATGTTGGGTTTGCTGCTAACTTTTTACTGTTAAGGTAGGCCTCTACGGCTTCCTCATTTTTGCCCAGGTTTTCGTAGGCTGTAGCCAGGTAAAAATAGGCATCTGGTGAAGGCTTCATGGCAATAATATCCTTGAAGCGGGTTATTGCCTTATCAAACTGTCCGGATTTAATAGCGAAGGTCCCAAGGCTCATATTTGCTTTAAGATTTTTAGGATCCTTTTTTACTACATCCAGCAGCATCAGTATACCTGACATTGGTGCTCCTCCGATACCATTAACAATGGTTATTCCCAATCCGGTTTTGGCCTCAAGATTTGTAGAATCCAGTGCTACAGCATTCGTGTAAGCCGCATTTGCTTTCAGTAATAATGCAGGAGAGATTACGCTGTCCTGCGTAGTATCAAAAGCTTTCATGAATTTACCGCCTGCCGCCAACCAGTTATTCAGGTTTTTGTCTTTATTGGCAATAATTTCAAGATACATGGCACTCGGTACTGATTGTTCAACATCATCCCATTTCGCTGCTAATACTTTTGCTGCATTGATCTGTTCATCTCCCGATGCATTGTTATATGCATTTTCCAATGTAGTGATTTCTGCTGCTATATTAGCATTGATTGAATTTTTGGCGGCAGTAGATACTTCCGTTAAATTAATTGAGCTGGCAGACGATGTGAGCTGACCTCCTGCAGGAACAGCGGCTGCCGTTTCCTGTTTCGGTTTCACTAAACCTTTAATATCTCTTGTAAACAAAAACACAATAAGCAACAGAACTGCGCTGATTATGATGATTTGTTTCGACCGGATAGTATTCATCATCACCTGATTAAGCTTCTACGCTCAATTTTTTAGAGTTGTTCTTTACCTTGTCAACAAAAACTTTTGCTGGTTTAAAGCTTGGTACAAAGTGCTCTGGGATAATGATAGCCGTGTTTTTTGATATATTTCTCGCAGTTTTCTGTGCTCTTTTTTTAACAACAAAACTTCCAAAACCTCTTACATATACATTCTCACCGCCAATCATGCTGCTCTTGATCACCTTGAAGAACGCTTCTACGGTTTCTTGTACATCTACTTTCTCAATTCCTGTTTTCGTTGATATTTCTGAAATAATATCTGCCTTAGTCATATTTTCTATTATTAATTTATTGTGTGTTTAATATTATAAGTGATTTGGGGTTGCAAAAGTATTGCTTTTTAGTGAGATAGGAAAATAAAAGATCAATTATTTATCTAATTTTCTATCAGGCTATTGCAAGTTTTTAGTTGAACCTCTATTCATAACGTTTAAAAGCTGAATAAATTGGGTTGAAAATATAGGAGAAGAATGTACTTTTGAGGTTATGACGTTTCAGGAAGAGATTATAAGATGGTATTCCAGCCACAAAAGAGCACTGCCATGGCGAGATACGACGGATGCCTATGTGATATGGTTGTCGGAAATAATATTGCAGCAGACGAGGGTAGAACAGGGACTGCCGTATTTTAACCGTTTCCTCGAAGCATATCCGGATGTGGCTGATTTTGCTGCTGCATCGGAAGAGCAGGTGCTGAAGTTGTGGCAGGGACTGGGCTATTATTCCCGCGGTAGAAACATGCTTTTTACGGCGAGGCAGATTGTTGAGCTGCATGGTGGCGTATTCCCGGTAAGTTATCTGGAGCTGATTAAACTGAAAGGTATCGGTGAGTACACTGCGGCAGCAATTTCTTCATTTTCTTCAGGAGAGGCACAGGCGGTGCTAGATGGTAATGTGTTCCGTGTATTGTCCAGATATTTTGGAATAGATACACCTATTAACAGCAGTGAAGGCAAAAAACAATTTTCTGAATTGGCACAATCGCTTATGATTGCCGATAATGCCGCATTGTACAATCAGGCGATCATGGAATTTGGTGCGCTGCAGTGTAAACCTAAATCTCCCAATTGTGAGGTCTGTCCTGTACAGCTGAGCTGTTTTGCAAAAAATAACTCGCTTGTTTCTGTTCTTCCGGTGAAGCTCAAAAAAATAAAAATGAGAATCCGTTATATCAATTATTTCGTTTGTCAATACGAAGATAATGTGCTCGTAAACCAGCGAACAGAGAGTGACATCTGGCAGAATTTATACGACTTTCCGCGTTTAGAAATGGATTTAGCAGTAAATACTGGCGATGAAAATTTTATAAGATTAGTTAAACAAATGTTCGGTGGAGATGTTGTCGTCAGACCGTTGTTGCAAATGAAACATTTATTAACTCACCAAATTATATATGTTCAGTTTTTTGCTTTAGATAATTATATCATTAACTTTAATATTAGTGCAGAAAAAAAGTGGGTCTCCTGGGCCGACTTGGATCAACTGCCACAACCAAAAGTGCTAACCAAATTTATTAACTTCTATTTTAACGAATAGTAAACTCCAAATCATGTCAGGTATTAACAAAGTAATTTTAGTAGGACATTTAGGTAAAGATCCTGAAGTTCGCCACTTAGATGGTGGTGTTACCGTTGCCAGCTTCCCCCTGGCTACCTCAGAAACCTATAACAAGGATGGCAAAAGAATTGAGCAAACAGAATGGCATAATATTGTGCTGTGGAGGGGGCTTGCCGAGGTTGCGTCCAAGTATTTGCAAAAAGGAAAATTAGTATATATAGAAGGTAAACTGCGTACGCGTTCTTTTGAGGACCGTGAAAAGGTTAAAAAATATGTGACGGAGGTTGTTGCAGAAAATTTCACTATCCTCGGCAGACGCAGTGATTTTGAGAATACGCCTGCAGGAAGTGTGACACCAAAAAGTGAGAATGATTACCTTGATGCACCGAGCAGTGTATCGGGTATAGCGGGCGATCTGCCATTTTAATCGAGGTAACTATCATAAAAAAGGCTGCCTGAATCCAGGCAGCCTTTTTCTATTATTTATCGAAGCTGTTTATTGCTTTGATTTTGTATAATAAATATTTAGTCTCATCTTTCTGTTGTTCGTATTGTTGAAAGATCCGATCACAACTCTACCTGCGGAAGTTGCATAAGGGTATAAGTTAAGCGGATTCGAATCAGTCAGGCCTATGGTGGCCAGGTAAGTACCTAAATCAACAGTTTTTCCGTCTACGATATCCTGTACGTAGTTGGTCAGGATTAGCGAATAACTTTTTTTGGTATAATCATAGCCGCCATTAAATAGAATGCCAGATGCATAAGTCCTTATATCTCCTGTTAGGTTGGTAGAAGAATATGGATTGTTATCCTGAACCTGTACTCTTTGTCCGGCAATATCCGTTTGATATAATGTAAGTCTCCTTGGTATTTTGAATGGTATCGAATCTGCTGGATCGCTGGTGTCTATAACCAGTTCTGCTTTATTAATAATAATTTTGGTGCCTATTTTTGCCACTAAATCTTTCAGGTAAGGAAATGTAATCTTGTTCCTGACACCGCTCATTGTCTGTAAATAGGTGGTCTGATATGCTGTAGCTGGATTTGCCAGTTGTGTGGCAATATCAGTTCCTGTATAAGTATGTTTTACTGTCGCAGCGACAGGAGTCGCAGTAGCAGAAACAATCTGGAACCTTGAAACCAGGGTGTCTATAGTTGTAGCTGTAGTTGCATTTTGTTTCTTGTAATAAATAGCAATACAAGCGGCAGTAGAATCTACTCCTGAAGAGAAATTGAGGAAAGCCATTCCTCCTTTACCTGAGGAAACAGAAGCATTTACCTTCAGTCCTTTAAATTGGGCGGCGAACCTGGCGGTAGTAGACAGGGAAACGGAGTCCAGAGCCGTGATCTGGTTTTTGATAAATGAATTGTCGAGCCTTACGCGGATCTGCGGAACAACAGTGATTGCGGTATCTGCAGCACCAGGAACAATATCTGTAACCTTAGGTCTTGTTGTCGGCTTCAGTCTGCCGGAGAATGTTCCTATAACAGTGGCACTGGCAGGGTATTCCTTGTTACTCAGGAAACCGCTATTCAAAGCTAAATTACTGCTCAGCTGACTTACTGAAAGGTTATAAGTTGAAGTACTGTCTCCGTAAAACGAACTCGCAGTATAGGGAAGAATCAATACTGCTGAATCTATAACAGTAGTGGTGCCGAAAGCGGGATAAACGGAGGGCGTAGCTACTGTCATCGCAAGGCTGGCATTAGTTTCTCCGAAAATATCATCATGCATTTCGCCAATTGGATAGGTTGAAAGGCCTAATGTGGTAACAGGAACATCTGCTACAGTTTGTGATTTTACAGTTACTGTATCCAAAAGAGTTCCCTGTATAACAGTATTGGGGTCAACATCCAGTCCGATGGAGCTGGAGTCTTTACAAGACGACAAAAGAAAAAGACTTATCAACAAGGTCAATAAGTCTAGTTTTTTAAATTTCATATTTAATTTAATAATATCAGAGTTTATGCGATTGAAACCAGTTCTTCATTCGAGATTTCTTCATACAATGAATAGAAATTCTCGAAATTTTCGGTTAAATTAAAGGCTAAAGTTGGTTTATTTGAATCTTTAACAAACTTTAACACATTAGCGTCGATATTCTCATCAGCTAAAACTACGGCATCAGAGTAAGTTATGGCTCCGATGTGAAGTGTATTGCAATCTGCATTTTCGAACATTTTCGTGTCATCTGCGGTCATGTTATTCATCACTGCTTTTTTATGCAAATCAGCATTTAAAGATTCAGTGAAGCAATTTTCATAAACCGAATACACCACTTTAGAGTTCTTGAAAGTAGGGTCGTTTTTGTAAGAAGTTTTAATGTAAGCAGGAACCAGTGCCGTCATCCATCCATGACAGTGAACAATGTCCGGTGCCCAGCCTAATTTCTTGACAGTTTCCAGTGCGCCTTTGCAAAAGAAGATCGTTCTTTCGTCATTGTCCGCATAAAACTTGTTCTCTTTGTCTTTGAATACATATTTACGCTGGAAATAGTCTTCATTGTCCAGGAAGTAAACCTGCATCCTTGCCGCCGGGATTGAGGCAACCTTAATGATCAGCGGGTTGTCATTGTCATCGATCATGATGTTCATGCCCGACAAACGAATCACCTCGTGCAATCTGTTCCTTCTTTCATTGATGTTCCCGAACCTCGGCATCAGAATGCGGATCTCAAATCCTTTTTCTTGCATTGCCTGAGGTAACTGACGGGTAATGTCTGAAATTTTAGTTAGTTCGAGGAAAGGCGACATCTCGTGTGTAACAATCAGTAGCTTCGTTTTTGCCATCTCCATATTCGTGAATAAATATTTATGTTAAAGAAAAGATTATCAAGGGGCAAAGGTAAGCAATTTATTCAAAATTATCAATATTTGATGGCTAAGTTTTGTTGGTATAATATAAATGCCCAACTTTGGAATTGAAATTTTACAAAGGGTTTGGAAGTTATAAACACTATTGCGGCATTGAAGATGCTGCTGCAGCCACGAAAATTGGCTCAACAAAAAATTGCTTTGGTGCCTACAATGGGTGCCTTGCACAAAGGACACGTTTCCTTGATCAAAGTAGCACAGCAAAATGCCGACGTGGTAGTTTGCAGTATTTTTGTAAATCCTACG
>JAATFQ010000053.1 GCA_015655115.1 Sphingobacteriales bacterium
AGTATCCTGGCATAAATCTGTGTGGTGGCAATGTTATGCTGAATACGTTAGGGAATCTACTATTTCATAGCTCGCTATTTGGAGCTATATCCCCGCGGAGCCCGGATTCAGGTCCACCGGATCAGGATAACCTTTAGCTTGCAAAGCCGCAATGTGGACGATGACATCTTTTTTACCTTTCACCGATCTGGTTACTTTCCCTTTCTTAGCCCCTGCAACCTTACCAGGCGCAACGCCGTCCTTACTTTTAATGGTCGCGTTCCCAAGGCCGGTAATATTATCAGCAATCGGTTCCCCTTTAGAGTCAAGGTTCATTTCAGTGAGCGCATTGGTTAGCGAATCCTTTTCCAGTGGAGTAAGGCTTTCATAATTGATCCCATATACCTTCAGTACACGAGTAGCATCACTTACTGTATTTGTTCCACGTTCATATACATCGCGATAAATATGCAGATTTCCGTTTTCTGCCACGATAGTCTCATATCGCAGCTCAACGAGCACCGGTTTATCCAGTTTAACTGTCTGTGTTTTCTTTTTTAATTTTCTGAAATTAAGAATGTCCTCTTTAGAAACAGGCTTACCGCCTAATTGCATCAATATGCCTGTGAAATCCTGAACCTGTGCATTGGTCAGGCCTACACAGCCATGGGATGCGAAATTCCCAAGTTTTGTGATGTCTTTACCACCGTGGATAAGGGAAGGCATACCGATCGGGATCTTGATAAATCCTAGCGGGTTAAGCTCATTACCGGCACTTACTTTCTGCCCCGGTTGGAATTTTCCTTTTACCCAGGGTTCATCAGGTGGGGTCCAGGTGGGATTAAAGATAACGGTATCTGCACGACGCATGCCTGTAGGTAGGGGGAATTCAGGATAACCAATACCAATACGATAGGTTTTTAATAATTTACCGGTCTGGAATACGTCCATCCGGAAAGCCGGAGCATTGACAACAATTCGTGTATCACTGGGTACCGCATTAGGCTTTGTCGGAAATAATCCGTCTACATCCCCGTTAGCATACCGTCCGGCAACCAGTCTGTACAATTGATCAGCCTTTTCCTGACCTAAGATGCTGCTAATTTTTGCTTCAGATTGTTGTTTTGCCGCTCGTGCAGACCCGAGATAATCCGTGCCGTCCTCACTTAGCTCAGCAACCGAAGCACTGGCAGCTGCTTTCAATCTCTGAATCTGCTGATCGGATAACCCAAGCTGGGACTTTAGCTCAGCTTTAAAGCCCTTATCAAAAAATAGGGCATTTAGGACAGGCAACGTAAGACCAATATCTCGCACATCCTTTATGCTTTTACTTTCAGAAGTAGTATCATTATTTTTGGCCCCGGCAGATTTTGAAGTAGTATTCGATCCGTTACACCCCGACAGCAGTGTCAGCAAAGCGCAAAATGCCAATGCCCTATGCACTGAACTAAGTTTAAACTCGTTAAAAGTTTCCATATAAGATCTCTAAGTAAGTTATTTCTAATATATTCTATTAGCATGATTTAGCAGAATCCATTTAGTATTGGAGTCAAAATGTCCGATTGAAAGAAATAAAAAAGGGTTAACCCACTACGGTTAACCCATGGAATTTACTACCAAACCAATACAAATATTTGTCAAAATAGATGTATTGTGATTTTATACAAATATCACGCCAACGCAAAGAATTATAAATATGCAAGCCAGCGTAAAATTTACTACTAATTAGGGTACTTAGATGAAAAATTTAGCAATGGTAATATTCATGAGATTAAGTAAGGACTACTCCGAAAATGATTAGCAGAGAACTATATAACCAAATTCCATCAAGCAAAAGGTATCACATAAATTTAAGGGTATGGAGCGATCTTTGGTTTCTGAACTATGATTTATATATCAATAGATTATTTCAATACAAAACAGAGGTAAATTTACCTCTGTTTTGTCTTTATTTAAAATATTTTTATTATTTTTGAGGTAAATTTACCTTTTACAGGAATGATAGATAATTTATTACATAAGAGTTTTGAGTATAATGGACCTTCTATTGAGGATTTGTTTACAGAGAAATTAGAGCAGTCAGGCTTAACAAAAACCCAATTTGAGAAGCTGTCTGGAATGGAGAGAAGAAGTTTGGATGCTATTTTAGATAAGACCTCTAAGCAAACTGATATTATTAAACTATTAAAGCTCGCTGAGTTTTTAGAAGTTGATTTAAGTGAGTTACTCATTATTTATTTCAAAGATAGACCTGTTGAAGAAATCAGAGAGCTTCAATCATCAATGGATATTACATTCATCAATAAATATTTTGATTTAAAAACATTAGCGGGATTAGGATTTATTCAAAAGAATGATTCTTTGGAAACTCTGAAAGACCGCATTTGTAGTTTTTTTGACTTAGATTCCATTTACGATTACGATAGAGAATTAAGTGATGCTCTTTACAGTAGAACTAAAAAATCTTTCAGTGATAAAATGAAAGACTTTTGGATAAAATCCAGCTATAAATATTTCGAGCTTATTGACAATCCAAATGAATATAGCAGAAAGGAATTAGTGGAATTGATTCCTAAAATCAAACCTTACACTCAAAATATAGAAAATGGACTGCTAACCGTTTTTCAAGCATTATATAATATTGGCGTTACAGTAGTTTTTCAGCCATTGTTACCTAAAACACAGATTAGAGGCGCAACGTTTTTCATAACTGATAAACCGTGCATTGTAATCACTGATTTCAATAAGAACTATGCTACCATTTGGTTTGCGTTAATCCACGAATTACATCACGTATTATTTGATTTAGAAACAATCCAGAAAACTACTTACCATTTATCGGGAGAGCCGGATTTGTTTTTGATTCAGGAGGATAAAGCAAATGAATTTGCCGCTGAATACTTGTTGTCCTCGGAAAAGATGAGATACATTGAGAAATTGATTCATAATAAGTTTATGGTAGAGAAATTTGCTAAAGAGTGTCAAATACATCCTTGTATTATTTATTCTCAATATCAATGGAGGCAATCTGAATTAGGAAATGATTATTGGGCAGCATTTAAAGATGCTTTTCCGAACATAAAAAATATAACCAAAAAATTGAATGTTGCTAATTGGGATGTAGAATCAATCAAAGAAGCATCATTAAAAATAAGAGAATTATTAACAGTATAAAGCCACCAAAATGAGCGATAATAATTTAAACAAGAACAAAGTAGAACGTAATCTCTCGAAAGAGGATTTAGAAAGATTAGAGATTTTACAAAAATCAGAAGAAGTAAAAGGCGAACAGCTTTTTATAAATTATGATTCAGAAGTAGTAATTGAAAACGAAGCAGAACAGTTACTCGGGCAAAAAATAGATGACCCTGTTCAAAAATTTCAGTTATACTATCACGGACTTACCAAATTATTAAAAGATAATTTGCCTAAGGGTAAAGAGTTTGAGGATGTTCGTAGAATTGTATATGATGAAAAAAATGTACTAATTAACAGAGGTGCCAAAAAAGATGAAAAGGGAATTAGAGGAAGTGATTGCAGAATGGCATATACCGAAGATTTAGAAGAAGCAATAAAAATTGTTGCAGAATGGACCAGTAGAAAAGGAACACCGGCAGAGCTTTTTATGTCTTTTTGGGATAAGAATGAAGAACTTGGTTATGGCCACCAGGATTAATGATTAAGATTACTATATTTTCAACTAAATTATGCTTGTAAACCAATCCGTTATAA
>JAATFQ010000020.1 GCA_015655115.1 Sphingobacteriales bacterium
CTGTTGTGCTTCGGTTTCCCGGTTTGGACTTGTCATCCCGACTGTTCCTGTTGTTGTTATTTGTCATGATACGCTGTTAACCACATCTTTAATGCGGGGTGCAAATTTACAAAAAATAGCTCAATTCATAGCTGATATTTTTAATCTGAATGTTAAATAAAAAAACAGGTCAGGTGGCCGTTTAAACATCGATTTTGGAGGTTTGTTTTGTAATTACTTGATAGTTAGCTTTATATATTGTATGTTTGCAGGCGTTTTATATTAGTTCACCAAAAAAAGGAGGAAAATGATAAAGAAACACATAATAACATGTACGGTAATTTTAGGATTATTGGTCATGGCAAAAGTGTTTGCTTACTACATGCCCCAAGCAGCAAAAAGTCAAAAAAAAGAAAGTAATACCAGTACAAAAGACAACACTACAACAGTAAAAAAAGCCGGGCCGCTATCTCTCATGGCCGAGCTAAATTTCGCAGAAGAATCTTTACCACAGGGCGACGCCCGGGTAGAGCGTAAAATGAAGAAAGTTCTTGCTGCCTACAACTACAGTCGCCTGCAAACTAATCGTTTACATCATATGGCCGCCGAATGGTTCCCGATAATCGAGCCTATTCTGGCAGCATACGGCATACCTAATGATTTCAAATATGTGCCCCTGGTAGAATCGGGTCTGCAAGGCGGAATGTCGCCTAAAGGAGCCAACGGTTTCTGGCAGTTTATGCCCGGCACAGCACGCACCTATGGTTTGAAAGTAAACAGTACAATGGATGAGCGTAAAAACTTACGTAAATCTACTATTGCCGCCTGTAAATATATCAAAGAGCTCTATAGTGTTTTTGATAACTGGACATTGGTTGCCGCTGCATATAATGTAGGTGATACACACATGAAAAGACAAATCAACAGACAAAATCAGGATAATTATTTTAAAATGAAGCTTAACCGGGAAACTGGTGGCTATGTTTATAAATTAATATCTATGAAACAGATTCTGGAATACCCGGTACGTTATGGTTACCGCGCCTCAAAAGGGGTGCTGGCTATGAATACGACCAGAGAATAATAGAAAAGACTGCAATTGGGGAAAGCCCGTATCGCCTGATTGGCGATACGGGCTTTTTGCATATCAATTTTCTTGCTGTGATCAGCTTAGCGTTGTGATTTCAATGTTCTCATTTTAGCATTGTGATTTCAGCGCCGTGACTAGCTCAAGGTTTAGTGACGATCTCAATCTTTCCGCCTTGTTTGAACAGCTCGTGCGATACAAAATATCCTTTATTCTCTTTCCCATTAACCAGGATAGCCGTCATGTTCCTGCCTTTTCCCGGCTTTTTTATCGTCAGTAGTTTGCCGTTGCTGGTTTTCCATTTTACCTCGTCAAAAATGGGAACCGTAACCAGATAGGCAGGGTCCGTGGCCGAATAAGGGTATAAGCCTAAAGCGCTGAACACGTACCATGAAGACATCTCTCCGGCATCATCCATTCCGCAAAGCGCCAGTCCTTCATCGCCAATTCCGTACAGGTGGTTCAGGATAGTGTCAATAATTTTCTGTGATTTCTCAGGTTTACCAATAAAGGTGTAAGCGAAAGGAGCTTCATGGTCAGGCTGATTACCATGACAATATTGTCCGATCATAGTTTCGACATTCCGCGCGATATAGCTGGGATTCCAGGGCAGGGTGAAGAGGGAGTCTAACTTCGATTCAAAACCCTTATTGCCGCCATAGAGTTCAATCAATCCCTTCATATCATGCGGCGCAAAAAAGGACACCTGCCAGGCATTTGCCTCCCTGTACATATATTCATAATAAGGGAACTGCGGATTGAAATTTTTGACCCAGTCGCCATTTGCCAATTTTCCCCTCATAAAGCGGGTAGAAGGGTCGAACATGTTTTTATAGTTGCCAGACCTTTTCATCAGCACTTTATAGTTTGCTGTATCGCCTAATTTCTGCGCTATCTGTGCCAATGAATAGTCGTCGTAAGCATATTCCAGCGTTTTTGATACCCCGGCACTGGCCACGGTTTCTACTTTGGGATCGGGAATATCAGGTTCTGAAATGAACCCTTTTTCTATATATTCAGCGATATGCGGGCGTGCTCCACCTGCTACATTCGCATTTCTTAAGAGGATCTGATAAGTACCTTTAATATCGAAATTATCAATACCTCTGAGGTAAGCCCCTGCAATTGATGAAGCGCCATGGTCACCATGAAAAAAGGTTGGTATGAACCCTGTTTTATCGCCGACATCCTTCATGGACTTAATCACATCAAGTGTAACCTGCGGAGAGATAAGGCCTAACAGCACATCTTTATTTCTGTATGTATCCCATAATGAAGGTTCCGTATAATAGTTAAAGCCGGTCTTCGTCACTTTGTTCTTTGCGTCAGTAAACTCTCCGTTTACATCACTGCGCAATGCCGGCCAGAGAAATGACCTGTACAGGCAGGAATAAAATATTTCCGTCTGTTTTTTTGTCCCGCCTTTTACCTGTATAGACGAGAGCAGCGTCTCCCATTTTTGAGTGGCTTCTTTCTGGATGTCGCTGAAAGATTTATTACCGATTTCCTGCTGAAGGTTCTGTTTCGCATTTTCTATGCTGACGAATGATAAACCGATTTTCAAGTCTGCCGGGCCTTTACTCCCATCAGCCAGATGGACAATAGCGAAGCCGTTTTTCTTCCCTTCATTGCTGACATCCAGTTTTTCAATTTTGCTGTTCAGCGTAGCATAAAAGTAAATTTTCTCTCCTGTTTGCTGGTATCCCTGTAAAACAGAAGGACCTGCCTGCCGGATACTCCAGTTTGACACTCCGTTATTTGCCCTGGCCAGGTCGAATAGTATTTGCCGGTCTTTATTATTTTTATATTCATACTGATGGAAGCCGCATCTCAGGGTTGAGGTCAGTTTCACATTGATGTTGTAATCATCTAGATAGACCTGGTAATAGCCGGGGGCTGAACTTTCTTTCTTGTGGCTGAATGTTGACCCAAAGGTGCTGCCGGGATTAGACATCGGCAGGATTGGTATATTACATAGGTTCCAGTGCCCTTTATTGGTGTGTGTAAAGCCGTAAATTACTGTATCCTCATATTGGTACCCTGCACCTGATCCATAGGCGGTAATGGGGCTGAGTTGTACCATTGCATTTGGCAGGGA
>JAATFQ010000266.1 GCA_015655115.1 Sphingobacteriales bacterium
ACCTTAAATAATTTGAAATCTTCCTTGTAAGTCAGGAAGAAAGAATGTTGAAACTGCAGGCTTTCAGTTTTTGCAGTACCTAAATCAATATGCGGTTCAACACGTACGTCAAGATACAGATTAGGAATAAGCTCTTTTTGGTAGGCATAGCGCAATAATAAAATACTCCTGCTCTTCTCTTTATACCCAAAATCATACAGATTAGAAGAAACAGACTCATATAAAGGCATCCCTTTAACAGTCATAAAATTATTTCCTTTCCAGTACGAAGCCACCAGGCTACCATACTTAGTATCCATCCCTGCATTCAGCCAAAGGCCAAATCCACCTTGGAAAGCCTGTGTTTTAGTAGGAGAAAAATCCTTAAAAACAGCTACATAATTATCAGTATAGATCTCTTTGATACTACTTCCATCCAATCCCTTATGTAATTTCAAACCAGCAGCACCATTGAATAATGTTTGCAGCGGCACATCCTTCAGCAAATCAATTTGTCCCCCTTTATGATAAGCCAGAAATTGTACAGGTACGCTCAATTTCCAACCATTTTTATAAAACAGCCTGCTCTCAGATGTTAAACCACCAATAATCTGTTCCTTAACCGGCGAAGGACTGTAAATCATCTTCTGCCACGCGATCCATGCATCAATTTTAAACTTCTCCTTTTCTACAATCAGCTGCGTACCATACTGCACAGGATCAGTAATCTGGCGTTCAAAATCCCATAGCTGTTCAATATAGCCATGGTGGATACCGCCTTCCAGACTCCCAAAATTCAGGGTCAGGTCGTTTTTATGATATTTTAAAGTAAACAAAGGCTTGGCATCATGTACACCATTGTCGCCAAAATCCTTACGGATATAAGCACCTGCAACAATCGCCAGGTTAGGATGTGCATAATAAACCAGCTGAGGCTGAAGCTGAGTGCCATATAAAGTATAGCCATCATGAAACTGGTTAGAGTATTCATAATTTCTAACAAAATTGAAATTATAGAAATTGAAATGCACCTCTCCAACCTTTGTCGTGTCCGGGCGGATTCTGTTCTCTATTGCTGAATTGTTAAACTGCGAATAAGTCAACTGGCAACTTGCCAAAAGAAAAAATAAAAATAGTAAAGGTGCTTTCATCAGTAAATATTTTTACAGTCCGGGTTACATCCAGACCATTACATTTATAAAATTAAGATTCGTGTTTCTGCCTGTAGCTTTTGTACCATTTCACAGCCATCATAATCACCACAGAGAAAATTATAAGCCCCATTAAACCATATACCCAGTCCACCGCACTTTTTAAAATCACGGCAAAAACAATAGCCACCAATAAGACCGTCGCCACCTCATTCCATAGCCTCAGTTTAAAAGAACTCAGTTTAAAAATACCTTTCTTCAACTGGTTCATGATATGCTGACATATAAAATGATAAACCAGCAGCAAAACCACAAAGGTAAGCTTGACATGGAACCAGGGCATCTGTAATAAGAAAGGGCGGCTAATGACCATGGCTATTCCGGCTAATACTGCGAACGTCATGGCCGGATTAGTAATAATATGCCAGAGTTTATGCTCCATTTTGATATACTCGCGCTGCATAATCACACGCTCATTTTCCGGCAATTCATTAGCCTCAGTATGATAGATAAATAAACGTACACTATAGAACAATCCCGCCATCCAGCTTACCACAAAAATGATGTGAACAGACAGAATATATAAATAGTACTTATCCATTATAGGTTATTGAGCTTAATATTTGAATTCTTTGATCACTTCAATTGCATATTTCACGTTATCGAACGGAATGTCTGGCATAATACCATGACCAAGGTTAAAAATAAACCCATTCTCACCGCGCATACGCTCAAATAACTGGAGGATAGTTTTTTTAATCACATGCTTATCAGCATATAAGATATGCGGATCAAGATTTCCCTGCACTGCGATACCCGAAGGAAGGCTCTTTTTAATATTCAATAAGTCAGCATTCCAATCCACCGAAATCACATCAGGCTGTGCTGTTGCCATCATTGGGGCAAACACCGAGCTTCCTTTACAGAAAGAAATCACAGGGATATCTTTTCTATTCAGATTAGCGATAATCTCTTTAATATAACGGTGAGAAAACTCTTCATAGTCATTCCACGACAATGCAAGCGCCCAGCTATCGAAGATCTGAATGGCATTCACACCTGCTGCAATCTGCAGGTTCAGATAATCTGCTGTAACCTTTGCTATTTTGGCCAATAGTTTGTGTGCAATCTCCGGGTGGTTATGCATCAGTAACTTTGTTGTTTTAAAATCTTTCGATGAAGCACCTTCCACCAAGTAGCTCATCACCGTAAAAGGGGCACCCGCAAAACCAATCAGCGGGATATTGCCGTTCAGGCGTTGCTGAATCACCTTAATTGCATCAGCAACATACTCCAGTTTATCCAGGCAGTCTACATTCAGGTTTTCCACATCTTTAAGGTTACGCACCGGATTAGCAAACCGGGGGCCTACCCCCTGAGTGAAGCTCAGGTCGCCTCCCATTGCTTCGGCAGTAACCAGGATATCACAAAATAAGATAGCAGCATCAATACCTAAAAGATCTACTGGCAACATAGTCACATCAGCAGCAATTTCAGGAGTTTTACACATCTCTAAAAATGAGTACTTGTTTTTAATTTCCCAGTATTCGGGCATAAAACGGCCAGCCTGGCGCATCATCCAAACAGGTGGACGTTCTGTTGGTTTGGACCATGCTGCATCTAAAAATAAAGTGTTCATCTAATCTTAATTTGTTTTTTGAAGGTGCAAATATGCACAATATGTAGTACATGAATATAACGCAGAAATCAAATTCGCGGAAGCTACGTCAGGCTAACCGCTTCTTTTTCTATTTTTTTAATAATCTCTCTGGCCCTGTCCGTTGCTGCCAGTTCTTTAGCTTTGTTTACATAAGCCAAAGCACGCACCCTATCCTTTTTACGTAAGGAAAGATTTGCAAGGTGGATCATAATAAAAGACTTATCACTTTGTCCGCCCATTGGAAAGCGGCTGGCAATTTGGAAATGATATTCGGCACCCTCAAAATCTTCCTTTTTAAGGGCGATGTTTGCCATCATAAACTCATAGTAGCCCCGTCTGTTTTTTGCAAGGCGATCCGCATTCGGCACCTCGGCAAGCAAACGGGCAGCTCTATCATAATCACCGCTTTTAAAATACCTGGAAGCCATTAAGATAGAGCTGCTTTTAAAGTGGCTCCAGATAACGAATAATAACATCAGTCCGGCCACGGCGGCCAGCTGATGATGTTCATAAAATAGGCATACTCCTGCTGCGACAGCAAAAACCGCCATCAGGGCATACCTGCCCATTGCATTATACATTAGTTATTTATATCAGTAAATTTATAGCCAACACCCCTGATAGAATGGAAATACACCGGGTTTTTCTGATCCGGTTCAAAATACTTACGGAAGGTCAGAATAAAGTTATCTATAGTACGTGTAGAAGGATAAACGTCATAGTTCCATACCGTCTCCAGGATCTGCTCACGTGAAACTGCTTCATTTTTTCTTTCAATCAGCAACTTCAGCAGCATTGTTTCCTTTTTCGTTAGCGGAACAATAACACCATCATCCTGTTTCAGTTCGAAAGAGTTAAAGTATATCGTTTTATCGCCAATTTTATAAGAATTCAGTTCCTTCAAATCGTCAGACTTCATGCTGCGTTTTACCAGGATACCTACTCTAAGAATCAGTTCTTCCAGATTAAAGGGCTTAACCAGGTAATCATCAGCGCCTTTCTTCAGACCCATAACGCGATCTTCGCTGGTATTCTTGGCTGTAAGGAATAAGATAGGCACTTCCGTATTCTCCAGGCGGATTGTTTCACAAACCTGGAAACCATCCATTTCAGGTAGCATTACATCCAGGATAATCAGGTTAAAACGTTCTTCCTTAAATATCTTCAAGGCCGTTTTACCATCTTTCACAGCATGGACTTTATACCCCTCCAGTTCAAGGTTTAATTTTATGGCATCTAATAAATGGTCTTCATCTTCGACCAATAAAATTCTTAATTTCTGTTGCATAATGATCAACTAAATGTGATTTCAAAAATAGTACCATTAGGTACATTGTCTTTAACGCTGATATCAGCGTCATGTCTTTGCAAAACTTCCTTTACGATAAACAATCCCAGTCCCGTACCCTTTGCCTTTCTTGTATTCTCATCGCCTACGCGATAAAACTTATCAAATATGAGCATTTTTTCGGCATCGGCAATGCCAGGGCCTTTATCAGACACCCGCAAAAAAGGATGTCCATGATGCATTTTTAAGTCCACCCCAATCTCCATACATGGTCCGGAGTACTTAATCGCATTTTCAATCAGGTTATTTACCACCGAGGAAAGCGCAAAAGGATCTCCCGTAATCCTGATTTTCGGTTCAATATGGTGATTAATCACCTGTTCACAGCCACATGAATGGATCTGCAGGCGATCAGTAATTTTAGTCACCAGCTCAGAAAAATCAAAGTCCTCCTGTGGGAAAGAGTAAGACCGGTTTTCAATCTTCGTAGCCAGCAGCATATTCTCCACCAGGTCGTCCAGGCGTTCAATATCCTTCAGTGAATTATTTAATAAAGAAGTCTGGCGTGCTTTATCCAGGTCGCGTTTTACAATAGTTTGCAGCGACAACTTAATTGCTGCCAGGGGCGACTTCAGCTCATGTGTTACCGAGAGCAGGAAATTCTGCTGTTGTTCTCTCAGCCTGTCCTCTTTCCGGATCGACTGGTGCAGAAAGTATGCACCAACACAGAGCAGGAACAGGAAAACAGAGCCCTCGCCCATTACCATTGCCATTCTGGATGGCTGCAGGCGTACCACCAGAGTGCCCCACGAAATCAACTGTACCAAAGAGTACAGTAGCATGAAGTAGAATATGACGATTGATTTCTTCAAAATTGATTGAATAACTCTTTAAATATAGTGTTAAATTTTACTTATTTACCAAACCTGCATTATCAATTGAAAACAGAATGAAATGATCATAGGGCATGGCAATCTTCATGCCCAATAAACAAGATGAAACTTATTTCCTGAAAACAATATCCAGAGTTTCTAAAATAGCACGTTTAGCCTTTTCCAGTTCCACCTTTGTATGTGCGGCAGATACAAAGCCAACCTCATAACCCGAAGGGCCTAAATAAATACCCCTGTTCAACAGCTCCCGGTGCATAATCTTAAACTTATCCATGCTTGCAGGGTCAATATCGTCTGCACACTGGATTTTATCTTTATCCGTAAAAGCAAACAAGAAGATAGAGCCTACATTAAAGACCTTAAACTTATAACTTCTTGCCGTAGCGAAACGCTGGATACTTTCAGCAAATTCAGCAGCTTTACTATTCAGCTCCTTGTAAAAACCAGAGCGCAGCAATTCCGTCAGCTGTGCAATCCCGGCTGCCATTGCGACAGGGTTCCCAGATAAAGTACCAGCCTGGTATACGCCACCGTCAGGAGAAATATGGCCCATGATCTCTGCCGAAGCACCATACATGCCCACAGGCAACCCACCACCTATGATCTTACCATAAGTAACGATATCAGGTTTTGCACCGTAATAACCCGCAGCACCTTCAAAACCTAAACGGAAGCCCGTAATCACCTCATCAAAAATCAGCAGGGCACCATTTTCCTTACATGCCTGCTGAAGAAAATCTATATATTGCTGATCCTGCACCAGCAAACCGTTGTTTGCAGGTATACCCTCAATAATTACTGCCGCAACCTCACCTCTAAACTGGTCAAAAGCCTGAGTTATTGCATTAGTATCATTTAATGGAATCACAATAGTCTCCGCCGCGAACGATTTTGGAACTCCCAGTGAGGAAGTCTCCCCAAAAGTAACCAGTCCCGATCCAGCCTTCACCAGCAGTGAATCACTGTGACCATGGTAGCAGCCTTCAAACTTAATGATCTTATCCCTGCCGGTAAATCCGCGTGCCAGCCTGATGGCCGACATTACCGCTTCTGTTCCCGAGCTGGTAAAGCGTATTTTCTCAACGTGTTTATTATTTTTGATGATCAGTTCAGCAAGTTCATTTTCCAATGCAGTAGGTGCGCCGAAGCTCATGCCGTTTTGCATCACCTCAGTAACCTTTTCGCGTACCTTGGCAAAATTATGCCCCAATATCAGCGGTCCCCAGCTGCCGCAGAAGTCTATGAACTGGTTACCATCAGCATCCCATACATAACAGCCATCACCTTTCTGAATAAACAATGGCGTACCATAAACCGACTTAAAAGCCCTTACAGGCGAATTTACCCCACCGGGGAAATAGGTCTTAGCCTTCTCATACAACTCGGCAGATTTCTGTCTTGAAATATCAGGTTTGCTTCCCGTATTTACAGGCATATCGCCTTCATTTCCCGAAAACATCTTTTTTAGTGATTCTAACATATTACATCCATTTGTTTTCAACGATATCCCTAATATGATACGTTGTAATAATACTTGCTCCCGCACGTGCAAAAGCATGCATCGTTTCCATAACTATCTTTTGCTCATCAATCCATCCTCTTTCTGCTGCGGCTTTCACCATTGCATACTCGCCAGAAACATTATATGCTGCTATGGGCAGATCAGTATGTTGTTTTAAATTGTGGATCACATCCAGGTAAGCCAGTGCAGGTTTCACCATCAGCACATCAGCACCTTCACTCTCATCCAGCATTGCCTCTCTCAAAGCCTCATTAGGATTTCTGAAATCCATCTGATAAGCTTTCCTGTCCCCTTTGCTAGGCGCACAGTCTGCAGCCTCACGGAAAGGGCCATAATAAGCCGATGCAAATTTTGTAGCATGCGACATAATTGCTGTATTCACAAACTTATTCGCGTCCAGCAGCTCCCTTATTGCCAGGATACGGCCATCCATCATATCCGATGGTGCCAGCATATCGGCTCCCGCCTGGGCATGTGCCAATGCCATTTTAGCGATCAGCTCAACCGTCTCATCATTTTGCACATAGTCGTCTTTCAAAATCCCGCAATGTCCGTGAGTAGTATACGAGCACACACATACGTCAGTAACAACGTATAAATCTTCACCAAAGTTTTTCTTCAGCTCGCGCACCGCTGTAGGCACAATAGAGTGATCATGATAAGCAAAATGAGCATCCTCACTTTTCTCATCACCCACACCAAAAAGCATAATTTTATTCACCCCTAGTTCAAGACCTTTTTCAACATCTTTAACTAAAGTATCTAGAGAAAAATGGTTCACTCCTGGCATAGATGCCAGGGGATGTTTAATATCATTTCCCGGAACCACAAAATACGGGTAAATGAACATGTCTTTTGATAACCGTGTTTCGGCAATCATCTCTCTAACTACTGGATTTTTTCTTAATCTTCGTGGACGGTGCAACATAATCAACCTCTCTTTTTTATTTAATATCAATTCCGAATACAGCCTCAGCCAGGCCAATCTCATCAGGTGAGTAAGGCAACGTATAGGTTACCCCCATCTCGTCAAACTTCTTTCCTGTTGAGCTGCCAATTGCAATCACCTTTTGTCCCGGGTCTAATAAGTTATCCGTGAAATACGCATCAACATTAGACGGACTGGTAAAAATCAGCACATCAGCATAAGTATGGTCTATATCTTCCTCAATTACAGTTTCATAAATTGGTAAATCGACAACCTTAGTATCTTCGGCCAGCGACTTCTGAATGGTCAGCAATGAATCCTGTGCACGGGGAAATAACACCACCTGTGCTTTTACCAGTTCAGCAAATTCTTCCGCAACCTCCGTAATATCCCCGCTCTCGCCAACATAGTCGGCAGCAAAACCACATTTCCTTAAAGCATCTTCAGATCCCCTGCCTACTACACCAAATTTCACGTCCTTTGGCAGTACAGGTTTCAGCTTAAAGAAATACTCCACACCATTGCGGCTGCTAAAGAATACCCAGTCAATATATTTCAGGTAAAAAGGATCAAGTACAGTCACAATCGGGAATGTACGGATCAGCGATCTTCCTTCTATTTCAATATTATTTTTCTCCAGTGCCCTTCTGAAATAATTATGTTCACCAACCTCGCGGGAAATAAAAACCTTAGCAGGGAATTTCCTGCCTGCATCGAACTTAGCCACAATTTTCTCAGCAAGACCTTCAAGGCTGTCTACCCTAAAAAACAGGCGGTCAGGAAAATCGTCGGCACTTAATGCTTTAGACGTCCACACCTCATATTTCCCGTCTTCCTTTTTACAGTAACAACCTAAAGGCATGTGGCAGCCACCGTCAAACAAGTTCAGCACCTTACGTTCCACAGCAATTTCATCAGCTGTATCCTGGTCATTGATAGACTGTAATAGATTAAACAGCTCCGGGTCATTCTCCCTGATCTGTATCGCCAGCACTCCCTGAGCTGGAGCAGGCACAATCTCTGTCGGTTCAATAACCTCCACATGAAACTCAGACAGATCAAGGTTAAGGCGGTTCACACCAGCTTTTGCCAGGATAATAGCGTCATAATTTTCATCCCTTAGTTTCTGCACGCGCGTACCGACATTGCCGCGCAGGTCTTCGATATTCAGATCAGTACGTAACGCCAGCAGCTGCGCCTTACGCCTGTTCGACGAAGTCCCTACCTGTGCACCCGTTTTTAACGAAAACTTTTTGGTTACATCCACACAGTCTTTCAGAATCAGTAACAGCTCAGAAGGGTCCTCGCGTCCCGATACTGCTGCAATGGTTAAACCTGCAGGATGTGTTGTAGGTAAGTCTTTATGAGAATGGACAGCGATATCGATAGTGCCGCCCAGTAATTCTTCTTCCAGTTCTTTGGTAAAAAAACCCTTTCCTTCCAGTTTATCGAGCCTGAGGTTAAGTATTTTATCGCCCTGGGTTTTGATAATCTTCAGTTCAGCCTCGACGCCAATCTCAGCTAATTTATCCTTAGTAAAGTTGGCTTGCCACAAAGCCAGTTCGCTGCCCCTAGTGCCGATAATTAGTCTTTTCATTGAAGTATATATATTTTTAAGATTAATGGAGCTTGCAGGAGCCCGCCAGCTAAGTTAATCAATCTGTAATGTTTTGCAGGTTTCATCGAAATTATATGTAAGCTCTCCATCTACAGATAAGAACACCTTGTAAATTAGATCAGAGCAAATTTAACCTAAAAGAGTTATAGTGTTAAATAATAAAAAAATAATGTATTTAGGGTGACGAAAACAGAATAGCTAGCTATTGTTGACCAATATCTCTTTTGCCATCACCATAGGTACACTAATATACTTCTTCTCCATATAATCCATTACACGTTCCAGTACCATGCGTGAGTTTTCATCAAGGCCATTGATCTCATCAGCAAACACAATATCCAGGGCTTTACTTTTAATATCCTTGATTTTCTGTGGCACACAGCTCATGGCAATCTCAATCTTGCGCTGGCGCAATACCGAGTCGAACTCTTTGATATTCTGGTCGATAATCTGTTCGGCATTCACCAACTCATCATACCGTTCCTGGATATTCTTACGTGCAACCTCTTTAAGAGATTCTACTTCAATATAATGGATAGGAAACTTTTTAACTACCGATGCGGCAGTATCATTAGGAACTGCTAAATCAACAATCACCTTTTTAGTTGTATCGCCCTGTAGCAGTTTTACGTATAATTCTTCAGTTATGATAGGCTCAGTGGAACCAGTACAGGTGATGATCACGTCGAAGCCACCTTTAAAGTTCTCAATCTCAGAAAGCGGATAGGCAACACCATTAAGGTCTTTTGCCATACTTTCTGCATTTTCAACCGTTCTGTTAAAAATAGAAAAGTTAGTATACTTATGTTTTTTAAGATATTGTGCCAGGTTTTTGTTCGTCTCCCCGGCACCGATAATCAGCACTTTAGGATTGGCACTCAGTTTCAGGTCACGCAATTTACGGTAAGCCAGAGAAACTACTGAAACTGGATTTTTAGAAATATTTGTATTTGTATAAACCTCTTTGGCAGTTTTTACCACCCTGTTCATAATCATCCGCATATAGTCGGCCGTAAAACCAGCCAGCCTGCAAGCTTCATAAGCCCTGCGCACCTGTGCAAGAATCTGTTTCTCTCCTACAACTAAACTTTCCAGAGAGCATGATGTACGCAATAAATGATTAAAAGCCTCCACCTGTTCATATACAGAAACATTATCTACAAACTGATCCATGTATTGCTGCGGCAGGCCCATATCCAATACCGTCAGAAAACGGAAGATAAAATCACGGTCCAGATCATGAGCGGAAGTAAATACAAATTCCACACGATTACATGTGCCGATATAAAATATCTCTTTAACATCAAGTTCTGCCTGAATATTTCTTAGTCTGTCGTCCAGCGTCTGGTCACAAATAACTAATTTACCTAACGATTGCAGGTCGATGTGTTTATGTGTGAAAGCAAGTATTTTTAAATATTCCAAAGCGGGGTTTTCTTTATTCTTATTGCAAAACAAAAGTAACAACACCCTTCTGCACCACTGTCATTACGCTGTAATAACGACTAATTTAGAAAGATTACAAATTAACAGATATATACACTAAGCTTAGCAAATAATTGTTATAAAAGTACAGTTTTAGAAAGGAGAAAAGATGATTAGCAAAAAGCAATTTATTTTATTAGGTTCCGGCAATAAAAAGATAACGGGGGACATCACATCTGATGAGGCTACTATACATATACCAAGCATTATCTTTGTACACGGATTTAAAGGATTCAAAGATTGGGGAGCACACAACGTTGTTGCTGAATATTTCGCCAATCACGGTTACAGATACATCAAATTCAACATGAGCTTTAGCGGAGTAACTGAAGAAAATCCAAATGATGTAACTGACATGGAGGCCTTTGCCAATAATACTGTAAGCGCTGAGCTCAAAGATATAGACACTGTTATTAATTATGTAGCGCACACTTACCCCCAGCAGCCCATCTATTTAATAGGCCACAGCCGCGGCGGGGGACTCGTGATTATCAAGGGGGCAAGCGACGAGCGACTGGCTAAAATCATCACCTGGTCGGCCATAGCAGATTTCAGCTCCTTATGGAAAAAAGAGCAGGAAGAAGAATGGCTCAGCAACGGATATATATATGTAGAAAATGCCAGAACAAAAGAAAAGATGCCCTTAAACAGTGTGTTGCTGGAAGACTTCAATGCCAATAAACACGAGTTTGATATCATCAATGCAGCGGGCGACATCAAAATACCATGGTTAATTTTGCATGGCGATGAAGATGTGAACGTAAATTTCAGCGTAGCACAGCGACTGGCGCAGGCACAGCCGGCAGCAATATTGCAAAAAATACCAGGGGCAAATCATGTATTCGGAGCTTCACATCCATATAAAGAAAAAGAATTGCCAGCGCAGCTGCTTGATGCCTGTGAAAAAACTTTAGCATTTATAAAGGAGTAGTTTTGCTAAATAACAGCAACTTTTTGAAACAACACCAACTCTTGAATAAGAGGTCTTGAACAACAAGTCTTGAAAAAACAGCAGTTCACAAGGAAACAACTCCTATTTTGCAGATAATAACAGGTGCCTGGCGCCTGTTATTTTACTTCTGTCCAGTTACCATCTTCCTTAATCAGGTCAATCAGGTCATCCAGTGCAAAAGCGGTATTCACATTCTTCTTCACCACTTCCTTACCCCTGTACAAAGTGATTTTGCCAGGACCAGTACCCACATAGCCATAATCAGCATCAGCCATTTCACCGGGGCCGTTCACGATACAGCCCATGATACCAATTTTTATCCCTTTCAAATGATCCGTTCTGGAGCGGATCAACTGTGTAGTTTCCTGCAGATCGAATAACGTTCTCCCGCAGCTGGGGCAGGATATATATTCCGTTTTTGAAATCCTTGTACGCGTAGCCTGTAAAATGCCAAAGCTCGTAGAATTAAGCAACGGCAGGGCTATAGTTTCCGGAGCATTAAGCCACACCCCATCACCAAAACCATCAGTCAGCAGCGCACCAAGGTCCGTCGCGGCATATAACATCAGGTCATCAGTACTGATATCTGTATAAGTCCTTTTAATGATCACAGGTATACTGATTTTATTTTTCAGCAGGTCGATAAAAAAGGCACGCTGTTCAGACATTCCATGATCAGCAGCAGTTTCCAGTACAATCACCGATGTATAATCCAGGGCCAGCAAAGCAGCCACATCATAAGCCGCCGAATTAACAGCTACCAGGTTTAAAACATGATCTTTAAGCTCCGTTACGGCATAGGCTTCAAGTCCTATTAAAGGATGAGCATTAGACTTATCCTTCAATGCCAGCCAGGTGCCATAATTGTAAACCTGCTTTAAATTCCCCGGAAAAGCAAACGATGGTAAATTATCACCCAGATAAACAAGATCACATGCCTGATCGGCCATATTATATTTATCCAGCAGTGAACTGTATTTATAACCTACTTCAGTTAAGAAATAAGGGTCTTTCAAATTTTTGGCAGACACATCAATCATCACTACCGGATGATGGTGCCCTCCGATATGCTGCACAGGCAAGGTTACCCTGCGGTTATACTCATATGGATGATAAGGCAAATCATGAATATGAATCGGTGTATGCTGTATAGGGGCCAATAACGAGCGCTTAGCATACCTGTCCGCCAAAGCTTTCGCTACAGGTGCTTCAAACTCAGGATCCTCCGTCAAAGAAACCCTGATTGTATCCCCCAGTCCATCTTCCAGCAGAGTACCGATACCTACGGCAGATTTTATCCTGCCATCTTCACCATCACCAGCTTCAGTTACCCCCAGGTGCAAAGGATAGTTCATCCCCTCCTTTACCATTGTATCCACCAATAAACGGTAAGCCTGCACCATCACCTGCGTATTACTGGCTTTCATGGAAATGACAAGGTTATAATAATTGAGCGACTCGCACATGCGCATAAATTCCATGGCCGACTCAACCATACCTCTAGGCGTATCACCATACTGGCTCATGATCCTGTCCGACAAAGAACCGTGGTTAGTACCGATCCGCATTGCCGTACCATATTCTTTACAGATCTTCACCAATGGCGAGAACTTTTTATAAATCCGCTCCAGCTCTGCCTGGTAAGCAATATCCGTATATTCTATATTTTCAAAACGTTTCTTATCTGCATAATTGCCCGGATTGATCCTCACCTTCTCCACAATACGTGCAGCAGCTTCTGCCGCATTGGGCGTAAAATGGATATCAGCCACCAATGGCACATCATAACCGCGGTTGCGCAGCTCCTTTTTAATCAGTGCCAGGTTTTGAGCTTCTTTCATGCTGGGTGCTGTAATCCGCACATACTCACAGCCCGATTCAACCATCCTGATCGTCTGTTCTACCGTTCCAATGGTATCCATTGTATCTGTAGTGGTCATAGACTGGATCCTGATTGGATTTAAACCACCCATAGGGATTGCTCCAATATGAACCTCTCTCGTTAAAAACCTTGAGTATTGATTGAGATCACTGCAATACCCTGCGGCCAATTCCTGTTGTGCTGATACTTTTTCCATGCGCTGCAAAGATAAAGATTAAATCAATCGGTCTTTAATAACTAATGTATTTGCCGTGATATCATGCCAGCATTGTTGCTTTTTATTGAGAAAACTATACAGATAGCCGAAGCAAAACGGCAGTGTAGACAGAATTTTAGCCAGGTTCCGCCCAAAAGAATTCGCTATCCCGATGCGGCTGCCAGCCAGGTCAGTCACCTTAATATTCAACAACCTCTTCCCTATGGTGGCCTGAGCTGCCGAGGCTTCAGCAATACTGCCATAGATCAGTTTCACTACGGGCAATACCGGCAGGAAAGAGAAAAACACCAGCATCCTTTGTGTTTTGTCGTCGATAAAAGCAAAGCTCACCAATATACAGAAGATGTAGATCAGTACCAGCAGAAAATAATCAATAGCCCAGGCCAGCAGACGCTGATCAAAAGACCCAAAGTACTGCGGTGCTGTTTGCTGAAAGTTAAAACCAAGAAGCGCACGCAGTTCCGGGAACTCGTGCGCTTCTTTATAGTCGTCCATACCAGGTTTCCGTACAAACGTACCCATTACTACATTTAAATTCTTCAATTC
>JAATFQ010000148.1 GCA_015655115.1 Sphingobacteriales bacterium
AATAACATATGCCTATTTTCTTTTACGCCTGATTAACAATATACTTCCGCAGGCCAGTAAAATAGCCGGGAATACCCATAAAAAACCAATCTTCAGCACTTTAACCTGCTCTTTGGTCACAAATACCCTGATGTCCTTTGCTGGCGGACGGAAGCTGCTGATCGGAAACTGACCATAACTCAGCCAGCTGAAAATTCCTGTATTGAAGGTGAAATTGGCTGTCCTCATGTTAAAACGCTTTAACTCTGCATTGGCCATAAAATCGGCATCGCCGGATACAACAATACGCTGCTCTTTGCCATTTATTTTCCGGGTAAGGCTTACCGCCAGCGGAAATGCTTTGCGCTGATCACCTTTCTGCGCCTCAAACTTAACAGCTGCAGAATCACTCACAAACCTGTCTTTTTTTAACCAACTCACCTTAGGATTAGTCATCAGCAACGGTTTAATAGTATACGCACCTGTAGTGTTATACGCTATCGCTGTCGCCATAGGCATTGAAACTACAGCACTGTCATGATGTGCATGCATCAGCGGAGGAAAAAGTGCCGCTGCAGTTGCTGTAAGAAAAGGGGTTGCCAGTTCTGGCTGCAGCTCTTTACTTTGCTGTACAATAGCACCGTCCATTAACTGTATGCCGAACTGCTTCAGCATCGGATTGAGCAGGTCCTGTTTTCCAGGTTCGCCGGAGATCAGTAAATTGCCTCCTTTGTCAATATATTGCTGCAGCTTGGACAGGGCTACGGGTGTTAATGCTGTTTTCGGATCTGCCAGAACAAGTGCAGCAATACCTGTGGGAATATCTCCTGTTGTCAACGAAAGGGTGTCTACATCAAAGCCCTGGTTTAATAAGGAATTACGGAAACTCTTCAGGTTAGTCAGCCCCCTGTATTCCCTGTCGCCGATTTTATTGATATCGCGCTCAAGATCGCCGTTTATAAAAAGAACCTTCGGCATCTTAGCTTTAAGCAGTCTTTTTAGCGCCGCGGATATTTCAGTTTCTGATGGCCAGTGCATATTATCAGGGAATACGCGCAGAAAGGTGGCACGCCCTTTATATTTAAGCTGCATGGTATACCAGTTCGGCTCTTTCGACAGGTCAATGATCTTGCGGATCTGGGCGGGACTCTTAAACTGATCGAGGGTCATATCCCTGGTGCCGGCAATCTTTTCGGCAACCTGTGCCAAGGTTTTGCCTGTATTCCCTTTCATAATGTCCCTGCCCTGGTTCAGGGTGTCATAATACATCACGTTTTTAAGGATGATGCTGTTTTTAAAACGCCTGTAGGGCTCCCATGCTTTGATGTTGCGGTGGTAAGCCTCGGGGTTTCCATCGTCAAGGTAGTTTCCCAGCAGGTTGGCATAACCGGTAACTTCCAAAGGTTCGTCTCCCAGCTCTTTGATAATTTGCTGTGTGGCGGTATTGATGGTGTTGGTTTTATTTTCGGTTACATCAAAATAGGCAATCAATGACGGAATGGAACTGATAGTGCCAATAGCCAGTGTAGAGATGACAATGAAAGCGTAACGACCAACTTTTACAAGAGACGACCTGGATTCCATGCCTGCTTTGAGCTTATAAATACTTAAGCCCAGGAAAAGATAAACAATGACAGCAAAATAAACGAGGTCGTCAGTGGTGATTAACCCGGAAAGCATTTTATTGGTGCGACCGGATACAGAAAGAAAAAAGGTAAGGTCTCTGACGAAAGGTACGCCTTCCCACAATCCGCCTATGCTGTATAAGATCCCGATAGTCACGAATGTACAGACAGCTGCTACAATCTGGTAGGTGGTTAAACAGGACATAAAAAGGCCAATGGAAGAATATGCACATAACAGCAGATAGAGGCCGAGCATACCGCTGAGCAGCATCCCGGTGTCGGGCGACTGGACCGTGAAATAACTGGATACTATAAAAATGCCAACGATGCCGGTCAGCAGCAGGCTCATGATCATCATGGAGAAAAACTTGCCGAGTACAATATCGCGCACATGTATGGGCGAAGAGTACAACAACCGGATGGTGCCGCTGCTGGTTTCACGGCTGATGAGGCCCATAGTGAGCAGTGGCAGATAGAGATACAGGTTTTTCATGACGGTGCCCAGTACCCCGTTTGGCCCCAAAAACAGCTCACTGATAATGCTGAACTGGATCTTAAAACCATCCTCCTGCATTCTCGAAAAGGAGTCGAGCCCTTTAATATAGGTAATGCCGCACTGAACCAGAAAAATGATGATCAGGAACCATGCAATGGGCGAATAAAACAGAGTTTTCAATTCTGTCTTCGCTATTCGAAAAATTGTCTTCATTAAATTTAGGATAGGGATGAATGCTGTGATAGTTGTTTAAATATCTCCTCTACGGAGTTTTTCTCGAGACTGATCTCCTGCAAACGCCAGCCCTGCTGCACGCTTGCGGTAACGATCTTCTCTGTAATATCCCGCTCACCGCTGAAATATACACGTACCAGCCGCTCGGTAAGCAGCTCTGTTTTCACTACTCCGGGGATAAGTTCCAGCTCGGCAGTGGCGGGCATATTGCCGAAATGGATAAGCATGCTGTGGGGCTCAATGTAATTATTAAAGGCATCCATGGTGTCGGCAAATACGATTCTCCCGCTTTCGATCATCTTAATGTCCCTGCAAAGCATTTGTACTTCGGAAAGGATATGTGATGAAAAGATGACTACTCGGTCTTTGGCAATATCTTTAATGAGTGCTCTTACTTCGATGATCTGGTTGGGATCGAGCCCATTGGTGGGTTCATCCAGGACGAGGACGTTTGGGCGGTGTACAATTGCCTGTGCGATGCCTACGCGCTGCCGGTAGCCGCCGGACAGGTTTTTGATGAGCCTGTCGCTGAAATGGGCTATGCCGCAACGCTCTTTGGCTTCTTTGACGGCGCTTCTCATGAAGTCGCCCGACATATGCCGTAAACCTGCGCAATACCGTAGGTATTCATCTACGGTAAGATCCATATACAAGGGAGGATTCTGCGGCAGAAAACCAATCTCCATTTTCGCCTGCATAGGGTTGTCCCTGAAATTAATGCCATTGATGTATACGTTTCCTTCTGTCTGGTTTAATGACCCGCACAGGATATTCATGGTGGTGGACTTACCGGCACCATTGGAGCCCAGTAAACCTACAATACCATACTGGGTAATCTCCATATTGATATCACGTATCGCCCAGCTATTACTATACTTGTGCGACAGCTTTTCTATTTTTACAATACTTTTCTCCATTTTATACTTGTCTTTTTATATTTTTGAGCATGACAAATCAGCCCATGGTGCCCCCGCTACAGGGACAGCACCATAGGTTAAAAAAATTATTATTGGTTAATTTGGGTTTTGTACCATCTCTGGATTTTGTATCACCAGCAGTGACCCTAGTGGGAATACATATCCATTGCTGTTAGGCTCGAGTGTATAGGTCACATTGTTGAACACCCGCGTTACGGTCTTCGCAAAGAAAGCATCTTTGTTGAGGCGACGCTGATCGAACCAGCGCAAACCGCTACCGAAAAACTCCCGGCGTCGCTCATTAACTACCATTTCCAGGGCTTCCTGATCTGTAGCAGCGGCAAGCGGCACGTAATCTGCAGGTCTGAACCTGAGCTTGCGCAGATCGTTCAGCATCTTTACGGCGTCATCCTTTTTTCCGCCGCGGGCTAGACATTCTGCTTTGATGAGCCATGTTTCATTGACGGTTAAACCAACAGAGGGTTTGTCGGCCCCACCAGAATATTTTTCCCGCGACCAGAACCCGGATTGTGTGGCCGCAAAGGCGGGACTGAAACTGTTACCTGGTCTTACAAATAATACGTAACGCAAATCTTTTGTGCCTAACAGGTCCAGCAGGGACTGGCTCAACTGGAGGGGATTATACTGTGTCCTGGGTACCTTCCGCAACAGGATCTGTTTATCGTTAAACAGGTCTGGAAAGGTATAACTAGTGGTCGCAATGGAGGTATTGTAGTCATACAGCTGGCTGGATAATGCCAGTGTACTATCTGCAAATTCAGCAGCACGGGTAAAATCACGCATGTTCAGGTATACTTTGGACAGCAGTGCATAGCCAGCAGCCTTGTTGGGCTGCGCAGTACTCACTTGTATCAATGGCAATAACGGTATTGCTTTCTGTATATCACTCAGAATCTGGTCGTAAGCCTTAGCTACTGACGCCCTTGTCAGGTCTACAAATAACTCAGGAGTAAGCAGGATGGGCACTGCCGGATCTGTGCCAGCCGTTGCGGCGTCATACTGTTTACCATACATATTGGTAAGGGTAAAATAGGTAAATGCCCTTTGCAGCAATGCCTCTCCCAGCAGTGCATTTTTATAGGTAATATCTCCTCCGCGACTATCCATTACGGTGGTAATAACGGTATTGTAGGTATAGATGGCACTGTACAGCGAGCCCCAGTCATTGTCGTTATTCTGCCCTGAATAAAATGGCTTGCCCCAGGTATACATAGCTGTAGTGATCGTGTTCAGGGTAACGTTTGACTGTATCTGCGGAGCAGTCAGATCGGCATCATCGCTGCCCAGAATAGCGGCATGGCTCGAGCCGATTTCTGTCTGTTCGCGGTTATTTAGCAGTAAACGGTAATCTTCGGTATATACTAATACCCGCTGGCCCTGTACTGGTGCGCCTTCGACATACTTGCGACAGGATGCAGCAGTGAAAGTGAGCAGGAATAATATGCAGATTGTTTTGAATAAATTCATTTTTTCTTCTTTTTAAATTATAAATTCAGTCCAACTAATTATAAATTCAGACCAACGCGTAACGAATAACTGGCGACAGGTGCCAGCTGATAATTATTGTCGTAAGTATAAACATAATCAGGGTCTATCCCCTCCTTATTGGCTGTCCAGATCAATCCCAGGTTACGGCAAACAGCAGAAAAGGTAAGGCCTTTTACGCCGTATTTTGCAAGCATCTGCTGCGGCAATGAATAGGATAACATCACCTGCTGTAGCTTCACATTGCTGCGGCTCCTGATCAGGTAGTCTGATTCTCTGTACCGCTCCATACTCGCGAAATAGTTAGTATTCGTACCTGTTTCAATACCCGGAACATTGGTGAAGGCCTCATCGCCAGGCTTTCTCCAGCGCTGCGCCAGGTCACCTCCACGGCTTACGTAACTATTGAAGGTATAGATAGACGACTTGCGGAAAACACCGCCGAGCGCATATTGAAACTGAAAGTTGAGGTCGAAGTTTTTATATTGAATAGAATTGTTGAAACTGCCAAACCAGGGCGAAGTGGTCCTGCCTGAATATTCCCGGATATCATAAAACGGATACTCTTGCGTGGTGTAAACTTTGTCAGGATTTTTAGGATCTCTGATAAGTGATTCGCCTTTGCTATCCAGCCCTGCCCATTTATAAGAGAACAGGTAGTCGCTAGGATAACCATCATACGGAAAGTTACCTCCGAGTGACCCGATCTGCGTTTTAAAACGATCATCTTTAACGATATTGGTATTGTAGGATACGTTCATTGTAGTGATCCATTTAAGGTATCCGCTGCTGACAGGCACACCTGAAAGACCAATATCTACTCCCTTACCATCTAATGTGGCTGTATTAAATATCGTATTATTAAAGCCATAAGTTGCATTGATCGGCAGATTAAAGAAAATATCAGTAGTGCGTTTTTTATAATATTCTACAGAACCGTATACCCGGTTCCCGAACAGGGAGAAATCTAAACCGTAGTTCGTCATACGCGTCTTTTCCCAGGCAAGGTTCTCCCTGGCCGGAGTAGCGATCACCCCATAAGGAAGTCCGGAATAATATTCGTTGCCCAACAGGTTAATTACCGTAACTGGCGCATAACCCTGGGGTGCATTGCCACTAAGACCATAAGTGAAGCGAGCTGACAATTGGTTTAACCAGCTGACATTGGTCAGGATTTCTTCTTTTTTGATGTTCCACTTGCCTCCGGCATACCAAAGTGGGATGGCCCGCTTACGGCGCTCAACACCTAAAAGATTGTAGTCATCGAAACGCGCGCTACCGGAAATAGTGTACTTCCCGTTATAGGTATAGGCACTATTCAAATAATAAGAAAGTGCTCTGGTTGTTTTCTCTACCACTGCTCTTGAGGTAGCCCCAATGGTCTGCGTGTTACCGAAGATATCTTTGTAGGTCACCGTAGGATTTACTATCCGGTACGAGTTAATTGATTTGTCGTATCCATAGCGGATCTCACCACTGGATTTATTAAATGTTTCACGGATCTCATTTCCGAGAACGATATTCAGCTCATGTTTGTCTTGCCAGTTTTTATTGACGTTCAGCTGCCCGCGCAGGTTATAACTGCGGCCTAATGTATTGCTGAGGTCAAGCTTCCCACCGACCGGCACGCCATAAACCCTTGCTCCTGTGCTACTCAGACTGGTACCTTTATTGACCAGCATTCTGGCTTCATAACTTTCCGGTTCCCAATAAGTTTCTGTTTCACCGAAAGTCCGTCCCAGGTTTCCTGCAACAGTGGCGCTCAGCCATGGTGTAATTTTACCGTTTACATCTACATTTAAGGCAATGTTATTTCCATTGGTAAGTGTATTGGAATAATTTAACTCGTCTATAGGCGAATAGCTGAACGGAAGATACCCTTTGCTTTCCAGACTCCTTGCGATACCGGGAACAACGAGCTGATCATAATATTTAGTGCTGCCATCCGGGTTTGTCAGCATGTCATATGGACGCAAACCGAGAGTAGTTACACCCATTGCCCTTATGGCGGCTCCATTAATTTTATCTCTTGTATTGCCATAGGTAAGTGAGGTGCTGACTGTTATATGGTCTTTGAGTAAAGATGAGGTGGTACCAATGTTGAAGGAATACCCCTTGTTAGCATTACTGCGGTAGACCCGGTCTTCATCGTACATGTAACCCGACATGAAATAGGAACTGCTTGCTCCCCCACCAGAAATGGAAAGGTTGTACTGCCGGGTAGCTGGTGGCTGCAGCAAGTATTCGGAAATCTGGTCTCTATTATCAAGCTTTCCCAATGCAGTAAGCTGCTCATTCATCTGGCTCTCCGTAATTGCACCACGTTTGGCGGCGAAGATGATGGCTTGGGCCTGACTGTTGTTTTCTGGCAAAAAACCGGTAGTAGTTAACGTAGGATCTGAAGTAATCCTGCCTTTAGCTATCAAATCTTTCTCCAGATCTATATAGTCGGGCATAGACATAATGGTTCCATAAGCGGTGCCTGGCTTTTTACTGGTTCCAAATGTGGTAGAGAAATTGATGGAAGGCCTGCTGTTGCGCCTGCCCTTTTTGGTAGTGATGACGATTACACCATTGGCAGCCTGTATACCCCAGATCGAAGCTGCCGCAGCATCCTTCAGGAAGGTAACTTGCTCTATATCATCAGGATTGATAAAGTCAAATGCTCCGTTTGTAATGGACATTTGCGAGGGAAACCCGTCGATGATCAGCAGCGGATCGGTGCTTACCTGGGTATAACTGTTTACCATGGTAGAAATCCCGCGGATGTTAATGGTCCCATTACGGCTCTTGCCGGCAACGGTTTTAGTAGAAATATTTACTCCTGGAACTAAGCCCTGTAACCGTTCCAGCACGCTCACTACCGGATACTTGGCAATATCTTTGGCGGTAACGATGCCGAATGAGCCTGTAGCCCTTTCTTTATCTAACTGCTGATAACCTGTTGAGACAATGGCGACTTCCTGGATCTCATTTACTTGTGGTCTGAGCACTATGGTTAGGCTCGACCTCCCCTTTAGTGGTACGGTATCTGTGCGATAACCTACATAAGATACAATCAGACTCGCATTTTCGGGCAGACTGGAGAAGTAGAACTTTCCGTCCTTGCCAGTGAGTACGCTGACTGTATTGGCTTCTGTTCTCAGGTATGCTCCCGCAAGTGGATTTCCATTTTCATCCCTAACCTGTCCGCGGACGGTGATATTGGTAAAAATAGCGGTTAGATTATCAATAAATGATGGCTTTACGGGACTGATCACAATAATCTTTCCATCAATAGTATAACTAAGGTTTAGGCCATCTAAAACACGGTCCATTGTTTCTTCAATGGTTGCACGATAGATGGAAATGTTGATGGTCTTTGTTTTATCCATTACCTTTCTATCCATGATCACATCGTAGCCGCTTTGTACCCTGATAGCTTTTAACAGCTTTTCCAGGGGTGCTTTTCGTTCGTTCAGTGTAATTCGTTGCGCATAGCCCGCAGCGCTTACCTGCATTAATGATGCAATTAAAATGATGGTGGTTAACCGCATAATAAGCAAGATTTTATTGACATACCTCAGGGGCATACCAAGTTTGTTGGTATAAATTTTATACATTTGTGGTTCTGGTTGTTAAGTTGATACGACTGAATTTTTATTGACGTAATGCCAGATATAAGCCGGGAGTGTTCGAGCACGCCTGGCTTTTTTATGCATTACCATAGGATTGAGTATGGGTTTACTTCATTATGGTAATCCTCCTTCCTTCTACCTTAAAGTGTATATTACCAGCCAGTTCTATTCGCTCCAATACGAGCGATAAACGGCTTTTTCTTGATATCCAGCCTGCAAGTTCGATATCTGCAGGTACTGATGGATCATAAATAATCTCTACATTGTACCAGCGGGCAATTTTCCGCATGGTGGCTTTAAAATCTTCCCCTTTAAATACGAAGTCCCCTTTTTTCCAGGCTGTTGCATTCTCTATATCTGCTGGTACAACTTTCAGGTGCTGGCCCTGAAGGATGGATTGCTGGCCGGGTGCGAGCAGGACACCACCCCTGGCTGCATGGTCTGCGTTTTCTACTTTTTCTGCTTTTTCGCCTTTATTTGCTGTATTACGGACAGCGACATTACCTTCAAGTAGTGTAGTTTTTATTGAAGGCTCATCACTATAGGCGTTGATATTGAAATGGGTTCCCAATACTTCTACTTGTTGCCCGGTCGTGGTCACAATAAACGGAACGCGCTGAATTGGATTGGCTATACCTATTCGCAATGAGGTGGTATAAACTTTTGCTACTTCAAAATATACTTCGCCGGTAACTGCTACATTCCTGGAGTATAATCCTGCAAACGAAGCCGGAAAGGTAATTGAAGAGCCTGCATTTAACCAAACCTTGGTTTGATCGGGCAGGATTAACTGGTATTGCTCCCCGTTTGAGGTGGCGAGTGTATTCAATTGCTGCTGAAGCTCCCTATTTTTTACATGCACATCTGCCAATGCAGCTGATAACGCATCTGCCCTCGCATCTGCCGGTGCATGGTTCGCCGATGCAGTATAAACTATTTGTCCCCCGGCAGTTTTAGTAATGCGCATACCAGATTCTTCAGCCAGTTGTCCCTCCCCTGCGTCTGACAGTCTGATTTTACGCCCATCTGCCAGGGTTAACGTTGCCCCGGATTTACCCGCACCAATATTGGTTGAATATTTGGGAGGATTGTTTGTTCCAATAAAGTGAAACAGCATGAAGGATAATGTTCCGATAATGAACAAAGCCGCCGCGGCTGCCAACTTGTAGTTTAAAGAATATATCTTATTACCCTTAGCATTTTTTGCCTGCTCTTTGGAATCTCCATCTGAACGTCTGAAACCTTTATCCGAATCATTGGTAACTTCCGTCGAAGTTCTGGAAACTTGTAGTTTAACACTGACTTTATCCCATAGCGCATTTTCATCCAGAGAATTGTACTGGCGGAGCAAATGCCTGACCTTTTCTTCGCTGCCGAACTCTTGCTGGAGATAATTAATATTTTCGGGAGACGCCGCAAGCCATGCATTCAATTCTTCCTCTTCTGCCCCGCTCAGTTCGCCCCTGAGGTAACCGGATATAAGTTTTGACCTATAGAATTGATCTTCGAGCATGAGTTTGAGTTTAGTACGTACTTCGCCTGTTTTAAATAGAAACGAACCAGTAGGTTATTCAACCCATAGAATTTAAATTATTTTTTATTGGCCTTCGATAAAGAACATCAATGCAAGTACGCCTATTGAGGATACGCCTTTTTTTAACATCGAGGTTTTCAGCAGGGCAATTGCCCGGGCTTTGTAATTGCGTACAGTTTGTACAGAAAGACCCAGCTGCGCTGCAATTTCATCTGTCTTTTTTAGGTCGAAATACATGAGTTTAAATACCTCTCTATAATTATCCGGCAGCTGCGTAATTTCCTCACTCAATAGCGCAAGAACTTCGGCTGTTATGATATTACTTAAGATGCTGTCATCTCCTGGTTCACGCTGATTGAGGTAAGATTGCTGAGCCAAAGATTTAACCTTGAGACGCCTGAGGTAATCCAGGCAGGCATTACGGCAGCTGATATATAAAAAGGCCTTGATATTTTCCCCGGTCTGAAACGTTTTCCTCCGCTCCCAGACTTTTACAAAACAATCTGCTACAATATCTTCGGCTTCATGCTGATCATTGACTAAACGGTTTGCAAAAAAAACAAGAGATTTAGCATGCAGTTTAAAATAAAAAGATAAGGCGGGATCTTCATCATTACGAAGCGCTGCTGACCAATTTTCTCCCTCTTGCCTTACAATCATTTAGTTTTTTTAGTTTGCAGCGGCAATATCCACAATATTTTTCAATATTAAGGAGTTCAACATACCATCAGCACCTTGTTTTACTATTATACAGCTAAATTCCGTAGAAATCGGAAAATAGCATACTTCAGCATACATTATTACACTAGATATTCAGCAGTTGGGATAAGAAACACGATGTATCATAGCAATACACATCCGGTTTTTATTACTATTTATTGTTTTTAAGCAACGATGGAGCCTGTATTAGCTGTATTCGTTCTTTATGCCTGCGCTATCACTCCATCTTAACCCATATACTTTAACCGGCTGATAAATATCCCAGCGATCAGCCTTGCCCTGGTTTTGGTCTCGGTTGCTACCGGACCAGCAAAACCAGCATCAATAGTTTCATCAAACAACACCAGCCATTGATCAAAATGTGTTGAATCTATCTTTAATGGCACATGCTTAGCAAAAGGGTTGCCACTAAAGCCAGGTACGCTAAATAACACTGAATCCCAGAAAGCATACATCTTATCTAAATGCGGCTGCCAGTCGCCTTTAATTGCACCGGAAAATACGGGGCCTAAAAGGGCATCCTGCCTTACTTTGTTATAGAATGAATCTACAAAAGCACGGATATCATCGTTATTTTTAATGTCTTCAAGCATCTTTTTTAGCTAACCGCGATTTTACTTAAACAGATATCTGAGCACCATTGAGCGGTCTTTGAACATCTTTGAGGTTTTTGAGCGTTTTAGAGCGTTTTTGAGTATTTTTAAGTATTTTTAAGTTCTATAAATCCTGATTACAAAAGTAAGCAATAAGATGTAACGCAACTAATAAATAACATTAACCAGGCAGGTATTGCTACTTTTAAAAGACTTCCTCTTTAGGCCTGAGGTTAAACTATCAAGCCAGCAATAATGATGAAATTAACTGCAGGCTACCTGCTAAGTACTGACAATTAATGGATTAAACAACAATACGTTTTGCCAATTTCACGCAACCAGCTAATTGTAAAAAGTTTGAATACCATAGTGCACCCGTGTTCCACAGGCCATCGATAAAACCAACCTGCGGACGATATTTATCTAAGCTTCGAGAATTATTTAAACCTTAAATTCTGTACTTTTATAAAAATTAAATATGGGTAAGTATCAGCAGGAATGGAAGCAGCTTATGCAAAGCAATCCGGAATTCAACGATTGGAAGATCCGCGCAAGCGGTGGTGATCTCTTGATAAGGGTGCCTGAAGATACAGATATGGACTTACTGAAAATGCAATTTTCTGACTTGATTTCTGCTGTTGCTCCTTTAGTTAAGTCGCCACCATCTACACTTAAATTCTACGTTGGAAACTCGGATCAGGCAGATTTCATTTTTACCCTAAACTAGTTAAACTAGTTTTGTCATTTATTCCGGATAACGCTTCCTTACCTATCTGAATAACCTTAAACCGCTCAGTATGGTATTTACTTGCAGCCCCCATGGTTGAGTTCAGTATCATGGACTAAAGAATGATTTTTAAGGTATTTTAGAAGAAAATATATTTTGGAAACACCTGAAATTATCTTATGTTTATTTGACAGATTCATTTATAGAAAATGAACACGCTTCTAATTTATAATCTTTTACGATGAAACTTATATCACCAGTTCTAGTAATAATCGTCTTTCTTTCACATCTGTCCCTTTCCTGCGTATATGGCCAATCTCCGGCAGATAAAAAAACAGAAAAAGATATAAAACAGATTCTGTCAAGCTTCAGGAGTTACTACCAATATGAGAACCGATATATTAATCTGTCAAAAGAATACACTGCAATAAATGAATCCGGAAGTCCGCTATCCAGGGGAAAATTTCTCCAGGCTTTATCGGGCGGACGGTATTTGCCCGTACTGATACCTACAAAAACCGGAAAACCCCAGTATAAGCTATATCAACTGCCCCAAAAAACCGATAAGGACATAAAAAGCCGTTTAAGACAGCTGGGTGAACAATATTACAAATATTATAAAATGGAAGGCAGCAAACTGCCGGATTTCAATTTCGTCGATCTGAATGGTAACAGCTATACAAACAGGAGTACAAATAACAAAACGCTTATATTAAAGTGCTGGTTTATTCATTGCGTGGTCTGTGTACAAGAAATGCCTGAGTTGAATAAACTCGTTGATAAATACAAAACCCGAAAAGATGTTTTATTTCTTGGACTGGCATTAGATGCTAAAAAAGATTTAAAGGCATTTTTAAGCAAAACGAAGTTCAGCTATATGGTAGTACCAAACATGGAAAAATACATAAACCATTTACAAATCAGTCAGTTCCCAACGCATTTAATTGTTAAAAATGGACGTATCTTTAAAGTTTTAGATAATGCTGATGACCTGGCCGCTGCTTTGAATAATCCGATATAGGCGATAATAACATCAATATACCCCACACACCTCAATTTGCAGATATAAGCCTTTTAGGATTTGTTGATATGAAGAAAATAATACACCTGGATATGGAGAATAACAATGCATTCGAAAATGAATACTACCATAACAGCACTTTAACCGGATAGTAAAAATCTGAGATACAAATTGCTGATAAATATATACTTTTGGGGCCTTTAAATTTGATGTATATATATGGAAATTATAACCAACAAAAGTCCTCAGAAACTGCAAATGGAAGATCTGAGACGTATAATGACCATCTTTGACAAGATAATAAAACTTGAAAACGACATTGATTATGCACATATAACTACAGATGAACTGTTTAAACATCAGCCATTTATGCTCTCTATGCTGATGGGATATAAGTCAGATCTGGCAAAGGCAGAACTTAATGAGGTATTAAATCTTTATATTACCATTTGGGAATACTTTAAGATAGATCCCATATTGAAAATAAAAGCAATAACAGAAGCGCAGTTTGATCGTATTCATGAGAGCAATATTGAACGCTTTGCAACTAAAAAAACTGTCAAAATGAAAGTTGTGCCGGTGTTGTACGCGGCAATTTTACAGCGCTTCGAGAATCATCCTGTTTTGTTCAGCATGGAGCCACATCCAAAAACCGCAGTGATGATCGGGACCAAAAGCATAATTGAGTGCTTTCACGAACTTACAACTTAATGATCATCTATAGTAATTAATTAATGATCATCTGGTAATTAAAATGCCTGTTCAAAAGAATCTTTCTATCCGGTTACCTTTGCAGACCTACTGAGCAACATATCTTTCAGCTCATCCAGCTGAAATGGTTTATGCAAATAGTCGTTCATTCCGAATTCTCTTACTTTCGCCTGAATATTGTCCGAAACAGAGGCTGTTAAGGCAATAATATAAGTATTGGCTTTGACTGGATCTGCAAGCTGCCGTATCTGCTTTGCCGACTCCATGCCATCCATTACTGGCATATGCATATCCATCAGGATCACATCGTAATCTTTAGTAGCCAAAAGGACGAGCACTTCTTCACCATTTTCAGCAATGTCGGCTGTTATCTTCCAACGCTTAAACAATTGCTGCATGAAAAAAATATTCATCATATTATCCTCCGCCAACAGAATACGCAGATCGCTTAAGTCATTTTCATCATGACTCACCTCCGTATGTTGCCCGGTAGTACGAAGATCGGTTTTTGTAAACGTGACCTCAATAAAAAAACTCGTGCCTTTACCGGGAACGCTTTTAACATAAATCTCTCCACCGAATAGTTCAACTAACTGCTTAACAATGGACAACCCCAATCCTGTACCGCCAAACTTACGCGTTGTACTCGATGAGGCCTGCATAAAAGGCTCAAATATCCGTTTCTGCTGACTTTCACTTATGCCTATACCAGTATCTTTAACCTCCAGCCTGATAAGATATTCGCCATCCTTTTGCATCAGAATCTTCGCCCTGATACTCACCTCGCCTTCGGCTGTAAACTTAACTGCATTGCCCACCAGATTGTAAATAATCTGGCCCAGGCGTGTCGGATCACCGAGAAAGTTTATTCTTTTGAGCTCCTCATCAACCTCTACCGAAAACTTTAGCTTTTTCTCTCCCGGCTGATGAACCATGCTCTTTGAAATACTTTCTGCGAGTTTATATAAGTTGAATGGTACGGATTCCAGCTCCATTTTACCAGAGTCAAATTTATTGATATCTAATATGTTATTAATCAGCGTGAGCAGTCCCTCGGCCGAAAACTTAAGCATATCCAGCTGTTCTTGCTGCTTTTGGTCTTTATTGTCATCAACCAATAGTTTGGCAATGCCAATGACCGAATTCAGCGGTGTGCGTAGCTCATGCGACATGGTGGACAGGAAATTGCTTTTTGATTCGGTAGACTCTTCCAGCCTTGTATTCAACACTTCCATCTCGTGTATGTTGCCGTATAATACGCGATGAAAATACAGATGTGAGAATAATATCACCAGAAAATTGACACTTATATAAAGATCATTTATTCCCTGCGGCAAAGGATGAAGTCCGGTCCACCTGAAGCCAATATAGTGAACCAAAATAAGTGATGCCGCCGAGATCAGCGTATACGCGGCACCCCAGAACTTGTTTAAGCCGTAAAATGCTGAAATGATAATCATGTAGATACACTGCATGGCGATGACATCTGCACCAATATCCTTATTGAAGACTCTATAATAAAGATGAAGAATAGTACCAATTATCGCATAATGTATACCCCATTTGATTATTTGAGGAAACCGGCGCAAAACTGCGATCAACAATATAGAGGTGACAATCAATCTTAGGGCTCTGAAATTACCATCCCCATTGTGATTGATAATTGAATCTGACAGATATAAAAATCCTTTTATCACATTGGCTCCAAGCATCAGATAAAAAATCTTCAACTTTGCAGCAAGGATTGATGTGCTTTTCGAAGGAAAAAAAGAAGCGCGTAATTGAAGAAGGGCTTTATGCACTATGTGTTTTTCATTAGGTTAGAAGTTGGCGAGAGTGACTAACTACAAAAGTAACAAAAGGAGAGCAAAGAACAAAAACAGCCAGATACCGATGCTTTCAATAGCATGCTCCCGCCCGCTGCTAAACAAAAGAGGGTGACCATGATTTATATGATACACCCTCCAATTATTTGTGAGTTACCTTCAATAACATCACTTGCCTGTAGCAAACCGCATCCGGTACATATTGTATCCTATCTGCCTTAATGCCCCCACCGTTTCCGGATAAGGATGATCACCTATATCCACAAACCCAATCTGGTAGTTTTCCCCGTCAAATCTACCGGTATAAGGCTGATCCCCGTATTGAAACCAATGTGTCCCTACAATCTGAGGATTATGAAGAGACTCTTCCACATAAACCTGATACAACTTTGCACGCTGTAACTGCGAATGTGCATTTCTCAACCCGCTATGCGGTAATCCTCTGTCGGGCGCACCAAAATGGAACTCTCCGATAATAATCGGCTTGTCTACCCCGGCTGGCAACACCAGATCTTCACTGCCATAACGGTAATAGTTGATGGAAACTACATCACAATAGTTCGCCGCAATGCGGAGCGCACTATTCAGACTGGTATCTTTAGGATAATAAATCCTGTATAGATTGAAACGGCTTCCGAGGTATAACTGGCCAGGTGCAGCTGCTTTCATAGCTGTTCTGCAAAAAGCATAGTAGCGGTCGATCATCAGGCTGTCAAATGCAGACATTTCTGGCCCGGCACTTTTCGGCAGGAGGGTATCGGGCAAAAGCTTATGCCAGCTCCCATATTGGGTACCCCAGCTCGCATTGAGGGCCGAAATGGTGGTGAATTTAGATTTTAAATAGGCTACAAATGCATTCTTCGCAGCTCCCTCCTCACTCTGCTTCATACATGCAGCGGTAAGCTGTAGCAACTTTAGCTCGTTATCGACAAAATAACCCATGCAGTATGGGTCGCTCCCCGTCTTAAGTGCGGCCTTCTGTGCCGCTGCAGTCACGGCAGGCATAAACCCTTTATCAAAAACATCAGGAAATTTGAAATTCTTACCGTCAACTGCCTTGCAGGAATAATCAACATTGACAGTATATGGGAGTTTTTTAATGCATGCAGATAAACCAGTGCGCGATAAATAAATACCCGGATCTGACCAGTTCCCAATGGTATTGATTCCCCATGAATGTAACCTCTCAAAAACTGTTGCTGTAGCTTTTGCATGCCATTCAGCTCCGTACTTATGGAAAAGATTGGAGCTATAATAGTTAAACCGTGTCTTTCCATGCTGATTAGTATAAAATGATTGGCCGGCACCTGAATTTACGGGCAGGTCTTTAAAATACCTTTCCCTGCCGCCAATCTCTGTAACGCCAGAATCAAAGCCTACGCAATTGACACCATGAGACCAGAACAGGTGCCCATCGGGATCTACCAGCCACCATTTTCCTTCTACCTTCTCTGTGCGAAAATATCCGCTCGCCTCCAGCTGTGGCCCATCCTGCCAGCCACCAAACCGGTCAAAAGCTGCCGGTCCTGTAAAAATACTGAGCTCTGCTTTTTCTTTTTCGAGCCTGCTCTTCAACTCCGCTTCTGTATGAATTTTGCCCGGCCATTCTGCATGGGCGAACTGGCCGTACATGTCAATAAATGGAAAAAATGCATCGCTGGCAACCGCAGCAACGGACTGGTATTGCCCGGCAGTGAATACTGTACCGAGGCTAACAGCGGGAGCGCCGTCAGACTTGATCTCGAGTGTTATGGTCTTTAATGCAGCAGGATCTATAGGATCCCAGATAGAAGCATTGCCCCCGGGAAGGCCGTCCATATTTACAAAGATTTTCTGTGCACTATCCAGCGGATGAATAAACCAGATTTCAAGGGTGTCCGACTCACCTGGCGCCAGTAAAACACTTCCACCAAACCAGGCTTTATCATTGAGGCTTGCACTGACCCTGCTAATGGCAGTTCCGGAATTGGAAATAGCGACCTGGATGGCCCTGAAAGACCCCACATTCTTTTTGTCGTCAGCAACAGCAATTTGATAATGGTAAATCCCCCCTTTTGCTGCACCTAAATGCAGAATTCCATCTTCGGCGGCACTGCTTAGCCCGTCTGACTGAGCAACTGCACTTTTATCTTTCCAGGTTACTAAAGCCGCCCGCCACGCTACAGCATTTATTGAATCCTGCGCTGACAGCCTGGAAAGCGATGACTGCTGTGCCTGAGAAAAATCTTGTGCCTGAGAAACCCGATGACTTTTAGCAACCTGCTGCGCCTGAGAAACCTGCTGTGCCTGCGCAAATTGTTGAAAGGGACAAATTAAATGCACAAAAATCAGTACATACAGTACCCTTATATGGTTAGCCATAATATGATGATCTTATTTTCCGAATTGAATAAACAAAAAAGCTTTATGCCCGACCGGCTCCTCTGATTTATCAAGATCGATCGGGTATAAAGCTGATTAAATGGCATCCCCTGATCCTTAATAGCCAGGGTTCTGCGTAAAACTCTTATTCAGTCTCATATCCTGCAAAGGTATGGGGAACAAATAATCGTTCTCACTGAAATTCTGTTTGTAAACCGGCAGCGTTACATCAGGCAGAATTCTTTTCCTGATAATATCGAACCACCTGTCGAACTCAAAACACAATTCCCAGCTTCTCTCCTGCAGCACTTTACTTTCAAAGGCAGCCATCGATAAAGCAGTGGTAGCTACAGGATCACCGGCATTGGCCACATTGCCATTTGCACGGTTGATCACCTGGTTAACCGCGGCTACCGCAGTGGCTTCAGGCCCATTATTAACCCTGTTTTTGGCTTCTGCGTAAATTAAAAGTACATCAGCATACCTGATGATCGGAATATTTACCAATCCATCTACCAAACCTTCTTTCCTGTCGTATACAAATTTGCCGATCCCCGGATTTACACCCAGCTCAGTATATGTCTTTCCTTCAAATGTCAGCTCCAGATAGTCGTATTTCCGCGGCTGATCAGGATAGGTGGTCGCAAAAGTAGGCTCCACAGAGTTCACGCCCCAACCATAGTAGTTAGACCATTGCTGCCAGGTGGTAGATTTATCAGCTTCATTCGAGTTGAAACCCCACATGTTTTCAGGTGCGTATTTAGTCGCCGTACTGAATACATCTGCAATGTCTGGCACCAAATGGTAGTTGCCCGCATCTATGACTTGTTTTGAGTAATCTACAGCATTCTGATAGTAAGCCGCATTGTTTAGCGGGTATCCTGCCATTGTCAGATATACCTTTGCCAGCAAGGCTTTCGCCGCGTCCTGAGTAGGACGCCCCTGTTTGTCGGCCGGCCAGGATACGGGCAGCTTGTCAATAGCCACCTTAAAATCGCTGATGATGAAATCGTAAACCTCCTGAACGGAAGATCTCGCCAAATTGCCCGCTAAAGGATCTGCAGTGGTTTCTGTTACTATCGGCAGTCCTCCCCACATCCTTACCAGCATAAAATAATTATATGCCCTTAAGAATTTCGCCTGCCCCATCAACTGGTTAATATCATCTGCAGAAACACCACTGATGCCAACATTTAACACCGCTATTGCATTGTTAAGCCCATAAACAGACTTGAAATGTGCAGCCCATAAGCCACTGCCCCAGTCGGCCGTAATATTCAGGTCGCCACCATATAGCTGATCATCGTTCTTTAACAACTTCTCGGCGGTATAACTGTAATTCGACCATACATTCCAAAGATTGTTCATCGAAGAAGCAAATACCGTTTCTATCTGTTCTTTGGTCTGATAATAACTTTCCGGGGTTACAAAATTTTCGGGCGACTCGTCCAGTTTCTGGCAAGATACGGACAATGTCAGGCAAGCGAGGCTGAGATACATCACCTTCAATGCTTTGCTTAATTTAAAACTATATTTTTCCATCAGTGAATTATTGTTTTTTAAAGGTTATGAAGCTACCACGATCATTTTCATTGCTTTTTGTGAGCGGTAGGCCCGTGGTGGTTTCATCAGTAATTGAATTTAATGATGATGAAGCTATCATTAGCATATCATTACAATTTGTAAGCATCATGCTGATGATCGTTCCATCTGTATATATTGTTTTCAACTTGTTTATTATTCCTTTTCGCCTTCGGCTGATGATCAGTAAGTCATCATCAGGAGAAGATTCCAATCCTCTTCCCGTTAAAAGCTCAGGTTAACACCCAGGGAGAATATTCTTGATGCAGGATAACTATTGAAATCTGACCCTACCTGTGCATCATTTCCGCTCCACGATGCCACTTCAGGATTGTAACCCTGATAATTGGTAATGGTGAAAACATTGGAAACACTGCCGTGGATACTCAGATCTGCTATTTTAGTATTCTTCAGCATACTTTTCAGCGAGTAGGTCAGCGTCACATACTGTAGTCTCACAAATGAGGCATTCTCCACCCAGCGGCTGATCAGCCCGGATGTACTGGAAGGTAAGCTCACCTTCGACACCAACCCTGCAGCTTCTCTCGTAGCCACCGGAATAATTGCCGGCACATCGGTGTGCTGATTATCTACCGTCCACGCATTTTTTAAGTTTGCCCCTGTTGCATCCTGATACCCTTCAATTGCATATCTCGCCAGGTTAAATACATCATTACCTACCGAACCAACAAACTGGAAGGATAGGTTGAATCCTTTATAAGAGATATCATTGCTCCATCCGGCGGTGAACTTCGGGAAGGCATTTCCAATGCGTGTACGGTCGTCGATATTGATCAGCCCATCATTATTTATATCTTTATACCGCTGATCACCAGGGAGCTGACCATATTTAGCGGCTTCTGCTGCCTGATCTGAACCCCAGGTTCCTAAAGTAATAAACCCATACATCTCGCCTAAAGGCCTGCCTTCTACCAGCATCGACAGCGGCAACCCTTCTGTTGCACCACCATGGCCATTTGAGTTGGCCACAGAAATACTGTCCGAAATGCCCAGGCTGATGATTTTGGTTCTGTTCAATGAGAAGTTAACCCCTGTATTCCATACCACAGCTTTACTTACCGGCGTAGCCTGTAAAGTCAGCTCCAGTCCGCGGTTCCTCATCGATCCAACATTATCAAGAACCGACGTAATGCCTACATATGTTGGCAATTGCCTGTACATCAGCAAATCTTTCGTCATTTTTGTATACACATCTGCTGTAAAAGTCAGCTTATCGCCAAATAAGCCGAGGTCTATACCAATATTTTTCTGATCTGTTTTCTCCCACTTCAAGTCAGGATTCGCGGCCGTTGTAATGCTGTAACCCAAGTCAGTAGAGCTAGATCCGTTATATGGATAATTCTCTCCCCCTGTTACTTTTGCCAGCGTCTCATAAGGATTGATCCCCTGATTTCCCGTCAGTCCCCAGCTTGCACGTAATTTCAGGCGCGAAAATGTTTTCACATTTTTCAGGAAATCTTCATTCATGAGGTTCCATGATAAGGCTGCTGCCGGAAAGTTGCCCCATTTGTTATTTTTACCAAATACCGAAGAACCATCTCTTCTTAAACTTGCAGTCAGTAAATATTTATCCTTGTAGCCATAGTTAGCCCTCGCTAAAAATGAATTTAAGTAACGGCTTGTGGTGGTAGATGAAGAAGTAAGCGTCTGTGCACCCGAAAGGTCATAAATACCTGTCTGCTGCACTGTGAACTTCGATCCGTTTACCGCAAAACCTATATATTTCTCCGTTTGCTGCTCGGCTACCCCCGTAAACGTCAGGTGATGATCACCAAAGAACTTATCGTAAGTCAGTATGTTTGAATTTTGATAAGTCTGCGTTCTGTTCGTTGCCGCTGTACCTGCACCGTTGCTGCCATAACCGTTTTGCGTCTGCAGATTATAGTAACTCATATCATTTACATTTTTGAAGATCCCGCTGCCTGTTACCCTGAGAGTAAGGCCATCCAATATCTTCGCCTCCAGGTAAGCATTCACGTTATTGGTCATCATGTTATTCTTGATATAAGGCTCCAGCGTGTTCGCCAGTGGATTCCAGTACCCTTGCTCTCCGTAAGCCGGATAAGCAGAATATCCTCCGGTGGCATCATAAGGAGATACTGTAGGCGCAAAACTCAGGGCCGAACCTATAGGATTATTGCCCCAGTCGGCCCCACCACCATATAAAGATTTACTGCCATCTTCTTTGGCCATAGACCATCCTGCACCGGCTTTCAGGAATTTGGAAATATTGGTATTGATATTTGTCCTTACCGAAAGCCTCTTATAGTCTGTATTTTTCAATACCCCATCCTGATCCAGATAACCAAGAGAAACGAAATAATCCGATATATCCGTAGCACCACTCACAGAAAGCTGATGATTCTGAACCTTTGCCGTGCGGAAAATCTCATCCTGCCAGTCCGTGCCGCCATTAGCATAGAATGACGCTATTTCATCCGCAGAGAACACAGCAACAGGATTTATTCCGCCGCCATTCTGTGCAAGTTTATACTTATTGATATTTTCAGCATACTCACCGGCACTGAGCAGGTCAATCTTTTTACTTATCGAAGCTAAACTTCCATCCACCACATAATTGATTTTTGGCTTCCCTGTTTTACCACGTTTAGTAGTGATCAGAATCACCCCATTGGCACCACGCGCTCCATAGATAGCTGTCGAAGAAGCATCTTTCAATATCTCCATCGATTCGATATCATTCGGGTTGATTTGTCCCAGGGTAATCCCCTGCACACCATCAACAACAATTAAAGCTTCGTTTCCACCCTGCAGGGAATTTGACCCCCTTACCCTGATCGACGCATTTGCTCCCGGAGCTGCTCCATCCGTGGACTGTACCCTCACACCGGCCGCGCGTCCCTGTAATGCCTGATCTACCCGTTGCGTAGGCAGCTTTGTTAAATCCGACCCTTTGACACTGGAAATTGCTCCCGTCAGATCACTCTTCCGCTGACTCCCGTATCCTACAACTACTACTTCATTTAAGTCTGAAACATCGTCCTGCAAAATCACATTGGGCATTACTCCGCCTTTTACAGGCAATTCACGACCTTTATAGCCAATAAGGCTAAAAACCAATATAGTTTCATTTGCGCTGGTGTTGATTTTGAAATTACCATTGGCATCAGACCGCGAGGCATTACTCTTATTTTTTTCCCTTACCGTAACTCCCGGCAGCGGCATTCCTTTGAGATCTTTTATCGTCCCTGATACTGTCCCTTGTGCATATAAGCTATGCGCAGACAAGAACATGGAGATTGTAAATATTATAGCAGAAATTAATCTGGTTGACCGAACACTTCTTTTCATGTTTAATTTTAATAGCTGTTGTCTGTACTCCAAAACTGGCTCTCTAATTCATTATTAATCCGCACATTAAGTATATATAATCAGCAGATGCGATTACATTATTTATTTAATGTCTGATTTAGGGCTAATAGATATTACTTCATACACTTTCTCCTTTCTTACGACCAAATTGACCTTTTCAATGAACTATTAAAAGCTTATTTTCGTAAAACAAGGGGGTGTAAATATGAAAAATCGAACAGAAATCACACTTAAGCAGTATTTAATCAAAATTTAAGAAGCATTTGAAATAAAAATATGCAGACAAGCAAGAATCACCCATGAAACATCATAAGAAAGCCTATTAAAAAAGCACAGAAAACATGATTGGTATTTATTCCGGTAACACAGCACACAGATAATCAAATTATAAGACCAGGAATTAGCCGGACAACCTTACAAACCTTTAATATGTGAGTAATCCAGAAACCGCGTTCTGTATTTTTTCACAAAATCGGATGGCAATAAGTCGTACACTTTCAAAAAGTGCATCCTGAAATATTTAACATCGCTGAAACCAGAAGCATAGGCCGCTTCTGAGATAGATAAATTAGTTGTCAGCAGCTGTTTCGCCGCGTATTTTATTTTCACATTGCGGACAAAGTCATTTATCGTCAGCCCGCTGATACTTTTAATCTTTTTATATAATGAAGAATGGCTCATCCCTATTTCAGAAGCGAGCCACTTGACATTGAACTGCTCTGATTCCTGGTTGCTGAGCACCAGATTCTCCACACGCTTCAGGAACAAAGCATCTTCCTTCGACATTTTGTCAAGCCCTGCATTTACAATATTTTCAAAGAGCGCCTTTTTCATCTGCACCCTGCTTCTGATCATATTTTCTACTTTAACCATCAGTACAGACTTATCGAAAGGCTTATAGATATAATCATCGGCCCCACCCTGCAATCCTGCCATCTTGTTTTTTTCTGTCGGATCTGCAGTGAGCAGGAAAACAGGGATATGCGCAAGACTGGCATCCACCTTGATTTCCTTACAAAAATCTATTCCCGTCTTGTCTTTCATCATCACATCGCACAGGATCAGGTCGGGTCTTTGCTGATCTGCCGCCAGCATTCCTTCCGAAGCATTATTTACACAAATAACATTATAGTCTTTTTCAAAAATAACGCGCAGATATGCTCTTATTTCGGCATTATCATCGATAATTAAAATACAGGGTTTCTCATTGGCAGAGATAAAAGAGAAGTCCTGCTGGCGAATGTCTCTGAACATATCATTAGAACTGGCAACTCCTTTTCCATCAGAATTCTCCGGCTCATTAAAAGTTCCTTTTCCATTAGAGATCCCCTTTCCATTACTGTTCTTCAGTTCATTAATGCTCTTCAGCTCATTAAGATTCTTCAGCCCATTAAGATTCTCTGACTGATTAAGATTCTCTAACCCGCCGAAATTCTCCAGCCGCTCAAAGTTCATCTCATCAGGAGGCCCTGAATCATTCTCCGCATCCTCAGGGATCAACACATCACTGAAATGTGCTTTTCCCGTTAAAAAAGTAATTTCAAAAATAGAACCTCCAAATGGGTTCGGCAGGTAGGTGATTTTGCCGCCATGCAATTCCATATAGCTCTTCGCCAGGTAAAGGCCTATCCCAAATCCGCTGTGACTGGAATCTTTTTCCCGCACAAACTGCTGAAATAAGGTGTCAGCAATTTCTTCTGCCACCCCCGGTCCATTATCTGTCACCGTTACATAAACCTTCGGGCCGACATGAAAAATCTTCAGCGCAATAGATCCGCCCGGCGGAATATACTTAAAAGCATTCGACAATAAATTGGAAAGCACAATCTCTATTTTCTCCCTGTCAAAATAGAGCGTATCAGTTTGATCGTCAGACCAATCTTCAGCTCGCTTGTCAGATAGATGATCAGCCCGATCAGTATGGTTATTAAGCCCATCGCCAGAGAAATTATCAGCATAATCATCAGAAAGACGATCGGCATGATCATCAGCCTCAAAAGTGTAAGTTATACCCTTGCTTTGTGCATTTAGCAGATAATACTGAAACACCTGCTGACAAACATCTCTAATCGAACCCTTTGTCAGCACCAGCTCATCCGAAAAGTTATCCATTCTTTTCAACAGCAGAAACTTATCCACCAGGCCAAGTAATCTTTTGCTATTCCGGTAAACGATATCCAGTTTGGCCAGCTGGTCTTCATTCAGCTGATTGCCATCCTCCTCCAGCAAATCTTTTACAGGATTGACAATCAATGTCAGCGGCGACCTTAGCTCATGCGAAATATGTGTAAAAAACTCGTTCTTTTTCTCCTGCAGGATTTTTTCATTTTGCAGCTCCATACCGGATAAGGCGAGCTTATTTCTAAATTGCTGCTTGCCCTTTTCATATTGACTATAAGCATATACACCAGTAACCAATACCACCGCATAACTTGTATAAGCCCACCACGATAGCCAGAATGGCGGGTTTATCCTGATACTGATGCTTTTTTCATTCGCCAGCCAGTTCCCTTCCGTATCCGTACACCGTATGCGCAACTTGTAATTGCCGGGAGGCAGCTTGCCATAAGTAGCCTTCCGGTATCCCTCAACGAAATGCCAATGTTCTTCCCATCCTTCCAGGTAATAGGAATACATAATTTTCTGGGGCTTCCTATACTCCAATGCGGTATATTCAACCGTAATCACCGCCTTATCGTAAGGCAGCGACAGCTGATCTATACTTCCCATTAAACGAGACTCATCCGATTGGTTAAAAACCGGCTGATTATTGATCAGCACATTGGTGATTTTCAATACCGGTTGATGCGGATGGGTATTCAGCAGATATGGGTTAAAAACACAAAAGCCACCTATTCCGCCGAAAAGAAGCTCCTGATCAGATAGCTTTAGGGCTGCATTATAGCTGAATTCATTATCCGGAAGTCCGTCATTCTCAAAAAAGTTTTTAAACCTGCCATGTGCGACATCAAATTCCGACAGGCCTTTAAAGGTGCTCAGCCAGATCCTGTTATTTTTCAATTTCAGCACACTCAATATCGTGTTATTAGGTATCCCATCGGCCTCCGTATAATGGCGTATTACCCTTTCCTGCTTTAAGTCGAAGTACAAAAGGCCCTCACCCTCTGTACCAATCCACAATCCCTCACTATTTGCATTTTCAATAGCTCTGACCGCAACTCCCAGATTAAAGATTTTATGCTTCTTTTTGTGCCGGTCAATTTTAATAATCCCGTTGTAACTACCCGCCCAGAGCGTCCCCCGGGAATCTTCTTTCATCACCAGTATATCCTGGAGACTGGCGTCGAACAATTCATACCTATCCGTTTCCCTGTTCAGCCTGAACAAACCAGAAAGTCCCAGTGTACTTGCCCACAAGGTTTGGTGTGTATCTTCATATAAAGCCCATACATTACTTGCCTCCGCTTTCTCGCTCGTCTCCCCTTTCAGGTCTGCTTTCCCTAGCTGGCTTGCTTCCCCTTTCTGACTCGTTTCCACTTTCTGCCCCGTTTCCCTTTTCTGACCCCTTTCCCCTTTCTGGCCTGCTTCCCCTTTCTGCCCCATTTCTCCTTTCTGGCTTGCTTCCCCTTTCTGGGACAGGCTGACACATGGGTATTGCACGAAGTCTTCCGTTTGCTCCCTGAACAAATTAATTCCGCCGCCATATGTAGAGAACCAGACTTTTCCAAGATGATCTTTTAAGATGTTGACGATATAATCACTGCTGATTGAGTGCGGATTATTTTCCTGATGATAGAAATTCCTGAATACATTTTTTTTACGGTCCCATAAACTAGCACCTTTGCCATCGGTACCTATCCAGATATGCGTGTCATCTGCCGCGCAAAAAGACTGGATATAATTTGTTGGCAGCTCACCGGAATGATGACCATCGCCCTGAGTGTATACCTGAAATGGAGAATTATCCTTTTCGTCGAGCATATTGATGCCACCACGCACGGTACCTACCCAAACCAACCCCTGCCGGCTTTCATACGAACAGTTTATAGCCGGACTCGCCAGGCCATTGACGAACTCATATTTCCCCGTATCAGGGCTGTAAAAAAAGAGGCCCAGACCATCTGTAGAGATTCTGAACTTTGCTGATCTGGAAAGACTGATGTCGGTAATATTCAGGTTTTTAGTGTGGCCGGAAAAACTGGCAAGCAAATCAAAATAAGTATTCGTTTTTATATTGTACCTGGACAGCATCTTTATGCCGCCAATCCAGATATCTCCTCGCAGGTCAGCCTGTATAGATCTTGCAGAAAGGATTTTATTGTTTATAATATGAATGCGCTTCCCTCCTTCATCAAAACGTCCCATTCCCTTGCCACGGACAAAAACCCAGACTCTTCCGTTTCCGTCTTTCGTGATTCCCTGGATATAGTCATCATAAGACACTTTATCCGATAGATCTCTTACAGCGATCTGAAGAGCTGTCTCTGTTCCGTCTTTTAGTAACAGTACCCCCTGATTGCTCGTCATCAGTAACTGTGTATCATTTGAGAGGCGGAAAATGCCAAAAATCTGACCCGGGACTTCCCTGATCTTCTGGTCAAGCGCAGAGCGATATTTAATAATTGAAAAAGTAGTTTCATGAAAACTCATGATTGCACCGCCTTTTTTAGTGCCTACAATTATTTTACCATCTGCTGTCCCGCCGATAGCTGTAATTTTATTATCCAGCTTAAAATGTGTATCCGATGTAATATTACGAAATACCTTAAAGCCATAACCATCGTACTTATTTAAGCCATCTATGGTGCCAAACCACATGAATCCTTCTTTATCTTCGAATATTGCCGTTACAGAATTGTTGGATAAGCCCTGCTGACTTCCAACTTTTTTCACCTGCGCAACTGCATGATGAAGAATAAAAAAGAGATTTACCAATAGTAGCGACCAAAAAAGAGCGATAAGTTTAATTTTCCCTCTCCCCATTTAGCCTGCTATGTTAATTTTTGTCAAAAAAAAATCCCGTTACATACAAAATAACACTATTAGTAAAGAAAAAACTAGGCGAATATTAACGACAAACAACAGCATCTTGCCGTTTTTAAGGTTAAACTGGATTTCTTTAACAGCTAAACCCAACAAACAATACTAAAACACCAGATTCGGAATATATGAAATCCGTTGAATGATCAATCCGGAGATTAATAGAGGATAGATCAGCTATTTTTCTGCCATTTCCGTGTGATGATTATAGGTCCACCGCGGAATATCAATTTCAATTCCAAATAAATCCAGTGCACGCGCTACCGTATGTGTTACCATATCGTCTATTGTAGCTGGCCTGGTATAAAATGCCGGTACCGGCGGCATCACAATTCCTCCCATATCTGTTACAGCCATCATACTTTTTAAATGCCCGGCATGTAAGGGTGTTTCACGAAACAGCAAAACAAGTCTGCGTCTTTCCTTAAGCACAACATCGGCCGACCGGGTTAAGAGGGAGCTCGTTACTCCACAGGCAATCTCAGACATTGTCTTTACCGAACAGGGGGCAATCAGCATACCAACAGTTTTAAAAGAACCACTTGCTATTGCAGCTCCAACGTCCTGCAACTGGTATACCTTATCAGCCAGGCTAAACAACTCCTCCTGCTTGATATCAGTTTCTATTTTTCTTACCATCTCAGCTGCTTTGCTTACAACGAGATGTGTTTCTATATCTTCATTTTTCAATAACTCCAGTGCACGGATTCCATATTGAATGCCGGTTGCCCCGCTGATACCTATAATAATTCTTTTGATTTTCATATTGCATAGTTGTTCTTAATCGTGATTAACCTTGTTTTTAATTGTAATGAAGCCGTCATGAGCTTATCTATTAAGCCTGAGAATTGTAAGCGCATGACGGTTTCATATTCCATATTTGTTTTTAATCGATCATGAAGCTATCATGAGCCTGTTCATTAATTCTGAGAATTGTAAGCTCATTGCTGCCAGATCATTTTCGTTCCAAAACCGAGACTGTTATCTGTAAACTTCAATCTTGTAAAAGCTATTTTCCATAATGTCTCCTGTCTTTCTTTAGCCACAGGAAACCTTTGCTGATAAACAGACTGTGCATTTTGGATTAAACTGTCGTGTAGAATGGTTGCAATACCAAGGAACTGGATACCCTTCAATTGTGTTACCTCTTCTGTTTGTTCGCTGATCGTGCCGCTTACAACACCATTTTTCTGCATTAACTGCCCATGGTGTGTAAGTTTACTGCTCATGACATATACGCAATCCTGCGAAATATCAGCAGCATAAAAGAGATTGGCGGACCAGATATCATCCTGCTCCCATGCCGATATGCTCATGACGTGATTAGACAGAATGTATTGCCAGATGGCTTCCTTTTGTTCTGAAAGTGTTTGGTTTAAAAACGATGCAGTTGCCATGAGTACACTTAAAATAACAGGCGCCAGTAATGCGAAAAAACCATCACCAAAAGCAGTGCCGGCAACATATTGGCAATCGGAAATTTCTTGATACCACAGATCCTGAAACCTGTTACAAACATGATGATACCACCACAGGCAGAAAAGTCTGCAATAACCTGAGGGGTAGTTAATGGCAGAATAACTTTAGCCAATAGATATAGCCCTGTCAGGATAATGAATTGCGGTATAACTGTTGTTGCTACAATCATACCCAGCGAAGTGGCGAAGATAGCTGCTGTAAAGAAATCCAGCATTCCTTTTGAAATCAGCAAGGTTGGATCATGTGTGATCCCCTCATTTAGGGCACCAAAAACACCTGTTCCGCTTGCACTGAATAAAATCAGGATGCTAACGAAATTTTGCAGAAAAAGGGCCTTTTCTTCTTCGTTTCTTTCCTGTGGAAAAATCCGCTGAATAGGGCCATTGATCCGGAGCGCTATCCGCTCAATACCTGTTTCAATTTTCAGTAACTCTCCTAAGGCACTGCCTATTAATAGTGCCAGGATTACAGGAGGTAACATACTTACTTTTACCACAGAATTGATACCCAGCGCCATAGACGCTGCTCCAAATGTCATGGGTAACATTATCCGAAGGCGCTCAGGAATCTTTTTTCCCAGTAAAGCACCGGCCGTGGCACCAGCTAAGGTAGCAACGGAATCTACTATTGGACCTGTCAACATTGTTATATGTGTTTATAAATGATTGTTTTATGAGTTTATAATGATCACTGTATGAAGAATAAATAATAAAAGACTGGCCGGAAGTTTTAAGATATTTTCCGGCCAGTCTCCGGTAATCATTAATTTATGATTTAAACCACTCCGGCAAATATGGAGTAGCATCAATATCCTTAAACTGAGCCCTGCCGAAATGTTCTTTCAGATGATAAGGAACGGTGCAATCAAAAATTGTTTTTGTAGAAATCCCGCGTCCTAATATTTTCGGATCAAATGCAGGATCTTGTGAAGGATCGAGCTGGTGACAGCGTACTCCCGGAATAAAGATTGTGCTGATATCGCCCTGATAGCGTGTGGTCATCGCCCATAGCACATCACTGCTATCAAAAATGTCCACATCTTCGTCTACCATGATGATTTGTTTGAGTTCAGAATAGGCTGCAAGTGCCACCAATGCTGCCTGCCGCTCGCGTCCCTGATCGGTTGGCTTTTGCTTATGGATTTGCATTATAGCGAGAAATTTTCCTCCCCCGGCAGTATGTGCATAAACGTTGGTCAGCAGTCCTGGTAATGCTGCATCTACAGCATTGTAGATACTTGCTTCTGTAGGAATGCCTGCAAGGCTGGTATGTTCTTCACCAGGACCTACAAGTGTCTGCAAAATAGCATTTTTACGCATGGTAATAGCTGTTACTCTGATTACCGGAAGTGATGGATTAGCCGGGCCGTTGTAGCCAGGAAACTCTGGCATAGCATGGCCGGTATGGGTATTCTGATCTTCTACCACACGCACGTCAGGTAAAATCTCCCCTTCAATTACGATTTCAGCCCTGGCTATAGAATGCTGGTTAACGGTTAGTGCTTTTACTAATTCTACCGGTTTTTTACGCAGTCCTCCTGCTATAGACAACTCATCAAAGCCAAATGGAGTAGTAGGTGCTTCAAAACAGGCACCGATCAGTATTGCCGGATCTAAGCCCATATTAATGGTAATGGGTAATGGCTTGCCTGCTTTTTCCGCTTTTTCACGAAAAACATCTATATGTCTGCCTGCAGCGAAAAAAATAGAGATCTCATCTTTGCCCTGCACACACAAGCGGTGAATGGTCACATCAGAGTGCCCCGTTTCCGGGTCAGACCCCAAAACCAGTCCTTCACAAAAATAGGGACCGGCATCTTCAGGTGTATTTGTAGGTGCAGGTAAGATCTTTCTCAAATCAAAATCCTTATCGGTGGCTCTGAAAACTATCTCCTGGCAAGGTGCCTGCGAAGCATCGACCTCTATTGGTGCAATGCAGTTTTTCACGGCCTGCCCCATGTATTTGCCAAGGTCTGCGCTCGGAGCACCCAGCATTGCCGCAACCCGTTCGCGACCGGCAAGCAATCCTACTAATACTCTCGATCCTGGGTAACCTTTTACATTATTGAACAGCATAGCAGGCCCCAGACGTGTAGGACGCGATACTGTGCCGCCAGCGCCGATCTGTTTGTACACTGCTGCCAGATCAGCATTAGGATCAATCTCTACATCTGTTTCATGATATTGCTGTGGAAGTGTTTTCAATAATTCCATAGCACTCCTTAAGTCGTTAATTTCTATTGCTTTATTTTCGTGACTCATATATTAATTATTTATACCCAAAGTTGGGCTATATATTGAACTGAAATTTGCAAATTCGGCCTATATAATAGGACAATCGGAACGGGATACTCC
>JAATFQ010000084.1 GCA_015655115.1 Sphingobacteriales bacterium
ACACCACCCAAATCGCTGTTAACCAACTATACTAAACAGAAAAACACTGGCACAAAATTTACACTTAATGCAAGACGCTACTTCAAATTGATGTGTCGAATAATATGATCAGACTAAATTTAAAATTAGCTTTGCGCAATCTCTGGAGAAACAAAACTTCTTCAATTATCAACGTCTTAGGGCTGGCCGTTGCTGTAGCTGCCTGCCTCCTCCTGTTGCTGTATGTCAATTACGAATGGAATTTCGATCGTCAGTATAAGGATGCAAGCAAGATCTACCAAGTAATGACCAACTTCCAGGATGCATCAGAAAAAATCACCGGCACCGGAAGGTCACCCGGCAATTGCCATATGCATATCCTGCATGGGATTGTATGGATTGGCGGCCTATAGTGCAGAACAACGAACCAAGGAATTTGGTGTGCGACGTGTGCTCGGTGCTTCTGTAGGCAACATTATGAAGCTGCTTTCTTTATCTTTTCTTAAAATGGTTTTTGTGGCTGCATGTATTGGTGTTCCTATAGCTTATTATCTTATGAACAGGTGGCTTATGGGATTTGAATTCCGTACTACGCTATCAATGTCCATTGTGTTGGTGTCCGTAGTAGGCACGGCACTGATCGCATTTTTGACAATTAGTGTTCAGGCCTATAAGTCCGCAATGGCCAATCCTTTGGAAGCGCTTAAGTATGAGTAAAGTTTGATTGCCTGTGTGGATTTCGATGCCTAGTTGTTCGTCAAATCGTTCTAGTACAAATTAGATGCTGTTAGAGATTGAAGAATACATAAGAAATTCGGCACTTCACTTTTATAAAAGCAAAAAGCTAGTTTTTTTGAGTTGTGCAACAGGAACGGTCCTTTCTTAGAGGCTCGGCTACTCCTAATCAGATAACCAGGAAATGACGAGAATTCATAATTGGCATTTCTGCCCAGCTTGTTTTCTCAAGGAACTTTTTGGAAAAGAATTTTTTTGTATACTTGATCATGAAAAAAAATGGTTTAAATTTGCTTTCGGAGCATTCATTTTTGGGTTAATTGCTTGCGCCTTTATCTTTTTCCAAGCAAATAGTTAGCGAACATTCCAAAAAAGTAGAATATTGGTGATTCGAATTGATCTATCGGAACAAGGGATAACTATAATTACTGCTTAGCCCCAGTATGTTCAACGAAATATTCCTATTATCGCCTAAATATTGACTATCTAGCCAGTGTTTTAAACTAGAGACTACTTTTTAAATGATTCTAAAACGACCGATAAAATTCATGTTTAAATTACTCGCTTCTTTTTTCTTTTTTGGAATTCTTTTTTCCGTACAAACTACCATGGGACAGGCTAAAAATGCCTTAGGTATCGGTCCCGCCATCAACACTTCAAAGCAGGGCTCTTACAACACCGAAGGGGGATTCGGCGGGGTATTGCAAGGGGAGATAAAGTTAGCCCCTAAATTTGCCTTGATACCGGCGATTGGCGTGGAAATTCCTTACACTGGATACGGCGGGCTTTCGGTAAAGTATTATCCGGTGGATAAAGTTCACTTAAAATTAGGTGCAATAGCTTATATCGGGGGCGATATTGATGCAGGACTTGCACCCTCTGTTGATGTTGGCTGCCAACTTCTGAGTTCTGGCCGACACTTCATCGATCTAGACCTTCATGGAGAAGTAATAAAGATTGACCAGTACGAAAATACAACCGTCATCGGGCTTCGACTTACCTACAATTTTTCTTTTTCCAAGCAGAAATAAGGGTTTTAGCTAAAAAACTTCCTTTATGGTTCTGATCTGCTTATAAATAACAATTTACACACCCGAATGTAGTATCGAAAAGACAAAGTATTCTTTGAAAACTTCTGAAAGGTAAGCGATCATATTAAGCTTACATTTAATATCCGGAACGCTTAGAAATGAAAATGTTGCCAATTTTCAAGCGTTACTAAAAAACGGTGGTGGCTGTTGCAGAACTCCAATAAATGTAAATTTCTGCTTTTATAAAATTGCTGAAATGCGTAAATTAAAGGCATGCAAGGCAGAAAGGATTATACCGAAAAGCTGTTTACCAGCTTCCAGCTCTCAAGCCGGGTTCCCAAGGAAAACCTGCACCGCAAACTCCGCGAAACGCATGATCTGAGCTTTTTATACAAAGACACAAAGGAACTTTACGGCAAGACCGGCAACCCGTCTATTGATCCGGTGGTCTTTTTCAAGCTGCTGCTTACAGGCTATCTGGAAAACATTACATCCGATCGAAAGCTGGTAGAGCATTGGTCCATGCGGATGGATGTATTGTACTTTTTGGGTTTTGATATAGATGAAGAATTGCCCTGGCATTCCACATTCAGTAGAACAAGGCAGCTTTATCCGGCATCCTTATTCGAAAATCTATTCAACAAAGTGTTTACCCTTTGTGTAAACAGTGGAATGGTTTCCGGTCATACTCAGGCGGTAGATTCAGCGCCTGTAAAAGCAAATGCATCAATGGAAAGCGTGGTATTGAAAATACCAACAACCTCTATTGATAACCACTTAAAAAAAGTAGGCGAAGAAAATCAAGAAGTTAAAAAACAGAATGATCCACCTAGCTCAATGCAAATAACTGCGCCGGAGCACGAGTTAAGTCGGGTTAAAAAACGCGATCAAAACCTGCTTGATAATCCAATTGGGGCACCAGGAGCATCACATGAAAAAGCACAGTTACTTAGCAACAAAACGCATTACAATCCGCATGATCCGGATGCCCGTATATCAGTAAAGCCCCGCAAAGCCAGAAAACTGAACTACCACTGCAGTATGGGCGTGGATACAGCTGAAGGTGTAATTTCACATATTCAGGCAGACTTTGCCGATGGCGGAGACAGCCAGTATCTCCCTAGCATTGGAATGCAGGTGCAAAACCGATTAAAGAAAAAAATGTCAAGTTTTTGGTTCAAAGAAAGACCGTTCGAGGCAAATTCAGATAAAAAAATACTAGATATATCCTCTGATTTTTATGTCATTTTATAAATCCTTTTCCTTTTAAATCTTCAATAATAGGTTCAATATGCCTTAAAAAGCGTTCTAAGTGTTCAAAGTATTCCCGCTCGTGGGTATGACCCCTCTCTAAAGCACTTAGAGAGGGGTTTTTTATTTTTACCGATTTTGTAATATGCCTTGATTGCACGGAAACGACGATTTTGGTTCGATCTCCGGCAGGGAGACCCAGACGTACTAAGGTCGAATCATAAGATTTTATAGACATATCATATGAAAGGGAACTTGTGATGATTATATTAGAAAAGTATTGTATATTAACTAGAATTTATACTGCAGGTGTAAACTTTACAATTAAACATGAAATCTCAGCATAGCCACTTGTAGATTGAAGTTCAAGAGAACTATGATGAGATGATTTGGGGCCGTTAATTACGTATTATTTGATTTTGTCCAGACGCAAAACAAACTGTAGACCGTCCTGTACTTTTAATCCCTGAGTTAATTTATCAGTTACAGGGTCGTACTCCCAAACAAAGTTACCTGCAGTTTCTGATTGGTTTGCAACATATGCTTTTCCATTTTCGATGACCACGTTGCCCAGTAAAGCACCAGCATGTAAAGGAATATCCAGGTGTTTTGCTGTTTTGGCACTTACATCTACAACATAGTAATCAAATACATATTTGCTGTAATCTGCCCAGGTTGAAATCAATGAACTTCTTTCTGTTTTGATCAATGCTTTCCCATTACCCAGGTACCACATGCCGTATGCATGCTGCCCTGCTGTAGCCGAAATATCAAAAACATAATCTTTATCAAATGCTGTTGCTCCGCTTTTAATTCTTGAAATGATCGTTGGCAGTGCAGGATAATTTCCCATCCTAACACCTGGCATGTTCATTACGTAGATATCTCCGCTTTCATTTGTAAAAGAACTTGGCTGATACCCGATTGTACCCCCCGGAGCAGTAGAACGCACATCGCGGTCAGTAGTGATATTCGTAAATGCAGGATAATCCATTGTAGAAAGATATGAACCGCTGGCTGCAGGCACAGACCATCCGCTGTCAAAACTATATTCTACATACAATTTGCCGTTTCTTAACTGGTAATCTCCCATTGAAAATGAGGTATAGCCAGTCGGCACAGCACCTAAAGCTACTTCGCCGGTTTTGGTAACGCTTAAAGTCTCTCCGGAAGCATTAACGATAGCGTAGAGTAATTTAACTGCGGCATTAGCTGTTCCAGATCCTAAAATCAGCATGGTATTGTCATCTATCCAGATTGGGCTTCCCATTGATGTAACCAAAGAAAAAGGTACTGCTGCTACGGAAACCAACAGGTTATTTTGTAGTTTGAATTTGCTTAATTTGCTGTCGCGTAAACCGTAATAATAGCCGTTTTTAGCAAAACCTGAATAACTTAACACGCTGGTTACTTCTGCACCATTGCCGCTTAGGGTAGCTGTACCCGATGTTAACGAAGTAACGGGGATGATATAATCTCCACTCGGGCTACCTGCCCTTACAAAAATGCCGTATTCGCTGGCATTAGGAGTAGCAGTGGCTTCATCAGTATTGTTGTTTTTGGAACATGATGAAAGTGATATTGCAGTGAACAGCGCTGCGCTGAGTACTAAAAATAAATTTTTGGTAGTGATTTTCATGAGAAATATTTGTTGATATAAGAATTGAATGATGATTTGCATACGATTGATTATTTGATAGCATAGCGCAGTTTGACCATCATCGCCCTGCCTGGTTTCTGCAGCCTGAAATTGTCGTAAGTAAGCCTGTCCGTAAGGTTTCTCACTTCAAATGATATGTTATATCTACCGTTTTCCATAGAATAGGTGAGGGTGGCATTATGTACAAACTGGGTAGGAATGACGGCTTTCGACTGGCTTGCTGCAAGATCAGACCAGGTTAGATAAAACCAGTGTACATACTGCGAATACCAGTCAAATTCTAAACGGGTGTCTTTACCCAGCAGGTTGTTTCTTCCGATTCCGACTTCGCCATTGGCATAGAACCAGGGCTGATTGGGCAGTTTGAAACCGTAGGTAAGATCTACAGCCTGAGTATTTCCATTGATAAAGCGTTGTGTATTGATCGCCCGCTGGTAACTTGCGTTCAGGGATGCCCTTAATACATTGGTGTATTTGTATTTTAAATCTGCTTCGGCACCTGTGACCCTCACTTTTGCGGCATTCAGATATTGAGACACCGTGCCTGCGGGAATGTTCATGATGAAATTCTGGGCATTCCTGTAGAAACTGTTTGCTTCAAATGTGAAATTATGCTTCCCAAAGTCATACGTTAAATAAGTACCTATATTGATATTGTAGCTGCTTTCAGGTTTCAGGTCGGGATTGGCAATCACATCAATACCGTTTCCAAACATTTCATTGATCTCCTGGAGGCGGTAAGCATATTCAAAAGAGCCTTTTACGCCCCATTTGCTGGTCAGTTTATACCTTGAAGCAATCCCATATCCGTAATAGCTCTGGAAATCGTCAATAGTCTGATCCTTAAATCCCCCGTCTACAAAAAAAGCACTGGTAGTCTGTTTTACATTGAAACCGTAATATTTTCCGAAAACCTGCGATACCAGTTTGCCCTCTGCCAGGGTGGATTGCCAGGCCACGCCCAGTACATGTTTGGTCAGTGTGCTTGGGTTATAGGCATTGGTCGTCATCAGTTCGTTAAAACCCTCCCGGTGCGAATTGTTCAGTGTATAATTAAGGTTGAAGGCATTATGATCGTCCAATTCATAGGAAAGATTGGCGCGCGACATCACAAAGGTATTTTTGTAATTATAGATACTTTGCAAACCAAGTTCTCCACGGTCAATTCTTGCAGTAGGGTATACGCTGCCATCCCATTTGTAAGCATACAATGAAGTGTCTACCACTTCGGATTTATTTTGGGCGTAGGCGGCAAAGAAATTGAGTTTCAGTCCTTCAAGCAGCAAGTTATCTTTTTTGTATTTCAGGTTTGCCATCAGGTATTTGTCGCGGTTATGCACCTGGCCATAGACAGCAGTTTGTGTGGCGCCAGTTTGCTGCTCGTTGTAGAGACCAGAATACAATAAACCCACAGAAATAAGATCTGCCCAGGTCTTTTGTCTGAGGCCAAAATCGGCCTGGGCCATTCCGGAGCGGTAGGCATTATGAAAACGTTTCACGTCTTTGGTGATAAAAAAGGAATTGGTAGGATCAGGGAGTTCAATTCCTTTCATTGTATAGTTATTATCTGAATAGTTGTAAAATCCGCCCACGTTAATGAAGAAACCAGATTTCGCATCTGAATATCCCGTATTCAGTGCTGCCCGATGGGTATTGAAGGAGCCATAGCTGTAACTCGCGTCTACGTATCTTCTTAAGCTTTGGTTGGTTACCACATTCACAGCGCCACCCAATGCATCAGAACCCAGTTACACCGGTACTACGCCTTTGTAAACTTCTATTCGCTCTGCGAGGTTAACAGGTAAGTTATTCAGTGACATGGAAGAGCCGAAACTTTCCATCGGGATCCCGTCCATGAAAAACCTTACTGATTTTCCTGACAGGCCATTGATAGAAAACTGGAAGTCGGAACCCAGGCCTCCCTGTTCGCGTACCCTTATTCCTGTAGAGCGGTTCAGGACCTGGTTAAGGTCGGTCGTGGTGTTGGCCAACTGCCTGGTTTCAATGGATTGCACTGCAAATGCGGATTCCCTGCTTTCCTGGGTTTTGGTTTTACCCATAATTTGCATGTTTTTAAGTTCCTGGGAAGTGGTTTCCAGCATCAGTTCTCCAATTGCATTTTTTCCAGGTTTCACTGTTACTTTAATTTCCCTGTTGCTGTAACCAACCGATGTGATCAAAAGGGTATAAGTGCCAGGATTGATCCCGCCAATTTCAAAATAGCCCCTTTCATCAGTTTTACTGCCAGTAGTACTCTTCATCAGTTTAACTGTGGCATTTGCAATTGCTCCATCGCTATCCTTTATGTATCCCGCAATGAGTCCTTTTTGCTGCGCGTACATCAGCTGCGGCAGGAGCAGGGTTAAACTTGTAAGCAGAAGCTGTAGGAACTTCTGTCTATGGTAATTGTATAAACGCTTCATATTTTTTTCTTCTTTTTACGTCCAATCCAGATCAGAAAACCACTTACTGGAAGGGTAGCCCCCACCAGGGAAGTAAAGAAAAACAGCAGTTTAGACCAGTAGTCGAATATGGTTCCCATATGGATATCCCAGTTCACTGCTCTGATCAGATCAGGAAAGTTTCTGTCCTGCCAGAGCAGGTTTTGTAATATTTTAAAAGTATACTGATCTACAGTATAGTGTTTGTCTGTAAAATCATAGGTACGGTCCTGATAAAACTTGATACTGGAAGACAGGGTTGCTGTTTTTTCTTCGGGATTTGGATAATAAAAGTGTGCAATTCTCCAGGATGGGTTTGCGGTGGTGATTTTCGTGAAAAATCTATCCAGGCCCTTGTCAAAAGCAATAGCAGAGGCAGCACGTAAAGTGTCGGATTCGATCTTCTTACGGATGGGTACACTTTCACCGCCAGATGTAAGCCAGTACAGACTATTATCCACCCAGCGTATTCCACCTAATCTTAATCCGGTGAGGGCCAGCAGCAGCAGGAAAATCATGAAGTAGAAACCCAGTATATTGTGCAGATCGTAATTTTTACGCTTCCAGCGTGTACTGTTTTTCCATTTAAAACTCAGTCGCTGATGGAGACCTGCTTTGTTGCGCGGCCACCATAACACAATTCCCGAAATCAGGAGAAATACGAATGAAATGGTCCCATAATTGGTAATTGACCCGCCAACCTTATCCGGGAGCCATAAGTGAACGTGGCCGTCCAGCGCGAAACTGAAGAAATCCTTAACTTTTTTATCCTGCCCATGATCTCCGCGGGGCAGGAGTGTGCCCTGGTAGGGATCAAAATAGAAAGTTTTTTCCTTTTCATCTTTCTCTACCTCTACTACGACCGCCTTTCCTTTGCTGTACGCAATTTCATGCATAGGATATCCTGGTGCAAGAGATTTCATTTTGGCACTAAATACCGAAGGTTTTAGTATTTCTGTATCCTTTCTCTCTGGTATTTTCGGAATGCTTTCGGTGTAATAGAACGCTTTGATGTCCTGCTCAAAGATTAAGCAGGCTCCTGTAATACATTCAACGCAGACAATGATGCCACTGATCAGGCCCAGATAAAGATGCAGCCAGGCAGTGATCTTCTTAAAGTTCATCTTTCCCTGCTGCTTTGCGCTGTGCATTCAAATTACCGGGGCATAACACAGCCAGTGACAAAATTTTGCTATTTTGCATTAATTTAATTTTAACGGATTAAAGATTCCAGTCAGACTGGACTATTGGAGTCGTTCGGCGGCAACTGAACGACTCTTTTTTAAATACTCAATTGCGGTGGAATCTGAGCGGTAACTGCATCCGGCAGACCTGCAAGATTATCCTTGTTTAATACTAGTATCTCATCCCTTTTATAATAATTATGTAGTACTACGTATGTCTTTCCGGCTTTCATTACCACTTCTTTCTGCGTATAAGTTGAGTTTTTGCAGATCGATCTGAAGTTGTAGGACACATCTTTGTCCGACGAGTTTTTTACTTCCATCGCCCCGCAGAAAACGACATTTCCTGAAGCACCTTTGGTTAACCTCAGTTTTGCTTCACTATCAGTTGCCAGCGTAAAGCGCATTCCATCAATTTCTGTCACCCTGTTTTGTGTACCCAGCTCCATATCTAGTGCTGCAAATTGCTGAACGGGCTTTTCTGAAGACTGCCATAACATGAACACTCCCGAAACCACAGTGAGCGTTGCCGCTACTGCAATCCAGTGTCTCAATTTTCTGGTCTGTGTTGATTTCAGCTCATTCGCTAAGCTGTCCCAAATCTGTTTTTTTGAAAAAGCCTTCTCTTCATCAGCCATCGGCAGTTCCGGGATTTCGCTGTTTTGTAACCACAACTCTACCTGCATCCTTTCATCTTCAGTACAAGTGCCCCGGGCAAATTTTTCTAGAAGGTTATTACTGATTCCCATTGGACTGGTTATTTATAGCTATAGAGTATCCACTATCATGTTACCCTAGTGGCAAATGATATTTTTTAAAAAAAAGAGATCGATTTATTTGAGTTGATAGGCAGCCAGTTCCTGACGAAGAATTCTCAGGGCGTTTTTCATATGGTACTCTACCGTTTTTACGGATATATCCAGTGTGCTGGCAATTTCTTTATTGCTTAGTCCTTTTTCTCTTTTGTACTGGTAGACGATCCGGCAATGCTCGGGCATAGCATTAACAGTTCTTGTGAGTTCCCTGTTCAGTTCATTGTATTGCAGCTGAAGTTCTGTAGTGCATTCATACTGCGGGAGGCCCGATATCG
>JAATFQ010000088.1 GCA_015655115.1 Sphingobacteriales bacterium
AGGGATTATGCTGTTCCAGTACCCATTCCGGGTACAGCTGGAGAAGGAGACACTTATATCTGCGGAAAGTTTCTGAAAGATGTAATATTAAAGAATCAGGAAAAACGGAATTTCAGAATATTTGGCCCTGACGAGACTGTTTCCAACCGCCTGGAAGCCGTATTTGAGGCTACAGACCGCCAATGGCTTGCACCAGTAATAGCAGCTGATGAGTTTCTTTCGACAGATGGAAGTGTGATGGAAATGCTGAGTGAACATCAGTGTGAAGGCTGGCTGGAAGGTTACCTGCTCACAGGCAGACATGGCCTGTTTAACTGCTATGAAGCCTTTGTTCATATTGTAGGCTCTATGTTTAACCAACATGCAAAATGGCTAAAAACTACCAACGAGATACCATGGCGCAGAAAGATCGCGTCATTAAATATACTACTGACCTCTACAGTATGGCGCCAGGACCATAATGGATTCACACACCAGGATCCCGGATTTATTGACCATGTAGTTAACAAAAAGGCGAGCATCGTACGTGTTTATTTACCGCCAGATGCCAACTGCCTGCTGTCAGTAATGGACCATTGCCTGCGCAGCAGTCACTATGTGAATGTGATTGTGGCAGCAAAACATCCTGCACCACAATGGCTCAATATGGATGAGGCAATAGCACACTGTACCCGCGGAATTGGAATATGGGACTTTGCCAGCAATGATCAGGATACTGAACCTGATATCATCATGGCCTGCTGCGGCGATGTCCCTACCCTGGAAGCATTAGCAGCAGTATCGATCTTACGTGAACATCTGCCCGAAATAAAAATAAGGTTTATCAATGTAGTTTATCTTTTTAAACTTGAAAAAAGTACGGAGCACACACATGGGCTCACTGATAAAGATTATGATGACTTGTTTACAAAAAATAAGCCTGTTGTATTCGCATTTCATGGTTATCCATGGCTGGTGCACCGCTTAACCTATAACCGTAGTAATAATGTGAATATCCATGTACGCGGATATAAGGAAGAGGGAACCATCACCACCTCATTTGACATGACTGTGCTCAATGAAATGGACAGGTTCCATTTAGTGATCGACATGCTGGACCGTTTGCCTGGCCTGGGCAGCAAAGGGGTTTATTTGAAACAAAAGCTGGCAGACAAACTCATAAAGCACAGGCTCTATATTCAAACTAACGGTAAGGATATGCCAGAAATCCTTAACTGGAAATGGACAAACAGCCTGGATAAAACAATTGCAACAGACTAGCCAGAAACTCTGGGGAGCAGAAAACAAAACCTGCTCCCCTTACCTATTTCACTTTCCACCCAGATCTTTCCATTCTCAGCCTCTATAAAATCTTTAGAAATGGCCAGTCCCAATCCGGATCCGGATTTATTATCTCCATCGGTAGGCACCTGGAAGTAACGATCGAACAAATGCTTCTGATATTGCTCTTCAATACCTTTACCGAAATCGCGCACAGAAAACTCAATATCATCCCCCTTCTCTACTAGCTGAATGACCACCTTCGACTTTTCACTGCTATATCGTAAAGCATTAGACAGAAAATTAATCAGCACCCAGGCAGTTTTTTCTACATCGGCGTCCACCAGCGGTAACACATCCTTGCTCAGCAACTCTAGCTGAATACCGCGTTGTTCTGCCTGGAAACGAACCGCATTGATTGCGTAAGCCACAATATCCACTGGATTTGCCCTGATGAAATTGAGTTGCATGTTTCCTGTTTCCACCTGTGCGAGGTTGAGCAATTCACTTGTGATTTTCAGCAAGCGACTGCAGTCTTCTTTAATATTAGCTACCAGCTCTTTCTGCTCCTGGTTTATCCCTCCCACACGTTCATCGTCTAACAGCTGAATACTCATCTTTATAGAAGAAATTGGGGTTTTAAGCTCATGGGAAACCGTGGCGATGAAGTTTGTTTTTGCTTCATCCAGTTCTTTATACTGAGTTATATTTTTAAGGATATACACCATCCCGGCGGTCTTTACACTTTGATTGATCAAATGCTGCTCCTGCTCTTCATACGCTGGCACCAGGATTTCCCTTTTTTCCAGCTGAAAATAGGATTCCTTATCACCAGTATAGGTTTTAATCGGGGAGGCATTTTTCCCTTCCTCTATAATCTGGGTCAGCAGATCGTTTTTCTTCAGCAGGCTGGTCACATTCACGCCTATCACCTGTCCCTCGTTCAGCTGGAGCACTTGTGTAGCTACCTTATTGATAAAAAGTATTTCCTGCTTTTCATTTAAGCCAATAATAGCATCCTGCATTTGTTCAATAATGGCTTCAATCCTCAGTTTTTCGGACTGTATCTTCGCCAGGTTGCTATTTTCCCAGATATTGAGGCGGGCAACCATTTCATTGAAAGATTTTGCCAGCTCCGAAAACTCGTCAGAGTCATCAAGCTCAAGCCGCTGTTTGTAATTTTTGCGCCCAATGGCTTCAATAGCGGCAGAAAATTCACGCAAAGGATTCGCTACAAAACCGGGAAAACTAACAGTGAAGGAGAACAGGACCAGAAAGCAGAATGAAGCAGCTGTAATCAGATACAAGCTTGCTTTTTCAACTGCGGCCTGAGCTACCTCATTTTTCCTGACTATAGCGCCCATATTGATCCGGTCGATAGCTTCCAGATGCTTTCTTACATTATTTAAGGCTATTTTCTTTTCTTCAGATGAAGACGAAGGGCTAGCCACTATATCAAAAGCTGCATTCAGCTCATTAACCAGTTGCCCCTCACCTTTCTCGGTAATATTAGCGCGCTCTTTTACCAGCAGGGCTTTGAAACGGGCACTGACATTCAGAGAAAGAGGCAGCTCGTTATCATCCAGGATGACGCGCATCGCCCTGGTATAAGTCAGCGTATTATAATTATCTTTTAATATAACCTTTGCACTTATGGAGATCTGATTCATATAATACAGTGCGATGAACCCAAAGAACAGTATCTCCAGAAACAGGAATCCAAATCCAAGCCGGAGTTTAGTTTTTATCTTCATTAGATTATATTTTTAATTGACCTGGCGATTAAAATCCATTCTATTTATCAATTGCTAATAAAGTATTGATTCATAAACAGCATTTGGTATTTAACGGCATTTGCCCAGTATTTCCATTCATGTCTGCCTGGCCTGATGATAAAGTCGTGCGCAATATTTCTCTCCAGCAATTTTTCATGAAGGTTTGTGTTTACCTTAAAAAAGAAATCGTCTGCGCCACAGTCGATAATTAAAGCGAGTGAATTTGGCGTAAGGAGGTAAACCATATTGATCACCGCATTTTTCTCCCAGTTTTCGGGGTGTTCAGCATAGCTGCCCAGCTTTTCTTCAATCTTCCAACTTTTGGGAAAAGGACGGATATCCACTCCCCCACTCATACTTCCCGCAGCACCATAAACGTCCTGATGTTTAAAAGCAAGGTATAAAGCGCCATGTCCGCCCATACTGAGCCCTGTGATGGCTCTACCTTTACGGTCCTTAATGGTTTTATATTTGGCATCTATAAAGCTGACCAGTTCTTTGGATACGTAAGTTTCATACCGCCAGGCGGGATCAACGGGGCTGTCAAAATACCAGCTGGTTACATTGCCATCAGGACATACAATTATTTGTCGGTACTGATCTGACGCAGCAGCAATATCGGGTACTTCCTTAATCCATTTATCCTGGTGATCGCCTGCACCATGCAGTAAATATACAACAGGGAATGCTTTTCCGGCAGCATAACCATCCGGGGTGATCACTACGGCCTTGATATTTTTATTCATCACGGCACTGAAAGTATTAACAGTATCTACATGTGCAGCTTTAAGCGTGAGGCTAAAAGGGAACAGGAAGAGCAATAAGGTCGGAAGAAATTTTTGTTTCATCATTTTACAGTTTGGCTATAGGGCAATATTATCATTTTATCGGCATTAAAAAAATGATAATTATGCAGATTTCAAGGAATATCTTTAGTTACACTATAAAACATGAAAAATTTTCTCCTTGAAAAGCAATGGATTATGATTATTTTCATACTTAGATTACATTGGATCATAAAAATCTCATCTATTTATTTACCTTTGTCGCATAGCAAATACGGAGTGTTTGTCTTTAATACAACAACAAAAGGTGATACCAATTTTTCGGGGTGTAGCGTAGCCCGGTATCGCGCCTGCTTTGGGAGCAGGAGGTCGTAGGTTCGAATCCTGCCACCCCGACTAAAGCGATACCAATCGAGTCGAAAACCCCTTAAATCGTATGATTAAGGGGTTTTTCTTTTTAATCCAACCCAAGTTATTCAAGTAAAATCAAGGAAAATGAGACCCATTCGGTTAC
>JAATFQ010000048.1 GCA_015655115.1 Sphingobacteriales bacterium
GGCGATATTGCATCAGATAATTCTGTAGCCGGTGGAGAGTCGGCCTCAGATAACCTGCAGTTACAGCAGATGGACGACTATACGCTTACACCTATTAATTCCACCCTGGAAGACCTCTGGCGGGTGGCTTATGAGGGGGTAAACCGTGCCAATTATCTGCATCAGTATAAAGATCAGAACCTGCAGGGCAAATCGGTAACCTTCGCTGGTAAAGATGCTTTGTATGGAGAAGTAGATTTTTTAAGGGCCTACTACTATTTTTCACTGGTCAGGCTTTTTGGTGATGTGCCATTATTTACCACTAAAAGGCTGACACTCGAAGATTCGAGGACCTTGCAAAGAGTTCCTAAAACTGAAGTATACGCACAGATAGAGGCGGATTTGAAAAGTGCCATTGCTGTACTGCCAACCGTGCAGGTGCAAAAAGGTAAAATCACTAAATATGCTGCACAGGCGCTGTTAGGGAAAGTTTACCTGTATGAAAACAAGTTTGATGAAGCTGCTGCCGTGCTGGAACCTGTAATCACCTCAAATGCGTACGCTTTGGTGAGCGACTTTAATTCGATATTCCTTGCTGCAGGGGAGAATGGGCCTGAGTCTGTTTTTGAGATCCAGTATACAAATAACTCGCCTTATTATAACTGGGGGGGCACTACCCGCGGACAGGGCAATTATGCGGTGCAGCAAAATGGTGTCAGAGGTCTGAATGGATCCGCAGATATGCCCTATGCCGCAGGCTGGAGCGCCAATCTCCCTACACAGAATTTAGCAGCAGCATACCTTGCCGGTGATCAGCGGAAGAATGTTACACTCTTTGATGTTGAAGCTTATAAGGTAAATAACCCTGCTCTTGACATTACCTATCAGGTTGCGCCTTATAAAAATACAGGTTTTTACAGTGGCAAATACCTGCCGCGGAAAGGTGAATCATCCGGACAGATTGAGTTGAACTACCTCAATAATTGGCGGACCATCCGCTATGCTGAAGTCTTACTGATGGCTGCAGAGGCAAATAACCGCGCTGCTGCTGCCAATGATGCCAAAGCTCAAAGCTACCTTAACCAGGTGCGCCAACGTGCTTTCGGTGATGCTTTACACAATGTTACTTCTTCGGGCACGGCGCTGAGACAAGCGATATGGGACGAAAGAAGAGTAGAGCTGGCGATGGAAGGTGACCGCTTTTTTGACCTGGTAAGGACAGGACAGGCGGCCACAAAAATTACAGGATTTGTAACCGGCAAGAATGAAGTGTTCCCCATTCCGCAACAAGAAATAAATATTTCAGGAATTACACAGAACGCGGGATACTAGGAGACCTGGGATATCAGGAGACAAATAATTAAAAAAGACAATCATGAATGTATATAAACGTTTATTGAGCATAGCTTTACTGCTTATTTTTGCAATAAGCTGTAAAGAAGATAGCTTTACAGATACAGCTTTCGTATCCACAGCGGCCGACCCTGGAAAATTGTCGGTATTGTATGATATTACGCAGGATAATACCGGACTGGTAACACTGGTGCCCGCCGGGGAGGGCGTATCTTCGTATGATGTCTACTTCGGTGATGGTACAACCACTCCGGTAGTAGTAGGTCCCGGCAAAAGCACACAGCATAAGTATGCTGAAGGTACATACACTGTGAAAATTGTAGCCCATAATTTCGCTGGCAAAACTGCTGAGACTACACAGCCGCTGACGGTTTCATACCGGGTACCAGAAAACCTGAAGGTTACTTTAGCTACCAATGGCTTAGCGGTGAATGTCACCGCTTCGGCCTTATATGAAACGCTTTTTAAAGTGTATTATGGGGATTCTCTGGAGGTAACACCAGCTCCAGTATATTCCTTTCTGGAAGGGCAGACTGCTACACATACTTATCCCCGGGCTGGTAGCTATACCGTAAAAGTAGTGGCATTGAGCGGTGGCGTGGCAAGTACGGCATTTACAGGAACTGTTAAAGTTGCAAAACAGCTGACCTTGCCCGTCGCATTTGATAATCTGGATTATGATTATACAATGAGCGACTTTGGCGGTAACAGTGCTGCTGTAGCAGCAGATCCTACAAATAGTGCCAATAAAGTTTTAAAAGTTATCAAAAACAATGGTTCAGAAGTATGGGCAGGCACAACAATCGGCACTGCCTCGGGCTTTGCTGCTGCTATTCCTGTTAAGGCTACAGCATCAAAAATGAGTGTAAGGATATATTCGCCTGCGGCAGGATTAATCATCAAGTTAAAGCTGGAAGATCATGCCGACGGTACTCATGCTGTGGAAACAGATGCTAAGACTACGGTAGCCCATCAATGGGAAACCCTGGTATTCGACTTTAATTCCCCTGCTGCCGGTACACCCGGATTAAACAGCAGCTACGTATATGACAAAGCATCTCTGTTTTTCAATTTCGGTGTAAGCGGCACTGCAGAGGTCTATTACGCAGATGATTTAATGTTTATTCCTTAATTAATTCAACAAGCAATCATGAAATTTAACATCAAACATATCGCACTCCTTTTGTTTATAGCTGTTGCTGAGCTCAGCTGTACAGATAAAAAATATGAATTTGGAGATATCGTCACGCCATCTTCCCTGAATCTGACCACCGCAATTGCCGGGGTTGATGCAGATCACCCGAATGGAGGCGGCAGTGGAAAGGTACAGATTGACGTTTCTGCCAGCAACGCCATGTCTTATAACCTGGATTACGGGGACGGAGTGAAAGAGGTGGTCCCATCCGGCAAAGTGACGCATAAATATTCCGCACCGGGCACATTCGACTATATTTTAACGGTGAGTGCCGTAGGAACAGGCGGCGCCACTTCCACTGCCAGTAAGAAATTAACAGTGTTTGTAGATTATATCATACCCGAAGAGATTGTTCAGAACCTAACTAATGGTTCTTCACAAACCTGGGTGACAGACAGGGAAACAGTAGGGCATGTGGGCGTGGGACCGGTGGATACTTATACATCAGATTATTATTCGGCCACACCAAATCAACGTGCAGAATGTTTGTACGACGACCTGATTACCTTCTCCAAAGATGCGAGCAACGGACTGTTTTTAAGCATCGATAATAAAGGTACTTCATTTTTAACTGAAGCTGCTACAGCCCATTATGGTAAGAGTGGCGGCGATAATTGTTACGACCTTGATGTGTCGGCACCAAGGAAGCTTGCCTTTATGGAAGCAACATCTGGTTCTACCTCTGCCAATTCTACAAGGGTACAGTTTAATGTGCCTGGTAATGGATTGATCAATTTTGGTACAGGTGGTGATGCGTATGAAATTATAGCCCTTTCGGCAACCAAGATGACATTGCGCAGTATCGGAAGCGATGGCTTGGCCTGGTATCAAAAACTTAAAGTTAAATAATGCTATGAAATATTTACAGCTTTCTTTTCTGATGCTGTTGCTGCCCCTTTTTTCCAACTGTAAAAAAGGCGGTGGCAATGATCCCGGAAGCGCTGCGATAACGCCAACTAATTTAGTAGTTGCGGCAGTTGTAGCCACGGATAACAGCGGTAATGTTGCTTTTACAGCTTCTGCCAACAATGCGGCAACGTACGACTATGATTTCGGTAATGGCAACTACCAGACTGTGCCTTCGGGTGTGGTAAACTATAAGTACCCGGTTTCGGGTACTTATACAGTGACTGTAGTTGCCAAAAGTAAAGGAGGGCAAACTTTATCGAAGTCGGTCGAAGTAGTAGTAACTATCAGCACAGCAGTACTCTGGTCTGACGAGTTCAATACCGATGGCGCTCCGGATGCTGCAAAATGGGGGTACGACCTGGGTACAGGAGATAACGGATGGGGGAACAGTGAGCTGGAGTATTATACCAGCAGGGCGGACAATGTATATATCTCTAATGGAACTCTGAAGATCGTCCTTAAAAAGGAGAGCTACAGCGGCAGTGCTTATACTTCGGCAAGGTTACTTTCCAGGGGGAAATTCTCTTTTAAATATGGTAAGCTGGAAATCAGGGCGAAGCTAACATCTGGCGGCGGCACCTGGCCAGCATTATGGCTGCTGGGGGATAACTTTTCTACAGCAGGATGGCCTGCATGTGGTGAGATAGATATGATGGAATATAAAGGGAATGACGTGAATAAGATTTTTGGTACACTGCATTACCCTGGTCATTCTGGTGGTGGTGGTGTAGGCAGCAGCCTGGTGATTGCCAATGCCGCGACAGAATTTCATCGCTATGCGCTGGACTGGTCGCCCGCCTCCATAAAAATTATGGTCGATGATGTAGTCTTTTACACTTTTGCCAATAGCAGCAGTACCCCCTTTAATCAAAACTTCTTTGTTATTTTAAATCTGGCTATGGGAGGGACTTTTGGAGGTGCTGTTGACCCTGGGGTGAGCAATGCTGTGATGGAGATTGACTATGTCAGGGTAACACAATAAAATAAAGCGAATGTGAAAATCAGTATTTGAATTTATCATTCATCAACTGAATTACAGCTCATCAACTGGTTTACAATTCAGTTGATGAGTTGTAATTCAGATTAGTGAATAAAGGCCAGCAACAGAAGTAAAACAACAACAACAGAATTTAAAACTCAATAACAAAATTTATGAAGTACCGCAACTACACGTACAGTTTTATTGTGACACTATTCGCTGGTGTCGTGATATTGGCTGTTTGCCCCGCTTTAAAGGTAGCTACTCCTGGTCAGGCAAAAGGAACAGTAATTTTTTTTGATGATTTCCAGGGCAAAACGCTCGACCGGGAAAAATGGAATGTAGAGGTCACGGGTATGCATGTGAACAATGAATTGCAGGCCTATATTGATACGGCTTCTACACTCTTTATTGCCCGTGGTAAAGATGCCGAAGGCGCCGGCAATGGCGCTCTGATACTGCGGCCTCAATTTTCACCTGATTTTAAAACCAAAGACGGTCAGCAGTTTAACTTTACATCTGCCAGGATCAATACCAGGGGTAAATTCGACTTCAAATACGGCACTGCCGAAGCCAGGATTAAGCTGACCGCCGGTGAGGGGCTATGGCCGGCATGGTGGATGCTTGGAAATGGCAACTGGCCCGAAACAGGCGAGGTGGATATAATGGAATATATAGGTGAAAAAGATTGGGCAAGTGCAGCCGTGCATGGCCCCGGTTATAGCGGTGAAACTCCTTTCGTAAACCGTCAATATTTTGATGCCGGGAATGATGTAACCCAATGGCATATTTATGCGGTGGAATGTACATCTGAAAGCCTGAACTTTAAGTATGATGGTAAGCTGATGTTCCGGATAAACAGGAAAATGGTTACCCATTATGGCAACTGGTCTTTTGACAATGAAAAGTTTCTGATCCTGAATTATGCGCTTGGCGGTGCTTATCCTGTAAAACTTAATGGGGTTAAAACACCTTATTACGGTATGCCGGTTTCAACGGTGGAGCTGGTGAAAAATAATAAGGCCAGGATGCTGGTCGACTGGGTACGTGTAACGAAGAATGAGTGATTTTTAAGGTGTATAACTTTAGGCTATTTGCTTCTTTGACGCAAATAGCCTAAAGTGACTTTCGTAAGTTCAGATAAAAGGGTACATGTATTTTATCTGTTATATTATTCAGGATACATGCAGCTGCCTGAGTTCCCAGTATACTGAAATCTGTAGAGATGGTGGTAATACCATTTAGTATGATCTCTTTTAAAGGTGTTTCATTGTAAGAAATTATCCCTACATCCCTGCCTACTTCCAGTCCCAACGCCATTACCCTTTTAATTAACAGCACCAGATCGTCCTCCATCAGACTAATGTATACTTCGCCGCTATTAATTTCTTCATCCTTTATATGATGGACCACCTTAGGGCAGAAACAATATTGCTGACAAAACCTGAAAAATCCGTTAACGATTTCTTTAGGGTAATAGCTGTTCTTGGGGAATATTATTTTTATAGTGTTATACTTTTGAAGCGGGATAAGAGCCTGCTCTAAAGCAAGGTAAATGTCCTGCGAAAAGTTTTCATATACTGCTGTATATGGGTCTGTGATTCCGGGCAGCAGCTTATCCAGTATAACCAGCTTTTCACGTGGAATGGTGTTGATCAGGAGTTGTGCTTTCTCATCACCTTCAGTGAAATGGGGTATAATCACATAATGGGTATAGCCGTCTTTTTTATTATTTAAGATACTTTTGAATAATGAAAAATCATTATTATATACATATAGGTCTATTGCTGCATCTTCCCCGATAGCTTTTGTAAATGAATCGTACACAATTTTTTTATGTGTACTCAGCTTGTTAAAAAGCAGACAGATTTTAAGCTTTCTTGTGTAATCTGTATGAATCACGAAATAGCCTTTACCCGGTATAGAGTCTATAACGCCTAGTTTCCGTAAATGGCGGTAGCCTTTCTCTGCAGTGTCCCTTGATATATCAAGTACAAAACTTAATTCATTGATGGAGGGCAGCATATCGTTTTTCCGGATTTTAGCTGTCTCAATGGCATATATGATCGCATTGATTAACTGTTTGTATTTCGGTGTGGATGAGTACTCGTCAATACAGATATGGCTGATAAAATCTTCATTAACCGGACAGGCATTTTTTTGTGTTTTTAACATGGGAACGACAAGTTAATTGTGAGTTGGTTAGTTGATTTCCTTTTTCTTAAAGGGCACTTATTCTTCTGCAAGCAATTCTTTTAGCTCTTTTGAGGTGATACTGAGGATTGTGCCATGCCTTAGTCCTTTTGGCAATTCAATCCTGTCTGAAACATCAGTCCAGTTTTTTAAATCTGGTGATTGTATCGCTCCATATTTATGTTCGGTATACTTATCAAAATAAACCAGCCACTGATTATTGATTTTTAAGGTTGTGGGGCCTTCTGCCCAATAATTCCCTGTAATAGGGCTGCCAGCGGGCGAATAGGGGCCTGTAAGGTTATCGCTATAGGCTATTTTGAGATTCTTTTGAATAGGGACTTTAGTTTCATCTTTCAGGAACATTATAAATTTGTTCTTATCTTTTACAATTGTAGCGTCTATAACATTGAATCCCGGATCATATAGCAGTTTGGTTTCAGAGAAATTTTTAAAGTCTTTAGTCGTGACAGCGTATAATCTATGGTTGTACCCATTGTCTTCTTTCGATGCTGTTTCAGGAAATTTATTTGTAATAGTTGTTGCCCAGTAGATCAGATAAGTTTTAGTATGACTGTCATACGTGATCTCCGGTGCCCAGCTGTTCCTGGCACCCTCTTCTTTTGCCATCACCGGCAGGAATTCTTGAGGTGACCAATGTATCAGGTCTTTGGAACTTGCATAACCTATTCCTTTGTCATTCCAGCTCACCGTCCACACGAGGTGAAACAGTCCGTCGCCGCCGCGTATGATGCAGGGGTCTCTCATCAGTTTATCATTACTTACCTCAGGCTTCAGAAAAGATTGGCCGTTCTTCAGTGCTGCCCAATGATAGGCATCTTTGCTATAGGCAAAATGAAGTCCGTCTTCACCATTATTTTTAAAGTAGGCAAAAAGATAAATCTTATCAGACTGCGCATGTACATCAGACAAAGCAAGCAAGATCAGGACTGCAGTGCAAAATAATTTCTTCGTTTTGCTGAATATTGATCTGTGCAGGCTGCATCCAGTTAATCTATGGTAATAGCTGGTGCCTATTTTTCCATAGATGGGAGAATTGGGTTTCATACGGTTTAATATTTGGACTATCTGTCTGATAAAAGTAAGAGATTTAAATTAAAATGTTTATCTCATTCTATTTTTATGTTGAAAATCATATTCTGCGGAAAGAGAGGTCGTTACGATTTAGTGGTATCCTTAAAAGCTTAATAACCAAATAGCTTTTTGCTGATATGGCTTTAATGGATAAGAAAATGGCGTTTTTAAATTACGGGGCAGTATAGCGAATGATTTTTGTAATAATATTAAGACATACACTTAGTAATGATTAAATTAACGTGCATGATAGCGTTGAAGGGCCTAAAGGCAGGATGCCACAGGATGCTTTTACCGAATAGGTGAATTACATTGGGCGATGATCAGACATTATTTGTGGTAATACCTCAGCTGATAATGATTATGCTAACCAAATGCTGTATTTATGATTTTCAGTTATCTCTGTTTTCTATTGTGTAGGCTATGTTTTGTCGTAAATTTATTTGCGCAGTACGCTGCATGTTGTTCTAAAGCCTTATGTTATGAAAAACCGGCGCCTGCATGGGATGAGGCGCTGCCGATTGATGGAGGCTATTCCACCGTCGTGGAAACTATACGCAGCAAAATTTATGAAATATATGTTTTACACTACAATAATAGCATAAATGAATCTTAAGAAGTTTATAATCTGCATGATGGCCTGCTTTTTTGGAAGTAGTCTTTTTGCACAGCGGCAGATGGAAAAACTGGGGCGCGGACTAATTGCTGTACGGCAGGGTGCCACCAGTGTTTATGTGGGCTGGCGGATGCTGGGAACTGACCCCGGGGATATTGCTTTTAACCTTTACCGTAAAAAGGGTACTCAGGCTGCCGTAAAGCTTAATCAGGCACCCCTTGTAAACAGCACTAATTTTGTAGACACTGGAGTAGCTTTCGATCAGTCTAATACTTATTTCGTTAAGCCTGTTTTAAAAGGACAGGAGGGCGGTTCAGTCAACACTTTTACGCTGATGCCAGCAGCACCAGTGCAGCAGTATATCGATATTCCGCTGCACACGCCTGCAGGTTATACCCCTAATGATGCTTCCGCAGGCGATCTGGATGGAGATGGTGAGTATGAGATCGTGTTACACCAGACAGGGCGCGCACGCGACAATTCATCGAATGGACTAACCGACCCGCCGATTTTTCAGGCCTATAAAATGGATGGCACTTTGCTATGGGAAATTAACCTGGGGATAAATATCCGTGACGGAGCACATTATACACAGTTTATGCTCTATGACCTGGATGGTGATGGCATCGCAGAGTTTGCCTGTAAAACAGCCGATGGGTCGGTAGATGGACGAGGGAAAGTCATTGGTGATCAAACAAAGGACTGGCGAAACCGTAATGGGAAGATATTAGACGGACCGGAGTATTTCACTATTTTTAGTGGCAAAACAGGTGAAGCACTGGCTACCAAAGACTATATACCCGGAAGAGGGAATGTAGGTGCCTGGGGTGGCGGCGGCGGAAACGGCAAAAATGATAGTATTGGGAACCGCGTAGACCGGTTCAACGCCTGCATCGCTTATCTCGATGTAGTACACCCCAGTGTGGTGATGTGCCGTGGGTACTATGGCCGTACCGTTTTGGCGGCATGGGATTGGCGCGATGGAAAACTCAGCTCACGCTGGGTATTTGACAGCAAAGACGGTTCGAACCCTTATTCGGGAATGGGCAATCATAACCTTACTGTTGCCGATGTGGATGGCGATGGGAAAGATGAGATTATCTACGGATCTATGTGTGTGAATGATGACGGAAAGGGGTTGTATACTACAGGATTAAGGCATGGTGATGCTATTCATGTATCGGATCTCGATCCTGAACATGCCGGGCTTGAAGTTTTCGGGATCCATGAATTGGAAGAAGGTACAAAAGGATATGGCGTTGCTGTTTTTGATGCTAAAAGCGGAAAGATTCTGTGGCATGGATCGGATGATGAGGATGTAGGAAGAGGGGTGGCCGACAATATTGACAGCACCAGGGTGGGTGCACAGCTATGGTGGGCAGGCTCAAAAGGGCTTTATGACATAAAGGGAAACCGTATTGGTGTACAGCCGGTGTCGGTAAACTTTTTGATTTACTTGGACGGGGATGCCTCCAGAGAACTCCTGGATGGTAATCACATTCATAAATATAATGGCGGCCGCCTGTTTACCGCAGTGGGATGTCTGTCTAATAATGGAACCAAGTCGACCCCGGTACTGAGTGCTGATTTGTTTGGCGACTGGAGGGAAGAGCTGATTCTCCGTACAGCGGATAACCAGAATTTAAGGGTGTATACAACCACTATTCCGACGGCAATACGTTGTTATACATTAATGCACGATCCGCAATACCGGCTAAGTATTGCCTGGCAGAATGATGGCTATAACCAGCCTCCTCATACGGGCTTTTACTTCGGTTATGGAATGAAAAAACCACCTGTGCCCAATATCATTTTAGTTGAACCAAAGAATAAATAGATTTCCTGAATTACAATTATTAAATACTAAGAAGATGCATGAAAAGATGATGAACAGACTAAAGATAACCTGGCTAACCCTGGCATTTGTTGCGACTTTTATCCAGCAGGGGGTGTTTGCGCAGAATCCTGCAAAACAGGTAAGGATAATCAATAATTTTGATAAGGAGTGGTCGTTTATTCAGGAAGATGTTCCTGGGGCTGAAAAGGAAGTATTTAATGATACAAAATGGCGTAGGTTAGATGTGCCACATGACTGGAGTATTGAAGGTACTTATGACAAGGCCAACCCAACAGGGCGCGGCGGCGGTTATCTGCCTGCTGGTATAGGATGGTACCGTAAGCATTTTACGCTCGGTGAAAACCTGGCCAATAGTAAGGTGACTATCCAGTTTGATGGAGTGATGGCAAACAGTGAGGTCTGGATAAATGGACATTCATTGGGTATACGCCCTTATGGTTATATCAGCTTTAATTATGAGCTTAGTAAGTATCTTAATTTCGGTAAAGGGAAAACGAATGTGATTGCTGTGAAGGCCGATAATTCGGTACAACCTGCATCCCGTTATTATACCGGGGCCGGGATTTACAGGCATGTGCGTTTGGTGGTCACCAATGAGGTGCATATTGATAACTGGGGTGTTTACATCACTACTCCGGGCGCTACAGTACAAAAAGCGGTAGTTAAGGTACAAACAAAGGTGCTGAACGAGTCCGCCAAATCAGCTGATATTACTGTGGAGACTGCTGTGCTGGACCCTGAAGGTAAAGTTGTTCAAACGGTAAGGTCATCACAGGCTATTGCTGCACAGAACAATGGTGTGGTTGAGCAAAACATTGAAGTACCCCGTCCCAGACTGTGGGACTTAACGCATACACAGCTGTATACCACCCAAACGAAGATTAAAGCTGACGGTAAGGTGATCGATGATCAGCTGAATACTTTCGGCATCAGGGATTTTAAATTTGAAGCAGCTACCGGCTTCTGGCTGAATGGTCAGAACTTTAAGTTAAAAGGTGTCTGCCTGCACCATGATGGTGGTGCTCTGGGCTCTGCCGTTCCCCTCAGTGTTTGGAAATACCGCTTCACTTTATTGAAACAAGCGGGTGTAAATGCTATCCGGACTTCACATAATCCTGTAGCACCTGAATTTTTGGACCTGTGTGACCAGATGGGCTTTTTGGTGATGGATGAAACTTTCGACACCTGGACAGCAGCAAAGGACAATGGAGAAATGGGCTATAACCGCTTTTTTAAAGAATGGTGGGAGCGTGATACGCGCGATATGGTGCTGCGTGACCGCAATCATCCTTCAATAGTCATCTATAGCGTGGGCAATGAGATCCATGACGATCTCAACAGTCCTGAAGGGTTTAAAAAATATAAAGATCAGCAGGATCTTGTTCATCAGCTTGACCCGGGAAGGCCTGTGACGATGGCACTTTTCCGTCCCGCCTTATCTAAGGTTTATACCAATGGCTTTGCTGAAACTATGGATGTTGTGGGGCAAAATTACCGGGAGAATGAGCTTGTGGCACTTCATAATCAGAAACCCAACTTAAAGGTACTGGGTACCGAAAATACACATGTGCTGCAGCAATACCTTGCACTGCGTGACTATCCTTTTATGGCAGGACAATTTTTGTGGACCGGTTTTGATTATCTGGGAGAGGCAGACTGGCCGGAGACGACCTTCGGACAGGGTTTATTTGACAGAATAGGGAACTGGAGGCAGCAAGGGCTGCAGCGCCAGAGCTGGTGGTCAGATCAGCCGGTTGTGCATATAGTGCGCAGGCAGGATAATGGGGGTGCCGGCGACTGGGTAAATAACTGGACACCCACGGATTTTGATACTTATGATGATGCGAAGGTTGCTGTGTACAGCAATTGTGATGAAGCAGAACTTTTTCTCAATGGTGTATCTTTGGGGACCAAAGTCAAACCAGCGGATGACTCTCCGCGGTTATGGGATGTGACGTTCGAAAAGGGAACGTTAAAGGTAATAGGAAAGAATAAAGGAAAAGTCGTGGCGACTGAAGAATTTAAAACCGCCGGTCCACCAGCCAAAATTGTGCTGAGCAGCGACAGGTTAACCATGAATAACAATTGGGATGAAGTAACTTTTGTTACGGCAAAGGTTTATGATGCAAATGGAAATCTATGTCCAAATGCGGATAATCTCATTCAGTTCAGTGTTGACGGAGCAACGATCGATGCCGTTGACAATGGTAATGTTGTGAGTCATGAACGCTATAAAGCGACAGAAAGACATGCTTATCGCGGGATATGTATGGCTATGATAAAAGGAAAACATGCGGGCAAGGCCGAGATAAAGGCTTCGTCGGACGGACTAGAAAGTGGATCATTAAAAATAAATATCAACGAATGAAGACAACTGTTTTAAAATTGGCTGCCGGTTTTGTGATCATCCTGATTGCTTCTGCTTTTATGTTTCAGCATAAACCTGCACTGCACACGATTGGAGATTCTACAGTTCGCAATTCCAATAAAGAAACCTGGGGTTGGGGAACACCCATTGCCGCGCTTTTTGATACGACAAGAATAGATGTAGAGAACAATGCGATGGCCGGGCGGAGTACGCGTACCTATTTATCGGAAGGGAGATGGGACAAGGTGCTGGCGGTGCTCAGTCCCGGAGATTTTGTGACCATACAGTTTGGCCATAATGACGGAAGTGTTCCTGATACTACAAAGGCGGGCCGAAGGGGTGTATTGAAGGGAACCGGGGAAGAAACTAAGGTTCTGACCTGGCCCGATGGGAAGGTGGAAACGGTTCATACCTACGGATGGTACCTCCGAAAGTTCGTTCGTGAGGCCAAGGCTAAAGGTGCCACACCTATTGTGGTATCAATGATCCCGAGAAACATCTTTATAAACGGTAAGGTGCAGCGTGCAGATCAGGATTTTGGTAAATGGGCTGCAGAGATTGCGAAAGAAGAGCATGCTGACTTTATTGACCTAAACAGGAGATCGGCTGATAAGTACGATGCCCTTGGACCTGAAAAAGTTAAATTGTTTTTCCCCGGAGATCATACGCATACGAATCTCGAAGGTGCAAAATTGAATGCCGCATCAGTAGCAGAAGGCATCGTCGCCCTTAAAGATTGCAGATTGAAAGATTACCTTTTAAAATAAATAGACACAGCAAAAATAACCTGTAAATTTATATCTATGAGATTAAGTAGACATTATCTGCCACTGGCATTAATAACGGCCTTCCTTGTTTTTTCTTCTTTCCTTATTTTTAAACAGACTGGAAAACCTACACTTTTTCTGATTGGTGATTCTACTGTGAAAAATGGGAAGGGGCAGGGTGATGGCTCTTTATGGGGCTGGGGCAGCTATATTGGCGGATTTTTTAAACCGGACCTGATAACTGTTGAGAATGATGCCCTTGGTGGAACCAGCAGCCGTACCTTTCAGACCAATGGGCTGTGGGACGGGGTACTGGCCAAAATTAAAAAGGGTGATTTTGTAATGATGCAATTTGGACATAACGATGGGAGTCCTTTGGATGATACTGCCCGTGCACGTGGTACCATAAAGGGTATAGGGCCTGAAAGTAAAACCATCTATAACCCGATTAAAAAAAAGCAGGAGACTGTTTATACTTATGGCTGGTACCTCCGCAAATATATCCATGATATAAAGGCTAAGGGAGCCGTACCGATTGTATGTTCGCCTATTCCACGTAATCCTGTCGACGCCGGGGTAGTGAAACTGGCTGATGACCGTTATGCCGGATGGGCGGAAGAGGTTGCAAAAGCAGAACAGGTGGATTTTATTAATTTGAATAAAATAATAAAAGATAAATATAAGCTGCTGAATGCTGAACAGATCAATAAATTTTTTACCGTGAAAGATCATACCCATACCAATGAGGAAGGGGCAAGACTGAATGCACTTTCTGTTGTTGAAGGAGTGAAGGATTTGGAAAAATGCAGCCTGAAGAACTACCTGAACTAAGTGGTCCGGCCGGGTACGGCGGCGGCAGAATGGTGTTTCGCTGTCGTAGCAAAGATGTTACTGTTTATATACACCTGTTTTGCAGGTACATAATGCTTCCGCATAGTTTAGTTGCTTTTTGCAGGACACCGCAGGACGCTCTTTTTCCTTTTTATGTTTAAATAGCCGATAACCAAATATAAGATGTACACCGGTACATCTATTTTTCTAGATTGTTATGTATATAAGAGTATCCCTGTTGCCGAAATGGCTGATTGTGGTTTGTTTCCTGTCTTACTTTTCAGGAATAGTGCAGGCACAAAGTATTTCTTTAAAAGGAAAGTGGCGCTTTAAAACCGATGCGCATGACGAGGGCCTGAAAGATAAATGGTATGCAACAGTACTGCCTGAGTCGGTCATCTTACCTGGATCTATGGCTGAAAATCGTAAAGGTGATGATATCACCTTAAAAACCCAATGGACAGGAAGTGTTTACGACAGCTCTTATTTTTTCAATCCGCGACTGGCGAAATACCGCAAGGCGGATAACCTTAAACTACCATTCTGGCTTACACCGGCCAAACATTATACCGGAGCAGCATGGTACCAGAAAGATATTGATATCCCCGCCGGATGGAAAGGAAAGCATATCCTGCTCTCACTGGAATATCCGCATTCTGAAACCCGTGTCTGGATTGACAATGTAGAAATCGGAACGCAATACACTTTTGTAGTTGCCCAGAATTTCGAGCTGCCTGCTGCTCTGAAGACCGGCAAACATACCATCACACTTCAGATAGATAACCGTATCAAATCAATAAATGTGGGGCAGGACTCACATAGCCTGACGGACCACACGCAGGGAAACTGGAATGGGGTAGCCGGCAGGATTTTACTGCTTGCGGGATCTCCTGTTTATTTTGATGATGTTCAGGTATATCCTGATTTGAAAAATAAACTGGCGAAAGTTAACATACACCTCAGTGCCATGGCGAGAAGATCTTCGAAAGGTACTATTACTCTTTCCGCAGAGAGTTTCAATACGAAAATGCAGGTGAAAGTAAAACCTGTAACTGTTCCCTATACCATCAGCGAGGGGGTGGGGACTGTCACAATTGACCTGCCCATGGGTGATCATATATTAACCTGGGATGAGTTTGATCCTGCATTATACCGGTTAAAGGCATCCCTGTTAAGTTCGGACGGCCTAAAAGATGAAAAAGAAATTCAGTTTGGAATGCGTGAATTTAAAGCCGTGGGCAGAACATTTGAAATCAACGGCAGGCCCGCCTTTTTACGGGGTACAGTAAACAATTGCGAGTTTCCTTTAACAGGATATCCGGCAATGGATGTAGCTGCATGGCAGCGCATCTTCAGTATAGCCAAAGCACATGGGCTTAACCATATGCGTTTCCATTCCTGGTGCCCGCCGGAAGCCGCTTTTATTGCGGCAGATCTCGCCGGATTTTACCTGCAGCCCGAAGGACCCAGCTGGGCTAATCATGGTTCTTCCATAGGTGATGGAAAGCCTATTGATCAGTTCATCTACGATGAAACTAACCGTATGGCAAAAAATTATGGCAATTATGCTTCTTTCTGCATGATGGCCTACGGCAATGAACCCAGGGGGAGACAAGTGGAATATCTGACCAAATTTAATAATTACTGGAAGGCTAAAGATTCCCGCCGTCTGTATACAGGTGCTTCTGTAGGAGGGAGCTGGCCCGTAATCCCGAATAATGAATATATGGTCCGTGCAGGTGCGCGGGGGCTGGACTGGAGCCGCAGACCGGAGAGCCTGTCTGATTATGCAAAACAGATAGATCAGTTTACAGTGCCCTTTGTTGCACACGAGATGGGCCAGTACTGTGTATTTCCGAATTTTAAAGAGATTAAAAAATATACAGGTGTATACCGTGCAAAGAACTTCGAGCTTTTTGAGGAGGATCTAAAGGACCATGATATGGCAGATCAGGCGGAGTCTTTCCTGATGGCTTCCGGTCATTTGCAGGTGTTATGTTATAAAAATGAAATAGAAAAAGCATTACGGACACCCAATTACAGTGGTTACCAGTTGTTGTCATTGAATGATTATCCGGGACAGGGAACTGCATTGATCGGTGTGCTGGATGCTTTTTGGGATGAAAAGGGATATGTTACGGCTAAGGAATTCAGGCGCTTTTCTAACAGTACGGTACCGCTGGTGAGAATGCCGAAATTTGTTTTTACCAGTGCCGATACACTGAATGCGGCGGTTGAGGTTGCTCATTTCGGGGCACAGCCTATTGAAAATGCAGTACTGTTATGGACTATAAAAGATGAACGCGGGCTCCTGCTGGGCAAAGGCGAATTTAGTCCGGCAACATTGCCTGTCACAAATTGTATTCCTGTAGGCCATGTGCTGTTTCCTCTTAAGGCAATCACAAAAGCTGTTAAATTAAATCTTGAAGTGTCTATTGCAGGTACCGGTTTTTTGAACGACTGGAATTTTTGGGTTTATCCGGCTGAAATTCCAAAAGCTAAACCTAGTTATTATTACTGCACAAGCCTGGATGAAAAAGCAAAGGAAATATTGGCCAATGGAGGCAATGTGTTTTTAAATGCTGCGGGGAAAGTGGTGAAAGGAAAAGAGGTAGTGCAAACATTTCTTCCTGTATTCTGGAACACCTCATGGTTCAAAATGAGACCGCCGCATACCCTGGGGTTTGTCTGTGATCCTTCACATCCGGCATTTGCCGATTTCCCGACTTCCTTTTATAGCGATATGCAGTGGTTTGAAATTGTAAACAAGGCGCAGGTGATGAACCTCGAGGATTTTCCTAAAGGGTTTAAACCACTGGTGCAGCCTATAGACACCTGGTTTTTAAACCGCCGTCTGGCGATGATTTTTGAGGCCAGGGTAGGTAAGGGTAAACTGCTGGTCTCCAGTGCTGATTTAAAGCCGGATATGGAAGAACTGCCCGCAGCGCGCCAATTATACTTCAGCCTGCAGCAGTATATGGAATCAGACCGCTTTCATCCAAAGTTTGAGATCAGCTTCAATACAGTGAAGGACCTTTTTGAAACGCCTTCCAGGGAGCAGTTCAACACCTTTACGAAGGATAGCCCTGATGAGCTTAAACCTAAAACTAAACTGAAGACCAATTAAGATATTGACTATAACTAAAATATTGATTACAAAAACATAATTGATTATATATCGCAAAACCTTATAAAATAATAGCCATGAAAAGATTTATGCTGACCACCTTATTCCTTTTTGGATGTACCGTTCAACTGTTGTTTGCCCAAAAAATCCCTTCATCAGGAAAGATTTTGAAAGTACTGAAACAAACGAATGCCTATTTCATGAATAAGTGGCCTGACGCCGGAAAAACTATAATTACAAATAAAGAAAGGCCCAGTAACATCTGGACGCGGGCAATTTATTATGAAGGTTTGATGAAACTCTATACGATCAGACCTGAAAAAGAATATTATGATTATGCTGTTCAATGGGGTGAGAAACACCAATGGGGCTTAGCCGGTGGTATACAAACGCGCAACGCAGACAACCAGGCCTGTGGGCAGACTTATATTGATCTGTATAATATCGATCCGAAACCGGAACGGATAAAAGATATCAAGGCTTCGATAGACCTGATGATGGCATCCGGGAAAGTGAGCGACTGGACCTGGATTGATGCTATACAAATGGGAATGCCTGTTTTCGCCAGACTTGCACACTTGTATAAAGATGACGCCTATTATGAATATATGTATAAAATGTACATGCACAGTAAAAATATTGAGGGCGGTGGATTATACAATTCGAAAGATAGCCTTTGGTGGCGCGATAAGGACTTTGTACCTCCTTATAAAGAACCAAACGGCGAAGACTGTTACTGGTCGAGAGGTAACGGATGGGTGGTTGCGGCACTGGTGAGGGTACTGGAAATTATGCCGGAGAACGCACCGCACAGAGAAGAGTATTTAAAAACATATCATGAAATGATCAAGGCACTTGTTCCGCTTCAGCGTACTGATGGATTTTGGAACGTGAGTTTGCATGATGCCACTCATTTCGGAGGCAAGGAAACATCAGGTACAGCCTTGTTTGTATATGGAATGGCCTGGGGTATTAACCAGGGAATCCTGGATAAGGCGCTATATACACCCGTTATTGCTAAAGCCTGGGCAGGTATGACTAAGGAAGCTGTGCGGAAAGATGGTTCCCTTGGTTATCTGCAAGGGACAGGAAAAGAGCCTAAAGACGGACAGCCTGTTGGGTACACCAGCACTCCCGATTTTGAAGATTATGGTTTGGGCTGCTTTTTACTCGCCGGTACAGAAGTTTACAAACTGCAAAAATAAGGGCTAATTTTAAATGCCTGCTTGCACAAAGCGTAAATGTGGGGGAGTAAAGTGCGGTATGCAATTTCTGTAAACGGCGACAAGCCACAAGTAATCAACATTTAGCCGGCATCTGAAAATGGTACCTTGCGGAAAAATGTACTGCAGGGATATGCCCCGGGGGTAACCAGGCATCAGATAGCAGGTCCCGGTAAGTTTATCGTCAGGATATATTTACTCGACCCCGGGATGGTTGTTAATCAATTTGAGATACAAAATCATGGATAGAAGATTCTTTACATTAGCTATTACTCTCTTTTTCATTTCTTCAATTGCCAGTGCACAGACCATTGGCAATTATACATCAGGTTTTAAAAAACAAGCCAATCAGATTTTCTTTAACACTGCAAACGGGCAGCTGAGGTTTGAGTGGTGTACGCCGGAAATTTTCAGGATAAGGACCAGCTGGAGCGGGCAGTTTGAAAGCGACGAAAAACTGATGGTAGTTAATTATCAATGGCCGGATGTGACAGCGAAAGTGCAGGAGCTGCAGGATCATTTCCTGATCAGCACGGCAAAACTGGTGATCAGGCTTTATAAGGCACCTCTCAGGATTGAGGTTTTTGATCCGGAAGGGAAGCTGTTAAGTGCAGATACCGGGGGCTCCATGCTCAGGGAGGCTGCTGAGATCAGCGTAACTAAAAAACTTCAGGCCGATGAACATTTCTTTGGCTTTGGCGAGCGCATGGATTTCCTGGATCGCCGCAGTAAAAACCTGCGGTTGAATGTGGGGCGTGGCAAGGGATTACCGCATGCCGTTGGTGCTTACAATATTTTAGAGGCTAACTATTGCCCTGTGCCATTTTTCATGAGTACGCGTGGTTACGGTATCTTTTTTCATAATTCTTTTGCTACAGAATGGGATATGGGGGCTGCTCAGAAAGACCAGTATAGCTTTAAAGCAGCAGATGGAGAGCTGGAATATTATTTTATATATGGCCCCACCTTTCCCGATATCCTAAAGGGGTATACCGCTGTTACCGGCAGATCACCCATGCTTCCCCAATTTGCTTTAGGGCTCCATGCCGGTACGTATAGTGGCGGAACCTGGGGTCATGAGGAGGAGACATCCGATCATTATGTAATCGGACTGGCAAGGAAATTCAGGGAGCTGGGTATCCCGGTAGACCTGTTGTGGTTAGATTCGACCTGGAGACTATTTGGTGAAAATGGCGGTAAGGGTGCTACCTCTTTTGAATGGCGTGAGACCTTCATTAATCCGAAATCCATGTTTGACAGTCTCTATGCCATGAACTTTAAAATGGTAGGTCTGCATATACGGCCCAGATTTGACAATGCTAAAAAACTGAACCTGCTGGATCAGGCACGTAAAAAGGGATATACCTACCCTGAAAATGGCGGTCCTGGTGAGTTTGTTAACTTCTTTGATGATAAGGCGGCGAAGTGGTGGTGGGACAATGGGGTAATGCGCGTAGCTAAGATAGGAGCGAAATTTTTAAAAACAGATGAAGGCAGTGCCTTTGGTGCACTGGCAAATGAAAGTGAGAAGGTGGGCCCCACAGGAAAGACTGCTGAACGTCTGCATAACCTTTATCCAATTGCTTATGCCAGGGAACCTTTTCTGCAGTTCGAAAAGTTCAACGGTTTCAGGGGCCTCAACCAGACCAGGGAGGGATACGCTGGCATACAGCGATACCCCTATATATTTGCGGGCGACTGGCCTAGTGAATGGCAATACTTTGGCCCGGTCATTAAGGCGGGTTTAAATATCGGTCTCTCTGGTGTAGGCGCGTGGTCACATTGTATGGGCGGTTTTGAGCGCCAGGCCGATCCTGAATTGTATATCCGCTGGGTGCAGTTCGGCATGTTCAGCCCTATTGCCCTGGTTTTCGGTATGGATCATCCCGGGTACAAAGAACCCTGGAAATATGGTGAAGATGCACTGAGGAATTTTAAAAAATATGATCTTTTGCGTTACCGCTTATTTCCTTATCTGTATACCACCATGCACCAGCAATATCTTACCGGTATGCCAATGATGAGAGCGCTGGTATTGGGAAATCAGGATGATGAGAACGTTTATGAAATAGGTGACCAGTATATGCTGGGTGACAATTTAATGGTTGCGCCGGTTACTACTAAAGGGGCCGTTACCCGTTCTGTCTACCTGCCCGAAGGCAACTGGTTCAATTACTGGACAGGTGAAAAATATACGGGGAAAAGCTATCGCCATGTGGTGGCACCACTGGATACAATCCCACTTTTTGTTAAGGCGGGAGCGATTCTCCCTATGCAGCCCGGGATGATTTATAGCGGACAGAAACCTGTAAACCTGATTACACTGGCTATTTTTCCGGATGGCGAATCTACCTATAGCCTGTATGAGGATGATAACCTGAGTTCACAGTATCAGACAGGGAACTTTGCGATGACTAAAATAACATCTTCTCTGTCGGCCGAGACATTAACACTGCAGATAGCTGCACCCGAAGGGAAGTTTAAACCATCCAGTCATCAGTATTTAGCTAAGATATTATGGACAGGGAAGGCAGGGCCGAAGTCAGTTGTAGAAAACGGAGTTAAATTAAAGGTACTGAAAACCGCTGATGAAGCAGAGCACACTGCGGGTTGGTTTTATGATGCCTCTGCCCGCTTACTTTGGGTAGCCAGTGCAGGAGATAACCGCGCTGCGATCAATATTACTATAAATAAAAACTAAGCATATGAAACTAGCATTCAAAATGAAACTAAAGCATGGCTGTAAATCCGAATACAAAAAACGTCATGATGAGATTTGGCCCGGGCTTGTTGCTTTATTAAAGGAGAATGGAGTAAGTGATTATTCTATTTTTTTAGATGAGGATACCGATATCCTGTTTGCCGTGCAGCAACAGGCAGGAAAATCTTCGCAAGATTTAGGCAGTAATGAAATTGTTCAGCAATGGTGGGCATATATGGCCGATATTATGGAAACCAATCCTGATCATTCACCACAGAGTTCCCCTTTGACCATGGTCTTCCATTTAGATTAAAATTATATGTACACTAAACGAATTATTCCTGTTTTGCTGATCGTGCTGTTAATGCATCACTTCGCTGCTGGGCAAAACAAATCTGCAAAGGCTGGCGGATGGCCGGTGGTAGAAAAGCAGATGAAACCCTGGACACGCTGGTGGTGGATGGGAAATGCAGTGAGTCAACAGAATCTGAGCGATGTGCTCGAGAAATATAGGGCTGCGGGTTTGGGAGGAGTAGAAATTACGCCTATTTACGGGGCCGTAGGTTTCGAGAAGTCGTATATCCCCTTTCTTTCTCCGGCATGGATCGATATGCTTCATTTTACAGTGAAAAAAGCGGATTCATTAAACATGGGGGTAGACATGAATACAGGTACCGGATGGCCATTTGGCGGACCTCAGATTAAACCTGAAAATGCGGCTACGAAATTAATTACCCAGCAATATCAATTGAAGGAAGATGAGCAGCTCGGCGAGCCGGTCCGGGTAAAAGAAGAGAAACAGGGAGATGCCCGGGTGCAGGCACTAATTGCTTATGGTAGTAATGGAGAGGTTCTGGATTTATTTCCCTTCCTGCAGCCTGATGGACATTTGAATTGGAAAGCAGGCAAAGGTTCCTGGGAAATTTATGCTCTCTTTGCCGGCAAAACCCGGCAGATGGTTAAACGCGCTGCGCCGGGGGGTGAGGGATACACGCTGGATCATCTTGATAAAAATTCTGTTGGTGTTTATTTAGGTCGCTTTGATACTGCTTTCGGTGGGAAAACACAAGGTGTAAGGTCGTTCTTTAATGACAGCTATGAGCTGTTTGGCGCTACATGGACACCCACGTTTCTCAGCACATTCAAGAAAAACAGAGGTTATGATCTGTCTATGCACATTAAAGAACTTGTTGGAGATACCAGTACAGAAAATGTCGCGCGTCTGAAATCGGATTACAGGGAGACCATGAGTGAATTATTGCTCAATAATTTTACCCGTAAATGGACAGGATGGGCACATCAATATCAGTCATTAACCAGAAACCAGTCCCATGGTTCTCCGGGTAATTTGCTTGATCTGTATAGTGCTGTGGATATCCCGGAAACAGAAACTTTTGGTTCCAGCTATTTTCCTATTCCAGGTCTGAGGCGTGATCCTGCAGATATTCAGAATACAGATCCTGATCCTATGATGAGCAAATTTGCTTCTTCTGCAGCGCATACATCTGGAAAAAAGCTGACCTCATCAGAAACTTTTACCTGGTTGACAGAACATTTTAAGACCTCCTTTTCTCAGTGTAAGCCTGAGGCTGAAAGGCTGTTCCTGGCAGGTGTTAATCATGTCTTTTACCATGGGACTACAAATTCTCCTTCAAATATCCCGTGGCCGGGATGGTTGTTTTATGCCGCTGTGGAAATAAATCCTAATAATAGTTTGTGGCCACAGTTGGGGGGACTGAGTGATTATATTGCAAGATGTCAGTCTGTCCTTCAAGCCGGAAAAGCCGATAATGAGCTGTTAATATACTGGCCTGTTTATGATGTGTGGAATACTGCAAAGGGTATGGATATGGCATTGAAAGTGCACGATGTTGATCGCTGGCTGCATCCTTCTTCGTTTTATAAGTTGTCTACCCGGCTTGCAAAGGTTGGTTATTCTTTTGATTTTGCATCTGATGGTCAGCTCAAAAAAACTGTGATAACTGATAAAATGCTGCATACAGCAGCCGATGCATCGGCCTATAAGGTTCTGATTGTTCCTTCCTGCAAGATGATGCCTGTAGAAACACTGGAGAAAATTATACAGATGGCCAGTGCAGGGGCAACGGTAATCTTTGAGGAGTTGCCTGCGGATGTGCCCGGGTTATACCGTCTGGATGTGAGAAGAACACAACTGCGTTCCATGCTCGCAAAGCTGCCGTTTGTAAATGCAGATAACTCTATTCAGCAATGTAAAATTGGGAAGGGTTTAATACTACTGGCGGATGATGTACAGCTGGCTCTGAAATTTAGCGGATGTTACCGTGAGGAGCTGACCGATTCAGGTTTACAATTTATCAGGAGGAAAATTAACGGCGGTAAATATTACTATGTGGTCAATCATACCGATAGAGATGTAGATAGCTATATTCCCCTCAATGGAAACGGACATGTGCAGCTTTTAGATCCGCAGAGTGGAGCTGTGGGGTATGCAAATACAAATTTGAAGGCAGGAAAGCTTCAGGTGAGAGTTCAGCTCAAGTCGGGCCAGACGCTGATTTTAAAGGTAACAGCGGGAGCTGCAGCAAAGAGAAAACCTTGGCAATACCTCAATAAACCGACGGAGAACATCAGTCTTGATGGGACCTGGGCATTACATTTTACTGAAGGTGGACCGGAACTTCCGGCAGACCGGCAATTGGATCATCTCGGCTCATGGACCGCTTTGGGAGATGAAAAGCTAGATGCTTTCTCAGGTACGGGAGTGTATACCACCAGTTTTAACCTGAAAGCCAAAACTGCAAAGGAGTACGTTTTAAATTTAAATACTGTAAATGAAAGTGCGCGGGTATGGATTAATGGTCAGGAAGTAGGGATATTGTGGAGCATCCCATTTGAAGCACGCGTCGGTCAGTACCTTAAAGAAGGAAATAATACCTTGAAAATAGAAGTGGTCAACCTGATGGCCAACAGGATCCGGTATATGGATCGTAGAAAAATTGAATGGCGGAAGTATCATGAGATCAACTTTGTCAATATCAATTACAAAGATTTTGATGCTTCAAACTGGTCGGTTATGCCTTCAGGATTAACAGGGCCCGTCACGATAACTCCTTTTATTGATTAATGTGTATTTAAAAGCAAACAAGAGCAGGAAGTATATTGACAACCTGCTCTTGTTTTATATGGAGAGTGTAATGGGAGTTTAAATAGTTATCTATTTATCATTCAGATTCTCTATTATTTTTGTGATATTTTTTACCATCCTGGGTTTTGCATAGCAGCTTTTTGTGCTGATGTAAGTGGGCCGCCGTTGCTCTTGATTACATCCAGAAAAGATTGTGGAATAGGTCTTAGGTAATCTTTACCGTCTACTGGTTTGGCTTCCGCATTAAACGCGGCAGTACGGGCAACAAGAGTTTTAGTACGGGCGAGATCCTCCCATCTCATCAATTCTCCCATTAATTCCCGCGAGCGTTCATTTAAGATGAAACCTATGAACTTATCTGTTTGCGAAGTTGCGCCTATCTTATCATAAAATTCTCTGTTGGAATTGAAGATGTCACTCTCACTATTCAGGTGCATATTGCTTAGTGTACTTGCTGTGGTAGTAGTCAGGTTGTTCGATTCAAAATAACTATTCTTGTTAGAGAAAGAAAAAAATGCTGCTGTGTTTGCTACTGCATTGGTTTTGTAAGCGATACCGCCGTCTGTATAGGCAGATCTGTCTTCTCCATCCTTATAGGCGGCCCGGTCGCGCACTTTATTGATATAAGGGATTGCCTGTGCGAACTGGCCCATTCTGCCATATGCTTCAGCAGCAATTAAATAGGTCTCAGCAAGTCGCGCTAAAATACCATCACGCTGTCCAAATGCAGATGTTATAGCATCTCTTGATCCATCTATAAATTTAGATAAGGCTACAAACTGGCTAACGCCGTAATTCCCATGGCCGCCTAAATAGTTTTGGGCTTCACCTGAGAAATACCTGACATACATACTTGGTGCTCTAAAGTTGATATTATCTGCAGTATAACGCGTATCTCCTGCACCATTGACGATATATAAAATAGATTCTTCACCACCAGCGAACTTGAATGCACCTATTTTAGCGGATGTAGGGGCATAAGCAGCAGTCCATTTCGGGGCGGCAGTGGGCTTATTACATAGATAGCTGGTTTTAAAACTTTTCCAGAATCTGGAGTCATTCACACGGTCGAATACATCAAGTGCATAGTCAGTAGAACGCAAACGTTGGAACTCGCGGTCACCAGGGATATCGCGTTGCATGCCAGGCAGCGTTTGGTAAATGGAAGGATAATATAAGTGTACCTGGTTTCCATAACGGCCTTTAGTGGCTGTATTATTCGAAAACTGTGCAGCTAATATAATCTCGCTGTTTTTTTCATTCGGACCATCAACGGTAGTAAAGTTCCAGAGGTCGCTAAAATTAGTAGCCAGGGTATGGGCACCACTGTTGATAACGAGGTCGGCATATTTTACTGTGTTTTGCAGGTCGGCAGTTTTAGTGTCGCTATTCCAGCTGCTATTAATTTCACTTGCACGGAATAAATAAGCTTTAGCCAGGAAATGTGCTGCTGCCCATTTGGTGATTCTGCCTGTTTCTGTTGTTGTAGCAGGAAGAAGATCATAAGCCTGGGTGAAATCCTGTATAACTTGTTCATAAACTTCTTTAGCTGAATTTCTGGTGAACTCTTCCTGAATAGTTTCTGATGGAACTAATTTTATGGGAACACCGCCGTATTGTTTGACCAATTTAAAATAGTCAAAAGCGCGCATAAAGTAGCCTTCGCCCAAACGCGTATTCTTATTTGTTCCTGTATAGTATTGAGGGACGTTTTGAATAACAATATTTGCAGAGTTGATGTTTTCGTACATATTGTCCCAGATATTGGTCACATCAGCACTGGTAGAGTTCAGACTGGCATCATAGGAGTTCCACATCTGTTCCGTTCTGTCACCGCCGACAGTAAATTCATCTACACCGTAATTGGTAGTGGTATAGGCCCAGGTATAGTTAAAATGAAATCTTAGGCTTTGATACATACCGATAACAAGTCCGTCGAGACCCTCTTCAGTAAGGTAATTGCCGGTATTTCTTAATGTGATCTGTTCTTCATCCAGAAAGCTCTTTTTACAGGACGTAGGAATGACCATCAGACTAATTAACAGGGCTGCGGTTGAAAATAAATGTATGATCTTTTTCATTAGAGTCTATTTAATTTTAAAGGTCATGAAGCAGGCATTAGTATTCATTATTGTTTGTAATAAGTATACTGATGACGGTTTCATCTGAGTTTATTTGTTTTAAATGTTGATGACGCTGTTACATTATGGTGAAGCAGTCATCTGTATTCATTATATTTTTATTAAAATCCAACATTAAGGCCTATAACACAACCTCTGTTAAACGTAGAGCCGCCCAGATCAGGGTCAATCCAATCAATTTTTGAATAGATGAGACCAGGATTAGTAGCCTGGACATATACTTTCACTCTTGAGAGTTTCAGCTTTTTAGTAAATAGTTCGGGGAAAGTATAGCCCAGGGATATATTCCTGATTTTTATAAATGTGCCGTCCTGATAGTTCATAGAGCTTTTATAGGCATCTCCGGCAGCGCTGTTATAATTTGGTGCAGGGTAATCATTTGTAGGATTTGTAGGGGTCCAATAATTAACCACACGTTGTGCAAAACGTCCTTGCAGGGATTCTGCTCCTGTTTCAATAGTATAGTTGAACCGTCCAAGTATAAAGAAAGAAAGGTCAAAGTTCTTGTAAGTAAAAGTATTGGTTATGCCTCCGGTCCAGTCCGGAGCAGAATGGCCAACAATCTGGCGATCATTGTTTGCATCAATAATATAATCACCATTAAGGTCCTTTACTTTAATATTTCCGGGTCTGAACTTACTGGCTTCACTTAAGATTTTGTCATTGAATAATTTCATTTCGGCAAGATCTTCAGGTGTATTCTGCCATATTCCTAATTTTACATAATCATAATAAGTATTAATTCTTTCGCCGATAAATCTTGAATTGGTCGGATCATTTCCATTGGCAAGTTCAGTAATTTTATCTTTGGAAATCGTTAGGTTAAGTGTAGATGACCAGCTGAAATTTTTGGCTTTGACATTTATGGTATTGAGTGTTAAATCGACTCCTTTATTTGAAGTTGCTCCTACATTTGCATAAGATGTGCTGTATCCATTTATAGTTGAAATATTTTTGAGCAACAGCAAGTCAGTTGTTTTAGACCTGTATATATCAAGAGACCCTCCGATTCTTCCTTTGATCAGATTAAAGTCTATACCCAGGTTATACTGTAGGGTGTGTTCCCATCCGAGAGCCTGGTTGGGCAATGGAATTGGATTTGCAAGAGAAGCGTCGGAAGAAACATACCCGGCGCTGACAGTGGATCCATATGGATAGTATAAGGTTTGCAAACTTCCTACACTGCTATAAAATGGAATAGCAGCATTACCTGTACTACCCACACCCAGGCGTAATTTTAGCTGGTCGATCCATTTAATATCTTTCAGAAAATCTTCCTGATCCATACGCCATGCTATGGCTGCAGAAGGGAAAAAATCCCATTTATTTCCCGGTGCGAGCTGCGAAGCGCCATCCCAGCGGACAGAGGCAGTTAAAAGGTACTTATTATCAAACGAATAGTTTACGCGGCCCATATACGATAGAAGTGAGGACTGGGCAAGGTTTGTGGAATAAGAATCCAGGGCCGAAACTGAATTTAGCTGGTACCATAACTGGCTGGCGTAAGGTACATTCTTTGCTGCCATTCCTGAAGATTCATCTCTTGTAGTAGAAGAACTATGAAGCAGAGTGGCACCAAAATTATGTTTACCTATGGTCTTATCGTAATAGATCAGGTGATCCAGTGTATAGGCAAACTTATTATTCTGTAACAGCTGTGCATAATTACTTGATCCGGGTACACCACCACCGCCATTTATTGATTTGGCATCCTGCCATTTTCCATTATATAGATTATAGTAATCGGGACCGAAATTTACACGATATTTAAGACCTTTCATTAAGGTTACTTCGGCATAAACCGATCCTATAGTTCTCAGGGTTTTTCTAAGGTTGATATTATAATTCTCTTCCCCAACAGGACTTTGGATATTAATATCACCTCCCGGAAGATCAATTCTATTCCCGTCAGCATCGAAAGGAACTGCAACAGGTAACATTCCCTTAGCTGCAAAATAAAGGTTGCCAGGCCCTGTGGCGCTTGAGCTTGAGAAGCCATAGTTCTGAAACCCATAGGTTGCAGTGAGGTTAACACCCATGCTGAACCAATCTACAGGATGGATATCAACACTTACTTTTGTACTGTACCGGGTATAATCCTGTCCAAGTTGTGTACCCTGCTGATTGAGATAGCCAAATGAACCGTAAGCTTTTATTTTTTCTGTGCCACCGCTGGCGCTAAGGGTATGATCAGTGGTTATACCTGTTTTTGATACCAGGTCTGTCCAGTTTGTTGTAGGAACCAGGCTTCCATCCCAGGTGCCATTTTGCCATCCTTTTGCAATGTTGTCCAGCACGTACTGATCCCCCGCGAAAATGCGGTTATCTTCTGCCTGAGTAGCGACTGTAGGATATTCACCTTTAACGGGGGTTGTTAGGTATTGATTTATAAATCCTATCCGTCTGTAAGCATCACGACGAAATTCGACATATTGTCCGGAGTTCATCATTTCTGTCCGATCAGAAATTTGTTCTATAGTCGTTGTACCTACGTAGTCCAGTGAAAGTCTGCCGCTTTTTCCTTTTTTAGTTGTGACTAACACTACACCGTTTGCGCCACGTGAGCCATATATAGCCGTCGCAGATGCATCCTTCAGAATGTCAATATTTTCAATATCATTTGGATTAATTGCGTCGATACCTCCCGCTGCAAACGGGATTCCGTCAACTACATATAGCGGTGAATTTGTCGCAGCAATTGAACGTGATCCTCTAATTAAGATGCTGCCCATCTGTCCCGGGCGTTCATTCGAGGTTATATCCACACCAGCAGCTTTTCCCTGAATAGCCTGAAGTGCATTAGTTACAGGTCTGGAGCGTATTTCTGCAGCATTAACGCTTGCAACAGCCCCTGTAAGGTCGCTTTTCTTAACCCTGTTATAGCCTACTACGACAATTTCATCAAGGTCATTTGTAGTGGTATTTAGCTTTACATTAATAGTCTGACGTCCATTTACGGGGATCTCCTGGGTGGTATATCCAATATAAGAGAAAACTAAAACTGGATTGGTGATATTTGAAGGGATCCTGATGGTGAAATTTCCATTATTATCCGTAACAGCACCTCCGGGCGTACCTTTAATTTTTACAACAACTCCTATCAGTGTTTCTCCATTTTCATCGGACACTTTACCTTTAACAGTGATATCAAGCCGATTGTTACTTAGCTTTGAGCCGGTATTTGAAAAGAGAGGTGTTTCGTGATTTAGATTGGCGAAGGATGATTGGCTTATCGATACAAGTGAAAGTACACAAATGCTCATCATCAGAAATTTTTTTCCTGTCATTGGTTTATGCCAACGCAGGGGTTCTGAATTTAAACTGAAGTTCATAGCTTTTAATTTGGTTAAAAATATATTTGGTTATGCATGGTGTGTTCATTTTTGTATTAAAAATGAATATTGAAAATCTTGGTTGCTTTCTATCTGGGTCTTCTGCTGGTTTGTTTGAAGGTGTGAAAAGAATAATTTAAGAGAGGTTTTATCTAAAAACAGACATAGGAAAAAATGATCCTTTGTTTAGGTTTTATACCTGTAAAGGTTAACCGGGATTCAAAATCATAACATTCATATTTGGTGTGTTTTATAATTTAGTGCTACGTTCGGATTTTAATTTCAGGCATCTGTCCTGTTCTATCCTGTTCGTGGATGTTAAAATGCTAAATAATAATGCTTTATTTGTTGTATTTGACTATTATAGAGCTATTTAGCTTTTGGCTTGGGTGCGTAAAATTAATTTTTCAGGTCAAAAAATTGCATCCGGAAAAATCGATATTTCGATTCTTCAAATAGTATGATACAAGATCTAATACTGTCTTTTGATATGAATGTGATCAGGGTTAAAATAAAAAGAGAGAGCCACTTATAAAGTAACTCTCTCTCTCTTTTTATTTTAACCAGGGCTTAGATTATTGTCCAGCAGTCCCTACCGTCCACTGCTGGCATGTTGCCCCGTTATAATCAAATAGTGCAAGCTGGACTCCATCTGCTGTGGAAGCATTTGGCACTTCGACAACTCTGTTACCATTAAGCGGGGTAAATACCAGGTTACCGCTTCCCGTCCTGGACAAATTGAATTTCTGGCAATTGTTATTCAGATAGGCATAGAGGTCCAGAGGGGCACCATTAGCTGTATTACAATTGATTACATCTGCTGCCAGACCACCCTGGGCACAGGTGATCTTATACACACCGTTTCCCAGCGTAGTGAAGTCCCAGGCCTGGCATAACAGCCCATTGCTGGTACCCTGTGCGATCGCTTGTTGTGAAGCTCCCGTACATCCCCAGGCATCCCAGACCTTACCGCTATTTACATTCGTGATTTTATAACGTCCTGCAGCAATCCAGTCTTGTGTAATAAATGGCCAGCCGTTAGACCAACCCATATTGCCTACAGCTAAAGTCGGCGTGCCGCTATTATCGCCATCATAATAGTGATAAGTCACAAAATTATATCCATTTTCAGCATAAACACCCACCTGTCCGGGACCATAATACTTACCCGACGAACTCAATACAGTTGTGCCGCCTCCGCTGAGCAGATTTACTCCATTTTGGTCAACATAAGTACCATTAGGGCTGGTGGAACGTCCCATCTGGACATAATACGTGCTGCTGGTACCGTTACAGCAAACACCGCGATTATAGAACAAGTAATAATAGCTCCCGTTTCTGATCACATAAGAAGCTTCATGTTCACTGCTGCTGCTTCCTGCGATATTTTTAACCGTGGTATTAAGCCTTTTCCCTGTTGCAGGATTAATCTGCGCTATCCATATACCGGTTAAGTGAGAACCATAAGTCATCCAGTAATTTCCACTGGCATCAGCAAATACCGAAGGGTCGATACTGCCATAAACAGTATTGTTATCAGAATAAATAACCATCCCCTGGTCTGTCCAGGTGGTTAAGTCTGTACTTGTTGCTACGCCTATTGCACAGGGTTTTGCACCCATGGAAGCTGAGTAATACATATAATACTTTCCACCCATATAGATACATTCCGGTGCCCAGAATGTGCCTGCAAAAGTACTGACATAAGAATTGATCCATGATGGCCATGTACCTGAACTGAAGACAGTCGATGCCACGGTCCATTTTACGAGATCTGTAGAAGTAAGATGATAGATCTGATTGCCTGTGCCCCATACGTGGTAAACACCGTTTCGTTTAATGATAGTTGAGGGATCGTGGATTCCTGTAGCCCCTGCTAAAGACGCTGTCGTTATAGCGTCACTTGTAACTGCGGCAGATGCTGTCCTCAGTGATGTTTTAATCCGTTCAGTTTTCTTACAACTCATTACCGCTGTAATTGTTACCACTGCCAGAATTTTACAAAGCATGGTCGGTGAAAAATAGATTTTCATAAACAAATTTAATAAATGGTTAGTGCCTACTCTTAAGATTTTCGGCCTCTTCTATTTTTAGTAAACAGATGCTAATAATTAGTGGAATATTAGCGTCGTATTTATAATTAAAAATAAAAATAAATAACCATTTATTCAATGATGAAATAATTAAACTATGGTCAGTACCAGAACTTTGTGATGACGTATGAATATGACTGTACGAGTTGAAGGATTTTGTATGAAATTAAATGTTACGTAACAGGTACCTGATTAATTGTAGTACTTTTTTTTCCATTCCAGGGGAGATGTGCCTTCCAGATGACTGAACCATCTGCTGACATGACTGATATCCTGAAAACCCAGTTCAAAAGCAATCTCTTTAATACTCAGATTTTGTTTTAAGAGTTGTTTAAACATTGATAGTTTGCGGAATTGGATTTCCTGATGAATAGTATTACCGGTAAGTTTTTTGAATCTGCTATTCAGCACTCTTAAAGAAAAGTTTCCGGCAGCGGCTACATCGTTTACTGTAATCGGAAGCCGGATATTGCTCGAAATGAATGTTATGGCTTCAGCAACATCACTGTCCTCCGTGGAAACAGTATCTGTGGACGTTCTTTCCATAACTTCCACCGCTTCAGTGGAAATAAAGTGCTGATGCTTCCGGGTCCCATTCATCATCTCATCAAGTATGCTGCAAACACTGCTGGCAGTTTTACCATGATTTCGGGAAATACTCGAGAGGTTGGGAGAGGTGATATTACAGATGAGTTCATCATTGTCAATTCCCAGTATAGCAATCTCATGGGGAACTTTAATTGCGGCCATTGAGCAGGAATTGATTAGTATCTGACCGAAGTCATCATTGCAGCAGAGTACCGCGATAGGTTTCGGAAGTTTTTTCAGCCAATTATTGAGGTCCGTAAAGTTATGAGTAAGCACATCGGCATCATTACCTTTCAGAAAATAGGAATAGAAATTTATGCCCGCTTCCTCTGCATGAAACTTAAAACTGGAATGCCTGGCTTCTGACCATTCCAGTCCTTCGATACCAAAAAAGGCGAAGTTTTGAAATCCCTTTTTCTGAAAATATTTGGCGGCCATCTTTCCGTCCGATTCATAATTCCCTTTTACATAAGGTATACTGCTGGAATGATGAACGGAAGTCACCTGGACTACAGGAATACCCATTCTTTTGAGTGCTGATACATTCTGCGGAAATTCCAGTATACATCCGTCAGGCTTCAAAGCCTTTATGATGCTGATGTCACTTCTGGTGTGGTTATTTTTTAAAAAATAGGCAGGCTCAAAGATGATATCCCAGTGGTTTAAGCGATTATGGGCATATATACCTTTTAAGATATCACGGCTATAACCTCTGCCTGACTTAAGATGCACAAACACTTTTTTTCTGGTTTCCATAACAAATGGTATTAAAAGGCGGTAAAATAGCCAAAAAAGGCTTAACTCTTCAGCTGTTTCTTCCTTTAATTTGAAGCTTAATTTATCAGTATGAGTTCTTCAATAAATATTAAAAGTTATCGCTTATATAAAGCCACTGCACAGCTGAAGAAGCCTATTGCAGATGCAACACATACGCTTCATGAAATATCTTTTCTGGTATTAAGATTGCAGCTGGAGAATGGGATTATCGGAGAATCCTATTTATTGTCATTTCAATATTCTCCTGCAGCCATCAGGGGTGCCTTCAGTGATCTGCTGCCATTGATCAAAGGTTATGCAGTAAATGAAACAGGCAAAGTATATCAAAAGCTGGAGGATGTTGCTGAGTATTTTGGTAATCAGGGAGTAAACCGCTGGGTACAGTCGGCCATCAACATTGCCATGTGGGATGCCTGGGGGAAATATCTCGGGCAGCCGGTTGGCAAATTGTTGGGAACATACCGGGACAAGTGTGCTATTTATGGCAGCGGGGGCTGGATATCCTATTCTGTTGATGAGCTGGTGGAAGAAGTAACAGCCTATGCAGACAGGGGGTTCAGGGCTGTAAAAATTAAAGTTGGTTCGGCAGACTGGCATACAGATTATGAGCGTTTAAAAATCGTGCGCAATGCGGTTGGTAACAAAGTCAACATTATGATGGATGCCAATCAGGGGATGAATTTACCTGCGGCTCTGCAGCTGGCCAGGGCGGCACATGAGTTGGAGATCTTTTGGTTTGAAGAGCCCTTGCATCATCAGGATTTCGACGGCTATCAGGCATTAAAACAGCAGACAGGTATATCTTTGGCAATGGGTGAGCGCGAGTATGATACACTGGCTCTGGTACAGTTGCTGGAACGTAAGGCGATTGACATCTGGCAGCCTGATTTGCTGCGTATTGGCAGTGTCGAAAAATGGCGTGAAAGTGCGTCGCTGGCTAACAGCTATCATGTGCCCGTTTTACCGCATTATTATAAAGACTATGACGTTCCATTGGTGTGTTCAATTCCAAACGGGGTAGGTGTAGAGTCATTCGACTGGATAGATCCGCTTATTGACAATCCGATGGTGCTGAAAGATGGATATGCTTTTCCGCATGAGGGACCGGGCTGGGGGTTCAACTTCATTGATGATTATTTAACTGAAATACCATTATAGATGAATACAGTAGCTTTTTCGCTGGAAAATAAATTGGCGCTGATCACCGGCGGGGGTACAGGAATTGGCCTGGGGATCAGCAAGGCAATGGTAATGGCCGGAGCAAGAGTGGTCATTACCGGAAGGAGAGAGGATGTCTTACAGGCAGCTGTAGCTGAATTGGGTGAAAGTGCAGCATATATCGTAAATGATATTACAGATAAAAAAAACATCCCTGAGCTGGTTGCTGAAATTAATACTGCATTTGGAACAATAGATATCCTGGTTAACAACGCGGGTATGCATTTGAAAAAGGCAGCACAAGATACCAGCGATGAGGAGTTTTTACAGATTATGCAGACCAATCTGCTGTCTGTTTTTTCTCTGACCAGAGAATGTGCAAAACAGATGATTGAAAAGGGTGGTGGTTCAATCATCCTTATAGGCTCTATGGCCGGCATTTTCGGTGTGGATAAGGTAGTGGCCTACGGTACGTCTAAATCTGCACTCAACGGATTAATGAATAGTTTGGTGACGGAATACTCGAAACACAATGTGCGTATCAATACAATTGCGCCTGGCTGGATAACATCTCCTATGTTTTTGAATGCTGTAAATACCGACCCGGCAAGAAAAGAAAAAATCGTGAACAGAATTGCTATGAATGGCTTTGGCACTCCGGCTGATATAGGTAATGCTGCAGTATTTTTATCTTCAGCTGCAGCCCGTTACATTACAGGGGTAATGTTGCCGGTGGATGGGGGAGCAGTAGTAAATTTCTAGCGCATAAACTGGTGGAGCTTTATTTTTCAGGTTCCGGATGCTGATCGGCATCTTTTAACAGGAGCTTGACTTCGGCTTTATCTTTTGATATATCCTGACGGATAAGTGCAAACAGGCTCATATAAACATTAGCTATCCATACCAATGCAAAGCCGGCTATGATATAACCTCTCCAGTCGTTAATCAGTAAAGTATAATGGGTGAAACAGATGAAGAACAGCGTAATATAGTGGCTAAAACAGTATTCACAGGTGAACAGATAGAAAAATTTCCTGACTGCCATATTTTTTGCGTTTAAACTTCTTCTTCTGCAATATTCCCGGGGTTCTCTGAAAACTTCTTCGTGGGTAACCGTCCAGGAAATACATGCAATAGGTAAAGACAGGAGTAATAGCCAGGTAATCTGTTGACTGATAGTCATAGTTGGTGGTTTTAAAGATTTACACCATGGTATCACGTACTCTGGTGTAAATCACTGTTTCTTATGTGTACAAATTAAAGATAACATCAATCGTTAGGTTTCCCATAATAGGTATAAAGATCATGCTCATAAGTTTCCGGCAGAGGTTTTGTAGCGTCATATTCAGGACTATTTTTGATCATATCCACCGGGATCTCAACAATAACCGATGATGTTTCCCATTTTATATCTTTAATCCATTTAGGCGATATTAAAACTTTTTTTCCGGGGAACCAGGTACCTGTATCAATAACAAGGAAACGGATGTTCCATGTTGTATCATCAATAATAAAATCATATACTTCACCTATTTCTCCATCAGCGGCATGCAGTGTATTGCCTGTAACCTCAGATGTGCTTCTCAGATGGGGGTCACCAGCATAGTCCCTGGTATCATGAGCTGCAATGATTTCCTCGAGTGGTATGTGTGATTCTACCATTCCCATCATACCCATGCCGCCATAAAATCCGGTACCTATCCTGGCTGAATATGGCCATGAGTAATGATCATACAGTGCCAGCTCATGCTGACGGGAGACTGGTTTTTCTGTATCTATATCCGGGCTATTCTCAATCTGTTCCTTTGTTAAATTAACGGGGAAAGTTTCGTTTTTCCAGTCCGGCACTGCTAATGCTGCAGGAGAGATCAACACTTTACGTCCAGACAGCCAACCCCCTGTTTTCACAATAAGATAGCGTATAGTCCAGGTTTCGTCGTCAAAATAGAATTCCTCTACTTTTCCAATTTCACCATCAGTAGCGCCCATAGTGAAACCAATTAAACTCTTTACATCGCGTTGCATAGTCTTTAATTTAAATACTTCAATAACTGATTGTAATAACTATTTTTTTCAATGGGTTATTATTTTTCTCAGAATTAGTGCAATATTTAAGCCATTTCCAGGTTCAACGGAATAATATTTTTATTTGTGTAGTTTATGCCTGTTAGCATGTGATAAACACATTATATTAGCAACAGGATGGCTGGGATAAATATTGGCATAGCAAGAAGTCCGGCCTGAAGACCAGGCATGTATGTTTATAAAGAGGGCGTTGTTAATCCTTTTAGGTTACTTTAAAATTTAATCAGCAGTTTTTCGGCCTTCAATTTGCCATTCTGATAATATTCAAAGAACCAACTGTCATTCTTTTTGAAAACTGTGCCATGGAAGGATGCGTTCTCAGCAATAAAATAATTATCCATGGAGGTTTTAAAAAGTGTTAAAACTATTTTAGGAGCGGTATCTATTAATTGATATCCGGTCTCGGTTTGCTGGGCGTAGAGTGTTCCGGATGTTTTGATGGTATCTGCGGTTATTGCTTTAACAGCAGTCTGGACTGTAGGAGCAACAACAGGTGGAGCAGTGGCAACGGATTCAACAGCGGTGACAGGTTGTTGATCGTTCGTATCCGAGGCTGGTGTATACTCATATTTCACATCATTTAAGGAGCTGAAGGCATCTCTTAAAGCAAGGTTGTAAGAAACATCATATTCTTTCTCTCTGCTTTTGCCTTCTTTGCTTTTGAAAATTACTTTTCCTTTGCAGTCCTTTAACACCAGGGTCAGAATAGTGCTGAACATGTTGCTTTTTCCAATTACTTCCAGGTTGAGTGCTTTACATTTATTGCCGGAGATTTCATCAGGCAAATCTGAATTATCATAATAAACTGTAAAGCCTTTCTCTTCCAGTAGTAGTTTTGTAAGGCTATTTAAATTATACTGATCTTTTTGTTTAAGGAAATCAAACTTTTCTGGCACGACTACGTATTTGTAATTGTTAATTGTTTGCTGTGCAAAGCCTGAGAAGGAGAGGAGTAAAAGGAATAGGAAGAAGTGTTTTTTCATAATGTACTTGTACTTTTATACTTAACCGGGAAAAAATACCGCTGTTTCTGCAGCAGAATGAAAGGCTAATTTAGCTGAAATTTAGAAACAAATATAAGTTTTTTATAGTTTAGATGGGGCAATGCTCATATTGTATTTCTTTTAATGACAGGCACATGGAGTTATTCTACTAATCATACTTACCCTTAAGAGATCCAGCTCCTAATTGATTTGCAGAATGATTGTCGTCTCTATCATAATTATAATTTATTACTATGATTTAAATTGTTTTTATGGTAGTTGGAGAGGAGTTAACTTTGTAGTTGAAATTAAACTTATCGGGCGACGTTTAATAATCAACGCTGTACAAATTCAATTTGTTACAGTTGCACATTATAAATAAATTATAAAATCATAACACAATGAAAATCCATTTAACAGCTATTATTAAGGCAAAAGATGAATACCGTGATGATGTCATTTCTATCCTAAAGCATATGGTAGAACAAACCCGAAAAGAGGAGGCCTGTGAATTGTATAACCTGCATCAGGGTTTGGATGATAAGAACCTTTTTACCTTTTATGAGATATGGAAGAGTAAGGAAGGTTTAGACGCTCACAATAAGCAACCCTACCTTAAAGCATTTGGTGACATTGTACAGGAAAAATTACTGGAAGTACCTACAATTTTATTGACAACATTAATGTAAAGGCATATTAAATGGAGTAACGGGAATTGGGGAATACAGAATTGGAATTATCCGCAATAACATATTGAGTCCGTTATTGATGGCAATATATGAGGTAGGAAGAAAGCCTCTTAAACTAAGCACCTTCTGAATTAGCCAATGAAGTAAAGAAAATATTTTTTCTGATTTATATAAAAAGCCTGAAATCCTTTGATTTCAGGCTTTTTATATAAATTTCAATGGGTAAAGAAGATACTTGTGTTCTGTATTTTTATGTTATAATTCAGTTGTTATATGTTCAAACTTTTTTTTCTAAAAAAAAGTGTAAATGAATTTAATATGCTGCATAAATTGTACATTACAGCATGCCTAAATAGATTTATCATTTTATACCTACGTTATTTTTATCACATTATATACCCCGGGCCGTTGCTTAATGCGTCGGCATTTCTAATCTTACCAAGCATAAATTAAGATTTGTCACAGTGTTAGCTAACCAGTTCAATGAAGAACAGCTCTCGTACAGTAAAATATAAAACGCCAAAGAGGCGAAGTACTTCAATGCTTATTATTGCTAATAAGAAACTTGCTTTTCAAAACCAGGAAAAGCAAATGCGTGCAGATGAACTAATTCTGGCCAATATCGAACTGGCATTTCAGAATGAAGAGAAAGAAAAGCGGGCTGCGGAACTCCTGATCGCTATTGGAGAGCTTGCTTTTCAGAATCAGGAAAAGCAAATGCGGGCAGATGAGCTGATTTTGGCAAATATCGAGCTGGCTTTTCAGAATGAAGAGAAGGAAAAGCGAGCTGCAGAATTGATTGTCGCAAATGCGGAACTTTTATTCCAAAATGAAGAAAAAGAAAAGAGAGCAGCCGAATTGATCGTTGCCAATTGCGAATTGAAGAAAGCGGAAGATAATATCAGGAAGTTAAATGAAGAGGATATCCGGAAATTGAACGAAGCTTTAGAAAGAAAGGTTGTAGAACGAACCGCAGAACTAGAGATTGCTAATCAGGAACTCGAAGCATTTTCCTATTCAGTTTCACATGATCTTCGCGCACCGTTAAGGATAGTGAGTGGTTATGCAACTATTCTTTATGAGGAATATCATGGTGTCTTAGACGAAGAAGGAAAACGCCTGCTCTCCATTGTTCAGGGTAGTGCAAAAAAGATGGGGGTGCTTATAGACGACCTGCTGGCCTTTTCGAGATTGGGCAGAAACCATATTGTTAAGACTAATGTTGATATGAATTCAATTGTGAAACTTGCTGTGGAAGCACTAATGCAGATAGCTAATCATAAAGTGAAAATCAAACTACATGAACTGCTGTCTACCTTTGCCGACTCCTCCCTGATTAGCCAGGTATGGATAAATTTGTTATCAAATGCCATCAAATATTCTGCCCACAATCCTAATCCTCTTATAATTATCAATTGTGTACAGATGGATAATGAGCTAATTTACTCAATTTCAGACAATGGCGTTGGGTTTGACATGCAATATGCGCACAAATTATTCGGTGTATTTCAACGCTTACACGATGCCGAAGAATTCGAAGGTACGGGGGTAGGACTTGCATTGGCTCAACGGATTATAAAAAAACATGGCGGTAGAATTTGGGCAACGGCCGAAATTAATGAAGGTGCAGTGTTTAACTTTAGTCTGCCACAAAGAACGTCAGGAGAAAATGCAGATGCAAAATAAAGAAATTGAGATTTTACTAGTAGAAGATAACGTGCATGATGCTGAGTTGACCATGCGTGCACTCTATAAGGATAATGTTGCGAAGCATATAGTACATTTAAAAAATGGTGCTATAGCACTCGATTTTCTTTTTGGCAAAGGAGAATATATCGGCAGAGATGTAAATATCAAACCCAAGGTTATTTTGCTGGACTTGAAAATGCCGAAGGTAAGTGGACTGGAAGTGCTGGAGCAGATAAGTTCTAACCAACTTACCCAGAATATTCCGGTAGTGGTGCTAACTTCTTCTAAAGAACATCCTGATGTGGAAAAGGCTTATCTATTAGGTGCCAACAGCTATATTGTTAAACCAGTAGATTTCGAAGATTTCCGTACGATAGTAAATAGCCTCGGTATCTATTGGCTGCAGCATAATCAACCACCTAATAACTCATGAAATGAATGACCAAATAAAAATCCTATTGCTGGAAGACGAACCCCTGGATGCAGAATTAATAAGAAGGGAATTGAATAAAGGTGGCGTGGACAGTGAATTGCTGGTCGTACGTAATAAAGAACAATTTCGCCAGGCTTTGGTACATTTTCCGGCAGATATTGTATTGTCCGACCACTCAATCCCTCAATTCAGTTCTCTGGAAGCTTTGAAGATGATGAGGTTGGCTGATATTAATGTGCCTTTTATTTTGATCACTGCCACCATGACCGATGAATTTGCAGCCAATATAATGAAAGAGGGAGCGGATGACTATATTATCAAAGACCGCTTATCACGCCTGCCTTCAGCGGTAAATAATGCTATCGGAAAATTCCGTTTAGTGCGCGAAAAAACAGCTGAGCGCCTCAGAATAAATGAAGAGCTGAAAAGCTTAAATTACAGGCTGCAACTGGCCACAAAGAGTGCCGATTTGGGTATATGGGAATGGGATGTCCTTAGCAATAGACTTAAATGGGACGAAGGGATGTATCAGCTGTATCATTTTGAAGATTTGGAACAGGAACCTTCTTATGATTCCTGTGTGTCCAGATTGCATCCAGAAGATAAAGGTTATGTTTTTGAACAAATCCAATTGGCACTGGACGGCAAAATAAAATACGACATAGGTTTTAGAGTAGTGGATCAACAAAATCGAGTTTATGACCTTAGGGCTACTGGTATTGTAGAATGGAATGATTCCCGCGTACCTCTCAGGATGATTGGTGTATCATGGGATATTACAAAACAAAAATCAACTGCCCGGGAGAGAGAGCAGATCATTAAAGAGATGTCAAAAAGGAATGCCGAACTGGAACAATTCAGCTATATCATTTCTCACAATCTCCGTTCTCCTGTCGCCAATATAATTGGCGCATCAACTGTTATGTATGATCTGGAGTTACCAGCCGAAGACCGGCTGTTTTTAATTAAATCTGTCCATCAATCTGCCCTCAGCCTGGATAATATCATTAGAGATATGAACCATATTTTAGAAATAAAAGATGGGAATCATATGAAGGAAGTAGTGCGTTTTTCTAAATTGGTGGAAGAGATCAGATTCATCACTAGTGATTTATTACTGATGAATAAATTTAGTATCAAATATGATTTTTCACTAATTGATGAGCTATTCTGTGTTAAGCCGTACTTATACAGTATTTTTTATAATCTCATTTCTAATAGTGTTAAATACAGCCGCAAAGACGTAGTAAGTTGTATTACAATCAAAAGCGAGCAATTGGCTGACAAGACAATTCTTTTGTTTGAGGATAATGGCATCGGGTTTAACTTAGATAAAAACAAGGATGATGTTTTTGGTTTGTACAGGCGTTTTCACTCCAATTACCCGGGAAAGGGAATGGGATTATTTATGGTGAAATCTCAGGTAGAAATTATTGGGGGCAATGTAACTGTAGACAGTAGTGAAAATGAAGGGACAACTTTTAGAATTGAGTTTAAATCAAACTAATAGTTGTTTCCTGATTCCAATACCTGGATGAATGCTGTATGCATGCTCTTCACCTCTAATAAATATGAATAGATTTGACTTTTAATATAAGCCTTACAGAAATAATTCCTCGTACGCTTTGGGTAGAGTACTCAATTTTTTTATGCGGATATCACGGTAAAATACTTCGGCGGCCTCGCTCTGTAATTGAATCTTGCCACTCGTCAATGGTACACTACGTCCGTCGGAAGTAATATAGCGGGAATCTTTTAGCACCATTACCACATTTCCATTGACAATATGGAGGCTTTTTCCTTCGAAGCAAATCAGCTCTAATGTAGTCAATTCGCCAGCGGGGCTTTCATAATTTGCAGCGCGCATACAGTACGCATCTCCTCCGGATTTGAAAGTGTTAAAGGGTTGTTTTTCGTCGGCCACGCAACTCATCACGCCTTCAGACGGATACGAACGGATATCAATTGCAGAATTTGCCATGCACCAAAAATCCCCCATATGCCCTTCCATGATCTGAAATTCTTGTGATAGCATCCATGAATGCCAATAGTCTACTCCTGCTTCGCCGGTAGAATGATATAATATTCCTGAATCGCGTAACTTATTTTTTCGCGGTATATATTTTTGCCCGCCCCATTTTACCTGAAGCTTAAGATGGTAGTTTTTGTACGATTGGCGCGTAAACAGGCAACCATAAATTTCTCCGCTAATGCGTAGCACCGGACCACCGGGTTCGTTCAGTACGGAAAATACATGAGTGTCATCTTTATTGTGCCCGATAGGTGGTATTGACACACCAGAGGCATCTTTTGGAATATTTCCATTATATTCCGGTTTGTGTGCATAGCTTAGATATGTTTCCCACTGGCTAAGGTCTTTATCCAGAAGAGGTACCCATGCATCAGTACTTCGCATGGAAAGAAAGGTCATCATTGCTATAAAGCCTGCCCCCAGTGTTAATGTTCGTTTCATCCTTATATTTATTTTCATCAGAATATAATTATTTTTAATAGGTCATGAAGCTTGCATAAGCTTTATTCATCTCAGTTTGTAAGCGGTAAGCTTATGCAGGTTTCATAATATAAATTGTTATACAATCGTGAAAATAAGCAATACTTTGCTCCTAATCAATAAGCTAAAAAATCATTTACGGTTATACACGTTAAATGACAGTGCAGGCTCTCTTAAAGTGATTCTCCTGAGCGGGTATGATGCGATCGTTATCTAAAGGAAATTAAGAAGAATATTTAATATTCCTGTGCTATGGTAATGTACTCATGCTTGCTTGAACTATCCTTTTGATTCCATGATTTTATCTTGCAAAGCTTTTGAATTATTTAAGATTGCTTTTAATTTTCTGGTAGAATCATATTATAATACGCTGATCTCCGACGACGATGTAAAGTCCATTGAAAACTATGAAAGATTTGAGAAATAGACGACCAATTTGAAATTTAGCCAAAAAAAAAGCAAAAGAAGAAGAAGTCGTTCTTCAGATTTGAAGAAATTTGTACATTTTTGAATAAAATTGCGTATATCTTGACAGTTTTCTTGTAACTACATAAAAATGGCGAAAATAATTCATAAACTTATCAATGAGGCCGAGCTTTTTGCAAGTCTTGCTGGTGGTGATGAAAAAGCCTTTGAAGACATTTATCGTCATTACACCAAACGCTTATTTCCTTATGTTCAAAAGTTAGTTAAGACTCCTGAACTTACTGAAGAACTGATTCAGGATATTTTTGTACAACTATGGATAAACAGGCATATTTTTTCAAATGTGCAGCACCCTACCTCTTATCTGTTTAGTATCGCGAACAGGCAAGCATTAAAATACCTGAAAAAAGTTGCCAGCGATGCAAGGATCTTGAAAAGCATCACAGATTATGCTGAACCATCCAGAAATGAAACCGAAGAGCAGATCATTTTACGTGAAAGCGTAGAGGCAATCGATATGGCTGTTACACAATTGCCTGAGCAGCGCCGTCTTATTTGGAAGTTGAGCAGAGATGAAGGATTAAGCCATGAACAGATTGCAGAGCGACTAAGTATATCCAAAAATACCGTCAAAAATCAGATGGTCCACGCCCTCAGGCATGTGCGTAATTTTCTGGACAAACGTAAGGGGCTGTTGACTGGTTCAATAATTATTCTGCTGTATAACAGTAGGTTATAAGTTTTTTGTTTTTCTGAGTAGTCCTATGCAGAACTTTGTTGTACTTATCGATTAAACAGCCGCATAAATCCTGCGCTAATAAACGATAAGAAAATGCAAACAGACTCATCATCTATTCAAATACTATTTGCAAAATACATTGACGGAAAGGCTTCCATAGCGGAAACGGAACATCTTTTTCAGCTAATTGGCGAAAATAAACATGATGCTGAAATTATCAGTCTTTTAAACTCGGAACTCGATAATACGGCGATCGAGGAACAATATGATCCTGCATGGGAGACTACATTGAATAAGATTAAGCATCAGGTGTATAGGTTGCCGGAAACATCGGTTGAAAAAAGTACCATACGATTGTGGCCCCGCATTATTGCAATTACCGCCGCTGTCGTCCTGATTGTCTTCGGAGTTTATTTCTTCAATAATAATAAGGGAATAGATGGTAATAGTAGCCATTTACTCGCAAATGACATTGCACCTGGAAAAGTTGGCGCTACGCTGACTTTAGCTAATGGGAAAAAGATCAGACTAAGCGATGCCGTTAATGGGGAAATTGCGAAGGAATCGGGTATCTCCATCACCAAAACTGCCGATGGGCAAGTTGTATATCAAATTAAATCTAATCAGGGCGATCCGGACGAGATCAATACTTTAAGTACTGCAAAAGGCGAAACCTATATTCTAACCCTTCCCGATCAATCGAAAGTATGGCTGAATGCAGCATCCAGCCTCACCTACAATGCCGCTTTGACGGAGCATGGAGTACGTAGAGTTAAGCTTTCGGGAGAAGCTTATTTTGAGGTTGCCAAGGATAAAGCTCATCCTTTTATTGTGGAGAGTGGAAATCAGCAAGTAGAAGTTTTGGGTACTCATTTTAATGTGAATGCCTATCAGGACGAAAAGGTGTTTAGGACAACGTTACTTGAAGGCAGTGTTAAAGTATCTGAGAATGGACAGACCAGGGTTATGGTGCCTGGGATTCAGGCTGTGAATGCTGGTGGAGATATTAAACTGAGTAAAGTAGATACTGAACTGGCCGTAGCCTGGAAAAGCAATAATTTCATTTTTGACCGTCTCGATATCAAAGAAATTATGCGGATTATAGAACGCTGGTATAATGTTGAGGTTATTTATAAGGAAGAAATTACCGCTGGTACCTTTTGGGGATCAGTATCACGTTTTGATAACGTATCAAAAGTGTTGATTTCACTTGAAGCAACAGGAAATGTACATTTTAAAATTGAGGGAAGAAAGATTTTTGTATCCCGTTAGCCTGATCAGGAAATATGAATATCCATTGCATTTAATTAACGGCTTTAGCCTCCTGAGGATAAGAGTCAATTTATAAACCAATAAAACCAAAACCATATGAGGAAAAGTATACGAAAGAAGCACTAAAACAACTAAATCAGAGACGATTATAAAACCATACCCCGATTGGACTCAGGATATGGTATACCGGCCTCGATAATGAATTATCAACTGAACTGCAAATGCCCGAAGTTTCGACACAGAGGCAATCTGCAATAAACCAGACAAACAAATTTAGGCAATAATGCGCATTAAAGCAATATTGACGGTCTCTCATTTGGCCGCTAAATCCTTGTCATAATCTAAATGAAGTGTTTAAAAAAATACACATGAAACCGGGTGTACCGACCAGGTATATCTATAAAATCTGGCTGATAATGCGATTAACCACCGTTATTTTAATAGCTGCCATCATGCAGGTCAGTGCTTCTGGCTTTGCACAGAAAATCAGTTTAAACAAATCCAATGCTTCGCTGGAAGATATCATCAAGGACCTGAGAAAGCAAAGCGGCTATAATTTTGTTGTGCCAGGAGAACTTCTCGATAAAGCAAAATCAGTAAACATAAAAGTTAAGGATGTAGAATTCGAAAGGGTGCTGGATCAGATTTTCGAAAATCAGCACATTGCTTATGAAATCAATAACAATACAGTCACTTTAAAGGTAAAGCCCAAAGGCTTGATTGAGAATATTGTAGACCGGCTGCTGTCAATTGATGTTTCGGGTAAAGTTGTGGATTCGGCAACCGGCGATCCACTGGCAGGGGCTACGGTGATAGTTAAAGGAAGAAAGCTAGGCGTCAGAACCGGGAAAGATGGTTCATTCTTTCTGCAGGATGTGGAAGAGAATGCTGTATTGGTTATCACCTACACAGGGTACAAAACGAAAGAGATTAAACCTTCCAAAGACCTTGGGACAATCCGGATGGATATTGCAGTTGGAGATCTGAAGGAGGTCGGGGTAACAGTAAATACCGGTTACCAGCGCATCCGGCCGGAACAAAGTACTGGCGCTGTTGCACAGCTCAGCACCAGAGAGTATGAATCCAGTATCAGCACTGATTTTCTGGATGGGTTGGCGAACAGGTTACCAGGGCTGATGATTAACAATAATGTATCTTTTACCAGTACTATCCCTGGCAGCACCGGTTCTACCTCCAGGCCTTTATTCAATATCCGGGGTATATCCACTATGTCGGCTAATCAAAGCCCTTTAATTGTAATAGACGGATATCCTACAGAGCTTACACTGGATATGATTGATCCGAATGAGATTAAATCTGTAACTATCCTCAAAGATGCCGCTGCTGCTACAGTGTACGGTGTGAGGGCTTCTAACGGTGTAATTGTTATCGAAAGAAAACAGGCTTCTGCAGGCAAACCAAAGTTTGCATTCAGGGCAACTACAGGAATTAAGCCAAAAGAAGATTACAATCGTTACAGATGGGCAGACGATGCCTCTTCTATTGTTACAAATTATCAGAGAACTACTCAGGCAACAATTGTTAATGAGGGTACATGGAGCCAATTAGCCACGGCCAGTGCCGGCACCGTACAACGTTCCGCACCATATTATATATTGGCACAGTCTGCCGCTAATATGATTACACCTGCTCAGGCCGCTAACTCTTATGCTGAATTGGCTAACTATGATAATATAGACGATTACAGCAAATTGTTTCTTCGTACGGCGGTAACTAAAACATACAATTTAAATGTATCGGGAGGAAATGAAAATGCGCTATATTATATTACAGCCAATTATACAGGTAAAGGTGATTCTCAAATAAAGAACGATAATAACAGGTTCTCTCTTTCTGCCCGTACCACATTGAAGCTTTCCAGACGGCTTTCCCTGGAGTTGACAACAGACTATCAGGAGCAGCGTAATAACAGCGTGCCAGTGCCTGACATCACTTCGTTTGCTCCCTATGCACGTTTTCAGGATATTAACGGAAATCCTGCCTCAATTGTGGAATCGGGAATTTCCCCATCTTATAACAATTTCATGATGTCTCAGGGGATGGACGATAATTTATATTATCCGCTGGTAGATGTAAATGAAATGAACAATAAAACGCGTACTATTAATAATCGCATAACCGCTAATTTCAGATATATCATTGGTGGCGGGCTAGACCTGTCATTCGGAGGGATTTATGAAACCTCCCGTTCTGATTTTCGGCATTATGCATCTGAACGTTCATCTGAAGCAAGGCAATATATTAACAGTTATGTGGTAAAGAATACAGACGGAACTTACAAATATTACATACCAAAGGGTGGGTATCTTAATCAGGAGAATGACAATACCTCCAGTTATACCGCCCGTACGCAGTTGAATTATAATAAAACAATAGCTGGCGTACATTCCTTCAATGCGATACTAGGGGCAGAAGCAAGAGATCTTATCAATAAAAGTAATGCTGCTGCTTACTTCGGTTATAATGATGAAACCTTGCTGCAGCAACCTGTAGATTACGCTACTATCAACACCGCGGCCGTCAGAGGCACATTTCTTCTTGGAGCCCCTTTGCAAAATGCATTCAGTGACATGTTTTACCAGCAGTATGCGGAAGACAGATTTTTGTCGGCTTATTCAAACCTTGTCTATTCTTATAAGAATACCTATTCCCTTACAGGTAGCATTCGTATAGATCAGTCCAATCTTTTTGGTACCAATCCAAAGTATAAATACAAGCCACTTTGGTCAGTCGGAACTGCATGGAATATCCATAAAGAAAATTTTATGCGGAATGTTGACTGGGTTGATCAGCTCAAGCTGCGTGCAGCATATGGTTTCAATGGTAACGTGGCCAAGTTGTCTCTTCCCGAGGTGATTGCAAATTCTGTTTTGAATAACTATACCTCACCCGCAAGCACATCTCTCAGAAAGCTCTCTTACGCAAATAGCAGTCTGAGGTGGGAACAGACGAAAAATCTTAATGTAGGACTGGATTATACGATCTTCAGAAACATAAGCGGAAGTGTAGACTATTACAATAAAAAAAGTACTGATTTGCTGGGCAACGCATTGATTGACCCTACTATTGGTACGAGTCCGACGCTGATTAACAAAGCAACAATAAATAATAAAGGCCTGGAGTTTGGTTTGCATGCCGACTGGATAGCAACGCGAAGAGTAAACTGGAATACGGGACTTGTAGTTGCCCACAATACTAGTAAAGTATTGGAGGTTTACCAGAAAGGAGATTTCAGTCCGCAAACACTCAATGAATTAGGATATGTGAAAGGCTACCCAGTTGGCGCTATGTTTTCCTACCGTTATGCGGGACTTGATAATGAAGGATTTCCTTTAATTATGAATGCCGACGGAAAGACATATCGTACAAATGTTAACACCACCGGGAATGCTACCGCCGCACTCATGGCGAGTGACACTTCTGGCGTTAGCCATTATTCCGGATCATCCATTCCTACCATTAATGCGGGGCTAAGTAACAGGGTAGATATCGGTAATTTTTACGTATTCTGTATGATCAATTACTATGGAGGATTTAAAGTCAGGGTACCCAGGGCTAATCCTTCATTATCAAGACCACTGGAAGGTGCCGGTAGCTACTGGAAAGTGCCGGGTGATGAGCTGACAACAGACGTAATGGGGCTGGCCGGCTACAGCAGTTCCAATTCCAACAATGCCTATAATTTTGCAGACACGTATGTAGTGAACGGAGATTACATCACTTTAGGCGATCTGACTGTTTCTTACAGTTTAGATAAACTCAATTTTATAAAAAAGGCAGGCTTTTCACATTTCGAAGTAAAATGTCAGGCCTCCAATATCTGGACAGTGGGGCTGAACAAATACAATTATAGTATGGACGCAGGAAGTTACCAGAAATCATACCTGACACCTACTTACACCATTGGCATTTTTACAAACTTTTAAACCGTATACAAATGACACGTTATAAATATAAATTTATTCAGTTAATGGTTTGCTGTCTGCTGTTTACCGGATGCGATAAATACCTGGATATCACCCCAAAGGGCAAAAGACTACTTTCCACCGTCACAGATTATGACCAGTGGTTAAACGATGAGACGCTTGTTTTAGGAATTGCACCGCCTTCCAACGTTTTTAATTATTTAGGTGATAATGTAGACCTTTTGAGTATCACAACGCCTCCAAAACAACAGGTTGAATTTGTCTATACCTGGGCGCAACAATTCTCATTTGACCTCAATGCACCTCCTGCATTCTGGGGAGACCACTATGGTAAGATCAATCTTTTTAATACAGTATTGGCAGGAATAGACGACGCTACAGGCGGAACAATCACCCAGAAAAGGAGCCTTAAAGGAGAGGCTTTATTGGGGCGTGCCCTGGAATACTTTTACCTTGTAAATGAATATGGAAAACCTTACGATCAGGCAACTGCTTCTCAGGACCTGGCGGTTCCTTTTGTTACCTCAAATGATGTAAGTCAGGTGGTACCGGCACGGAGTACTATAGCTGAAATATATCAGCATATTATTGATGATATAAATACTGCTATTCCAGATCTGCCATTAGATAACAGTGGTAACCGGTTTCGCGGATCCAGAGCCGCTGCATACAGCGTGCTGGCGAGAGTATATTTTTACGAGCGGAATTATACAGAAGCACAGAAAAATGCAGAATTGGCATTAGCAAATACCAAAGCGGTGATGGTTGATTTTAATGGTACACTTCCTTCGACCAATTTATTAGGTACTCATCCAGACGTTATTTATGGAAGAATGGTAATTGGGCAAGCTCCGGCTACTCTGGACTTTATGCGCTCTTTTGCAAGCAATGATCTTCGTGTCAGGAAGTTGTATTACAGTACGGATAGTTACCGGTTTGTCACAAGAGGCGCTACTTTGTTTTACCCGGCGGCCATCACTCCCGTGTTTACCTATACCAATACTGGTACCTCCTTTCAGGAAATGAAGCTGATCGCAGCCGAATGCGCCGCACGCAGCAATAATTTGTCTGCCGCCCTTCAGCATCTTGATGATGTTCGTAAAAACAGGTTTGCCACAGCCAGTTATGTGCGTTACGAATCCGGTGATCAGGAGGATGTATTACAGGAAGTTTTAAAAGAAAGAAGCCATGAATTGCCTTTTAATGGACTGCGTTGGCTTGACATGCGCCGTTTAGACAAAGAAAACAGGATGGAAACGGTAAACAGGTATGATGCACAGGGAACTATTATCGCCACCCTGCCGCCACATAGCGACCGGTATACTTTACAAATACCTGTTCAGGTATTGAGTTTTAACCCAGGTATGCCACAGAATCCATAACTAAAAATCAGAAACCGTCATGAGCTTACAGCTTTCAAAAAGTAATGAATAAGCTCATGGCAGGTTCATAGCTTCATCACCCTTAAAAAACAATATATACTAATGAAAATGTATAGATTAAATATATTAATAGTTTGTTCGTTAATGGTATTATTAACGGCGTGTAGCAAGGACGACACTAGGACTCTTTTACCCGGAGGCAGCATTTCATTTCAGCAGGTGGCCGGTAAGGATACATTGGAAATGCCGCTCTCTGTATTGCAGGATTCTCCGGTGGTACTTGATATCAAAGCAGTGTTATCCGGCACAGTTTCTTCGGGAGAGCATCGTGTAAGCTTTGCCGTAGATACTACAAAAATAACCGATTTTCGTGCCCGGTATGGCAATGCGCTATTACTGCCGGCTACTTCGTATCTCTTTTATAAACCAACAACGCTTATTTCGGCAGGTGCGTTTGTTTCTGATCCGGCCCAGCTTAACATCGGGCAGCAAACCAAGTTAACAGAATATAGTACTTATGTATTACCGGTTGTAATTAAATCGGTGGATGGCAATGCCGAAGAAACTGCAACAAACCAGGTACTCTACTACGTATTTAAAACGGGCAAACCCTTATTTGTGAATAAGACGAGTTGGACCATTGCTGGCTTTTCTTCACAGAATGGCACGCTTGCGCCTACAAATTTACTGGACGCCAATAACCTGACAACATACTGGGTAAGTAATATTACACAACAAATGCCGCAATGGGTAGCGATCAATTTTAATAAAGAGGTAACCTTCATGGCTCTAAATTATTATTTCCCTACGGCATTGAAATATCCTACCTCAGGAGGTTATCCGACATCCATCCAGATAGAAACCAGCATGGACGGAACAACCTGGGTAAATAAAGGAGTATTTGCCGGCAACTTAGTTAATAACATGCAAACTCTTAATACCGGGTTAACAACGGCCAGATATCTGCGCTTTACCTCACTTGCAGCTGTAAAGTATAACTCAGCATATGATGCTGTGTTTATCAGCGGCATATCACTGATACCATAAATCTCAAATTTAAACGCTTAGTTAAAATCGAAATACAGATGATGAAAAAATGCATTCTGGCAGTTGTATGCTGCCTGCCCCTAAGCCTGATGGCACAAAAAGGATTTACAATAAATGGAAAGATTGGTACATTGGATGCACCTGCGAAAGCATATCTGAGTTATAGCAATGATGGTGTCAAAATTACCGACTCTGCCATACTACATAAAGGTAAGTTCACCTTTGTGGGGAAATTAAGTTCTCCCGTTGCGGCAGAACTCATGCTTAAACATGATGCAGTAGTGACGACCGAACGTACTGGACACGACGAACTAAGTTTTTATCTTGAAAATTCAGACATCACGATAATGGCGAAGGATTCTATCTGGCGCGCTGCGGTGAAAGGTTCTGCTACGAATGATGATGACAACACACTCCGTGCACTACAGCGGCCATACCGCAGAATTGCTGATTCGGTAATGAATGTATATAATTCCTGGACGCCACAGCAGCGCAAAGATACTGTTTTCACCAAATCGCTCGGTGCCATTATGCGTTCAACCCAGGTGGGGTACGATAGTCTTAACCGGGCATTCATTGCCGCGCATCCTGACTCTTATATTTCTCTGCGTGTTTTTAAAGACCTTGAGCTCGCCTATAATTTTAATCCTGATACCGCTGCGGTTAAGTTCGCGCGTTTTCCCGCAAGCATGAAGGCATCTGCTTTGGGAAAACAAATTGCCGCGGCCATTGAAACAGGCAAGAAAACCAATACAGGCGTCTTGGCGATGGATTTTATACAAAATGACACAACGGGGAAAGCTGTTAAGTTATCCGATTTCCGGGGACACTATGTGCTGGTTGACTTCTGGGCCTCCTGGTGTAAGCCCTGCCGTGCAGAAAATCCTAACCTGCTGAAGGCTTACAACAAATATAAGAGCAAGAATTTTACCATATTGGGGGTATCTCTTGACGAGGAAAAAGGAAGACGGGCATGGCTTGGTGCGGTGAAACAAGATGGTTTGCCGTGGACCCAGGTGTCTGAACTCAAGGGCTTCAAAAGTAAGGCGGCTGTTTTGTATGGTGTTTCTGCTATTCCCACTAATTTCCTGATAGACCCTAACGGGAAAATAATTGCCAGAAATCTTCGTGGTGAAGAGCTGGACAGAAAGTTGGCTACACTGTTTTTGATGTAATAGCTTTTTCAATTAAGAATAGTATTAAAAGCAACCTGTAACTTCAATGTTTACAGGTTGCTTATCTCTAGCTTTTTCTATAATGCTATGTTTTATCATGGCAGATCCAACACAATAGATAAGACAGCCTTAAATTATAAATATATAAAAATGAATAAATCAATTATTTCCATACTGCTGCTGTTGCCATTTATGGCGGCAGCACAAAAAAGCTATACCATATCCGGTAATATTTCAGGTCTTAAAGAACCTGCTAAGGCCTATCTGACTACCATACAAGGTGGCAAATGGATAGATAAAGACTCGGTGGTTGTTAAAAACGGCAAATTCCAGTTTCAGGGAACAGTAGATATGCCAGAGCCAGCCCTCATTGCCTTAAAGCGTGACAAATCACCACAGGGCAAATCCGAAAGAGACTACTTATCACTTTTTTTGGAAAACTCCAGGATTACGATCACCGCAAAAGACTCTCTTAAAAATGGGGTTGTCACCGGTTCTGTATCCGACAAGGGAGACCGCGAACTGGAGGCAAGTATTAAGCCGTTAACGAATACGATTATCAGCCTTAATAATCAATTTAGGGGGAAACCTAAAGATGAGGCATGGAAAAAGGCATCCGACAGTGTTACCAGACTCGTAGCTGAGATCAAGAATATCAGGATTAGGTTTGTAGAATCACACCTGGATTCATTTATAGGATTATATGTATTTAATCAGGATGTTCTGGATAGTAAATTTGATCCTGCAAAAGTGGAGCCATTGTTTCATCAGTTCTCAGCAGCATTGAAATCATCGGAACTTGGCAAGCGTACTCTGGAAAAAATTGAGATTGGAAAAAGGCGTCAGACAGGTATAAAGGCTACAGACTTTACACAGACTGACCTTAATGGTAAACCATTTACGCTTTCATCGTTAAGAGGCAAGTATGTGCTGGTAGATTTTTGGGCCAGCTGGTGTGGACCATGCCGTGCTGAAAATCCTAACCTCGTTAAGGCGTATAATCAGCTGAAAGGTAAAAACTTTGAAGTAGTGGGTGTATCGCTGGATCAGGGTAAACCTGCCTGGGAAAATGCGGTAAAAACCGATGGACTGCCATGGATTCATGTGTGTGACCTGAAAGGATGGAAAAATGAGGTAGCGGTAATGTATGGCATTAACTCTGTTCCGCAAAACCTGCTGATTAATCCTGAAGGTGTGATTATCGCAAAGAATCTCAGGGGAGAGGACGTGATGGAGAAAATCGCAGCTTTTATGAAGTAAAATATTAATCCTGGCAAGAAGATGCCGGGCTTAATCAAAAAAGTACAACCCTTCGATTGATAATAGATTAGGAGGCAATAGTATGAAATTATATGGTTAAGATTGCCAAGGAAGTCGTATCACTTTTCTTTGATATGACTTCCTGTTTAGCATGGACAATTTTCTGCTGTATGTAAAGAAATAATAAGCGAAAGGAAGAGATAGTATAGTGGAGAAGACATAGTATACAGGAATTTTGGAACGGAATAAATTAAAGGCTCTTCTCCAATTTTGCTATTATATTTTTTGCATTCTGGCTGTCGGGACTCAATTTTAATGATTTTTTGTAATTGATCATTGCATTTGCCTTATCTCCTTGTTTATAATAAGCTTCTCCTAAACTGTCGTATACATTGCCATCTTTTGGGAAAAGCAATGTATTGTGCTTAAAAATTGCTGTTGCGTCTGTGATTCTGCCATTCTCCAGTAAATAATAACCGACCTCATTCAGGGTGGCCGACTGATTAAACCCGTATTCTTTCGGATCTTCCAGCTTTAAGGTGTTGAATAAACTAAGTATCTGTCTGGCACTCATGGTGTCCAGTTGCTTTTTATTTTCATTGAGAAATGATTTTACAGGCATGTCATATGGTTTCCCATCCAGTATTGCTTGTAAAGCATCATTTAAAGTGTAAACATTATTTTGTTTATTATTGCTTAGTAAGATGATTGTACGGCCTTTATTGAAATCAGCGTCCAGTAAAGCCTGATAGTTTGCATTCATGCCGTCATGCACATGGGTTTTTAAAATGTTTCCTTCCATGGTGCCATGTCCCAGTCCGGCTTGCTCGTCCGGACCGAAAGGATAAAGAATCTTCCTCGTTGATTCCGGGCTAATTAATTTATATTCTGCAATTACATCAGACCATTTCTTGAAATCATCAGTTGTTACGGCTACCCATCCCGTAATCGGATAAAACATTGTATCCTGCTTCCCGTTATTGTTATACGATTTTGCTACCAAAGGATCCTGATCCGTAGGATCAACCAACGAAGCATTCATCCCGGCAGGAATTAATATGTTCTGCTGTACGAAATCATTAAATGCCATTCCACTTACTTTAGCTATAATTGCTTTTTGTAAAAAGTTATTGTTGTTGTTATAGGCATAGTGCGTACCGGGTTCAGCATCCAGTTTTTCCAGCTTTTGCAGTGCTTTCCAGTTATCTGCATCACCATTTACTGTTTTCCAGTTCAGATCGGGCAGGCCACTGGTATATTGAAGCAGGTTTTTAATGGAAACCATGTCCGACCATGCAGGCAAGCCTGCGATATATTTAGATACTTTATCCTCCAGATTCAGTTTTCCCTGCTCTTTCAACATCATAATCCCCACCGCACTAAACTCTTTGGCGATTGAACCAATATGAAAACGGTACTGATCTGTCAGTGGTACCTGTTTTGTTGCATCGATAAAGCCCAATGATTTTTTATAAATTACTTTATTATGCTCTAGTACTTCAATGTTACCGCTAAAAAGGCCAAACTGGTGTGCCCTTTGCATATAGGAATCAATTTTCTTAGCTTCTTGTGCTGCCGCCATATTAAGGGTTAATATACCAGGCATTAAAATTAGCAGCGTTCTCTTTGTAATATAGATTAGCATCTTTCTGAGGTTTGTTATATTAAGACTGCCAGAATGCGTTTGTGTTACATAGGGAGACCTCTAACTATATATCAGGTTGGGTCATGCCACAATTCAGTAGGAGCCTTGCCGAATTTCTTTTTAAAGGAATGAGAGAAATGCGATAGGCTTTCAAATCCAAGGTCGAGATAGATGGCAGATGGTTTTCTGTTCTTTTTTTCTATCAAATGGCGGGCTTCCATCAGTCGCTTGTCCTGTAACCAGGCTCTTGGTGCCATATCGAATATTTTTTGAAAGTCGCGTTTAAACCCAGCGAGACTTCTTCCAGTAAGTCGCGCAAACTTTTCAACAGGGATATTAAAATGAAAATTGCTGAGCATGAACTTTTCCAGGTCCATTTTATAAGGCTCAGAAAATTCGAATAGAAAATCCCTGAGTTCAGGCTTTGTGTACAGCAGCAATAGTACAGCCTCTTTCACTTTTAACATGCCTACCGCATTAGTTAGTTTTTCTTCGGAATGGTGCACATAAGGTATTACAGATTTAAAGAACGCACGGAGAAGATCACTTGCGGGAATAAGTATATTAGTAGGCCCGGTGTATTTTTCTGCTATTTCTATTTGCTCTTCCAGCGCAATCTGCCTGAGCAAATCTTCTTTCAAGCAAATGACGATAGTTTGATAATCCTCACCATCTAACGGTGTCTTAGTGAGTTCTCCCAGTTGATTTCTGCGAATGAGTAACATTTCTCCTTGTTCCATTGAGAACCTTTCGCTGGCAGTTTCCATTGTAAAACGACCTGAAACCTGCATTACCAGGATATTGTGTTCCAAAAATGCTACTTTCTCCTTTCTTAAGGCAGAGTAATAGGAGTAAAAAAGTACTCCAGGGATAACTTCTTTTGGATTTATCATTAAGTAAAGATATAAAATAGGCGGGGCTTATATTGGTCATTGTGCGATAGCCAATTATAAGCCCTAACTATTAACGTTGCAGGTATGTACCGCCAAGTATTGCCCCCGAAGCAAAATTCGTATTCAGGATATTCAATTCAGCAGCACTGAACGCTATTTCCATTGCCTGTATATTTTCCGGCAGGCGGGATCTGCGGCTCATGCTTACCAGTGGCATGATATGATCACCCTGTGCATTTACCCATGCAATTGCCAGTTGGGTAGGTGTGAATCCTTTTTCCCTGGCCATAGCCTTAAGCACTTCAACTTTCTCAAGGTTTTTGATCAGGTTCTCTCCCTGAAAACGTGAGAAGTGGCTGTGGTAGTCATCAGCTGCCAGAGGTGCTTTCATTTCACCGGTAAGCAATCCTTCGGCAGTATTGGCAAATGCGACTACGCCTACGCCCAACTCTTTTGCTGTAGGAAGCAGGTCGCTTTCTATCTGGCGATCGGCTAAGGAATAGCCTATTTCCAATGCTGTTATGGGGTGTATGCTATTAGCCTTGCGCAGTTGATCTGCCGTGATTTCAGAAACACCGAGATAACGTACCTTCCCTTCTTTAATCAGGTCGGCAACAGTTCCAATCACGTCTTCCATCGGAACGCTGTTATCCAATCTGCAGGGTTGATAGAGATCAATGGTATCTATACCCAATCGTACTAAAGAATAGTTGATGAAGTTCTTAATAGCATTCGGGTGCAAATCGAGTCCTACCCATTGACCGTTGTGGAAAATGGCCCCGAATTTGACACTGATGAAAGCATCGTCCCTTCGTCCTTTGATCGCTTTGCCTACAAGCAGTTCGTTGTGGCCAGCACCATAAAAGTCACCCGTATTCAAAAAATTTATGCCGCTATCCAATGCTGACTGAATGGTAGCGATACTTTCCTTTTCATCATTTACCGGGCCTCCCCAAACTGAGGACATGCGCATGCAGCCTAGTCCAAGTTTAGATACCAATGGGCCGTTTTCGCCAAGATTTATTTTTGTTATTGTTGTCATCGCTGTTATGTTAAACAATTAATTATACAAAGATGAACCTAATATTCAATAGCGGATTTCTTCAATGGCTCAATTTACTTGTCTGAGTGGCTCGGTTTGGGCCTTGATTTTCCATGTTTAATAGATTAATGTTATTTTTTAGTTTCCTACTCTTTTTTGCAGATGTTCAGGGTAGCGTGCGCCTTCGATTTGGATTTCAGAGGCAGCTTCTTCTATCTTAGAGAGATCGTTGGCAGTCAGCTCAATTTCCACTGCGCCAAGGTTTTCTTCCAGACGATGAATCTTTGTAGTTCCCGGAATAGGTACTATCCATGGCTTTTGGGCCAGCAGCCAGGCTAGTGCAATCTGTGCCGGAGTTGCCTGTTTTTCTTCAGCAATCTTAGTTAGTAAATCTACCATTGCCTGATTGGCAGCCCTGGCTTCTGTTGAAAAACGGGGTACGATATTGCGGAAGTCTGTTTGATCAAAAGTGGTATCTGAGTTAATGGCTCCTGTTAAAAATCCTTTGCCCAAAGGGCTGAAAGGGACAAACCCAATACCCAATTCTTCCAGTAGAGGGAGTATTTCGTTTTCCGGCTCGCGCCACCATAAAGAATATTCGCTTTGTAAGGCAGTTACAGGTTGAACAGCGTGTGCTTTACGGATTGATTGTACACCTGCTTCAGAAAGTCCGAAGTGTTTTACCTTACCCTCGCTGATCAGGTCTTTTATTGTTCCGGCTACATCTTCCATAGGGACGTTGGGGTCAACACGGTGCTGGTAAAACAAGTCAATGTGATCGGTTCTTAACCTTTTAAGTGATGCCTCGGCAACTTCTCTGATTCGTTTTGGGCTACTATCTAACCCTGCTTTTGAATCGCCTCCCGCAAATCCGAATTTAGTTGCTATCACTAACTGATTACGGAATGGTTCAAGTGCTTCGCCTAATAGCTCTTCATTGGCAAAAGGGCCGTATGCTTCGGCAGTATCAAAAAATGTAATGCCATTTTCAACCGCTGCATGCAGCAATTTAATAGCATCTTTTGTATTTGCGGCCGGACCATAGCCAAAACTTAATCCCATACAGCCTAATCCTAATGTGGACACTTCCAAGCCGCTGTTTCCTAATTTTCTATTTTTCATGATTGCATTGATCTTATGGTAAATACTTGACCAATACAAATGTCGGCTCTATTTTGCGGCTGCTTGTTATACCAATTACTGAATTACCTACCATAATTACTGATCGGGTAAAAACAAGTCAGGTATAACTTATATTTGAATAAGATAAAAGAAAAGCATATGGAAAATGTAGTTAGGATCGATACAATCGGACAGTACAATACGATGAACAATAATGAAACCTTGCATCCGCTGGTAAACATTGTTGACCTCTCCAAGGCAGATCAAAGGTTGAACCGCAAGTCTAATTACGGCTTCTATGCTGTATTTCTTAAAGAGATTAAATGTGGCGACCTGCACTACGGGTGTAACTATTACGATTACGAAGAAGGCACTTTAGTCTTTGTTGGCCCCGGACAAGTGATCGGTGTAGAAAACAATGGCGAGTATTATCAGCCGAAAGGCCAGGCGCTAGTATTTCATCCCGACCTGCTCAAAGGCACTTCACTTGGCCGTCATATTGCTGACTATAATTTCTTTTCTTATGAAGTACATGAGGCACTTCACTTATCTGAAAGCGAACGGAAGATCATTTTTGACTGCTATGATAAGATCAGGCATGAACTGGAACGGGGAATCGATAAGCATAGTAAAATATTGATAACAAGTAATATCGAGCTATTGCTTAACTATTGTGTCCGTTTTTATGACCGTCAATTCATTACACGCGACAATGTAAACAAAGGATTATTGCAAAAATTTGAGGAAATGCTGAATAGCTATTTCAATTCTGATAAACCTAAAGAGATCGGTTTGCCTTCCGTAGGTTATTGTGCAGATCAGTTAAACCTCTCAGCGAATTACTTCGGCGACCTGATCAAGAAGGAAACCGGCAAATCTCCGCAGGAATATATTCAATTGAAAACAATGGACATTGCCAAGGAGAAAATATTCGACACTACTAAGTCGGTAAGTGAGATTGCCTATGAGCTGGGCTTCAAATATCCTCAGCATTTTACACGATCATTTAAGCAACACGTAGGGTATTCACCAAATGAATACCGAATGCTTAATTAGTACCCCGGTGTTTAAAAAAATCCGTATTGCTATATAGACCATTGATTTATTCCTTATGATTGGAACAATTAGTAGACAGTAGTATTAATTAGGTTAGTATATTAGAGTGATGACAGCTTCATAACGTTTATAAACAAATATATCCTGATGAAACCATCATGATTTTTCAAATCACACAACGAAATGAATATAAAATCATGATAGCTTCATGACCATTAAAAAACAAATATATCCTGATGAAACCATCATGATTTTTCAAATCACACAACGAA